>CAYINU010000014.1:0-28772 GCA_964364855.1 uncultured Candidatus Marinamargulisbacteria bacterium | reverse complement strand
ACCCCTCGTGCTGGCCGAGCGCCGGCTGCACCGCTACAAGGCGCCTTATTTTACCTCCTATATTGTGGATCGATTGGTACAGATGTATGGGGAAAAAGCGGCCTATACCGGCGGAATGAAGGTCTATACCACCTTGAATTACCGCATGCAAAAAGAAGCGGAAAGGTCGGTCAAATTGGGTGTTCTGGCGGCCAAAGCTGCGCACCTGAATGTGAATCAAGGTGCCCTCGTGGCCCTGAATCCCCAAAACGGGTACATCTTGTCTATGACGGGGGGAGTGGATTTTTCAAAGAGTCAGTATAACCGCGCGATGCAAGCCATGCGTCAACCGGGATCTGCCTTTAAACCCTTTGTCTATCTGGCGGCTTTGGAAAAGGGGTTTTCCCCCGGGACGGTGGTGGATGATAGCCCCATTAGCTTTAATACGTCCGAAGGTCCGTATTCGCCTAAGAACTATACCGGTGAATTTTTGGGGCCCATTCCATTACGAAAAGCATTGGAACAGTCCATAAACGTGGTGGCCATTAAGCTCAACAACATGGTTGGACCCGCAAATGTGGTTCGGGTGGCCCATCAACTGGGTATCCAGTCGCCGATGCTGCCTGTTTTGTCCCTGCCCTTGGGGGCGAACGAGGTGACGCTTCTGGAGCTCACATCGGCCTATGGTGTGTTGGCCAATGGCGGCATCCGCGTCGAACCCGTGGCCATCATTCGCATCGAGGATAGAAATGGTGTGCCCTTGTATCAAAATCAAGTGATTGAAAACGAGGTTTTTGATACCAATCTGATTAACGTATTGGTGGATATGATGAAGGGCGTCGTCGAATATGGCACCGGCCGGGCGGCCAAATTACCCCGCCCAATGGCTGGAAAGACCGGCACGACGTCTGATTATCGCGATGCATGGTTTATCGGATTTGTTCCCCAAATGGTGTGCGGCACCTGGGTCGGAAATGATGACAACTCGTCTATGGTAGAAGTAACCGGGGGTTCGGTACCTGCTGTGATCTGGCGTGACTTCATGAGCGCGGCGCTAAGTGATGTTGCCGTCGTTGATTTTGGGCGTGCTCACGGATTGGTGACCACGCGCGTGAATATGCGCTCCGAACGGTTGGCTTCGGATGCGACGCCATCAGACGATGTGTCCGTGGAAAAGTATTGGTCCGGGTCCCAGCCCTCACAAGAAGACACGTCCGAATCCGCTCGGGCGGCGCGCCGAACGGTCCCCCCGTCTCAGAATCAGGAACAAAAGATCAAAGAATTCTTTAATTTGTAAGGAGAAAAAGGTTGGAAAACGTCATTATCGTAGGATCTGGACCGGCAGGACACACTGCCGCCATTTACACCGCAAGGGCCTTGCTGGCCCCGTTGATGTTTGAAGGTGAAATGGCCGGAGGCATCGCTGCGGGGGGGCAACTTACCACCACCACCGAAGTGGAGAACTTCCCTGGTTTCCCCGAGGGGATCAGCGGCCCGGAACTGATGGATCGGATGCGAGCCCAATCCTTGCATTGTGGAACCCGGATTGAGACCCAAACGGTGGACCGAATCGAACGGACGCAGGACGGGTTCCGCGTGGTTGTACAAGACCAGACTCACGAGTGCCGGGCCATTATCATCGCGACTGGCGCCACGGCCAAGCGCATGCATATTCTGGGCGAGGATTTGTTTTGGCAAAAAGGCATTTCGGCTTGCGCCGTCTGTGACGGTGCGCTGCCCATTTTTAGAAACAAACCGCTGGTTGTCGTAGGGGGAGGAGATTCGGCCTGCGAGGAGGCCACCTTTTTGTCCAAATATGCCAGCGAAGTGGTTATGTTGGTTCGCAGCGGCAAAATGCGGGCCTCCCAAGTCATGCAAGAACGGGTCAAGGCCAATCCGAAAATCAAAATTCTGTGGGACAGTATTCCGTTTCAGGCAAGCGGGGACCAATTGCTGCGGTCCTTGCAAGTTCAAAACGTCAGCACAGGTGAGATGACGGATATTCCGCTCAGCGGGCTGTTTTATGCCATCGGTCACCAGCCCAATACCGCGTTTTTAGCGGATTTGGTCACACTGGACGAAGCTGGCTATATTGTCACCGAAAAAGGCAGCTGCAAGACCAGCGTTCCTGGTTTATTTGCTTGTGGCGATGTGCAGGACAAGCGCTACCGGCAGGCTGTTACTGCAGCGGGCTCCGGCTGTATGGCTGCGCTTGAAGCCGAGGCCTATTTGCACGCCTAGACGGCGGATCCGAAAGCGCAAATGCATATATGTTAAGATCCCCTGGGAATAACGTTCCAGGGGAATTATGCCAACACTTTTATTGGGTCAAGGGGTTATACGATCTGATTTGGCGCTGCTTCATCGCCGGTTTGATACGGTCCATACCGTCTCTACCGGGCAGGAAGTCATCGACTGTTTTTGCGCCCACCAAGACCGGTTAAGCGCCATTATACTTTGCCCGCCATTTTGTGATGCCAGCATTACTGAATTGTGTGACTTGCTCCTGAGCAGTAATGGCTGGATAGCTCCGGTCGTTATTCTTGCCACGGACGCTTCGATAAGTCCGGGGTTTCCCGTTGTCGTCAAAGATCCGGCCCACTTGGGTGAGGCCTTGGACCAGGTTTTGCAGCATGGCAGCCGGGTACAAAACCGTATCCGATCCGATATCGCATTGGCCCATCACTTTTTTAGTGCCTATACCAAAAAAGCCATCAATGACAGCCGAAAAATAGGGGCTGCGTTGAATGGGGTGATTACAGACTCCCCATTTGGGGACCCAGCCACTTTTTATCTGGCTTCGAAAATGGCCCTGTCTTGGCCGGATATTGTAAGTCAATACCAGTCTGAAACCTTAGATACGTTGCCGCAGCGCGAGGTGTTGCGATATTGGATCGTGGGCGCCAATAAGGACATGTGTACGCGGTTGGCACAGGCTATGCCAGCGAACACCCTGGAACGTACGGTGGAAGCCATTTCAGACTCGCAATTTGGTATGGCCTCGGTGGATGGGCTGATTTTTTGCGGCGACCGATCAATGCCTGACTTGACTGGTCCCTGGGCGCGGGATCTCGATATTGTGGTCTTAACCGACACTCCCGAAACCCATGTGCAGGCGGATTATACGTTACCTATCCATACAGAAAGCATCGTCTTTTGGGCCGTTATCCATCGGCTTGCTGAGCAGCGACGATGGCGGGTTGTCGTCCCCAAATTGACCGTCCGGCTCGACAGGCAGAAGGTGTCGTTTGAGGTTAGGTTACAGATGTTGGACTGCCTTTGTAGGGCATTGCAGGAGCGGGAACAGATGTTGCCGCTGCGACAGGTCTATGCGCTGTTTCCGGAGGCTGTCCGAAACGGTCAGCCTGCATCGTTGGAGGTGAAACCGATGACGATTCAGACTGGCTTAGAAATATGGCTCCACGGCTTGTGCGGACTGTTAAGCGGCCAATAATTGCTGGCGGACTTCCGGCTCGACGTTTTGTTCGATGTAGCGGGCTACTTTTTCTTTGTCTACCACAATACGGCTGTTCGTACGGCTGGGACCTTCGTACATTTCGTCTAGCATCACGCTTTCTAAAATGGCACGAAGGGCCCGTGCGCCGACCTTTCGCTTCTGGGCAATTTTTGCGATTTGGCGAAGGGCATCGGCCTCAAATTGCAGCGAAATGCCATCCATGGCCATCAGTTTTTGGTACTGCTTGGTCAGGGCATTCTTTGGCTCTGTCAGGATCCGCACTAGTGCGTCCTCGTCAAGCTCTTGCAAGGGAGCGATGACCGGCAACCGCCCGATGAGTTCAGGGATAAGTCCAAATTTTTGGAGATCCGCTTGCTGAAGATGATCAAAGATAGTGGTGTCTTCAACCTTTTCTCTGGTTTCGGAGCCGGTGACAAACCCAATGGGCTGCTTATTCAGGCGTCGCGAAATAATCGGTTCGATTCCGTGGAAGGCACCACCGCAAATAAACAGAATTTGCGAGGTGTCCACGGGAATATAGTCTTGCTGCGGGTGCTTGCGATTGCCTTTGGTGGGGACGTTTACGATAGTGCCTTCCAGCATTTTGAGAAGGGCTTGCTGCACCCCTTCTCCGGAGACATCACGGGTGATGGAGGGGTTTTCCGATTTGCGGGAAATCTTGTCGATTTCGTCAATGTATACGATGCCCCGCTCCGCGCGGGAGACTTCGTTCTGGGCGACCTGCAGCAGGCGCTGGAGCATGCTTTCGGCATCTTCTCCTACATAGCCGGCTTCGGTCAGGGTAGTTGCATCTGCGATGGTGAATGGTACGTCTAGCAGCTTGGCCAAACTTTGCGCAAACAACGTTTTGCCGGTGCCAGTCGGACCTACCAGCAGAATATTGCTTTTTTGAAGCTCGGTTTCCGGTAGCAAATCCGTCTTTAATACCGTGCGTTTGTAATGGTTATATACGGCAACCGAGACGATGCGTTTGGCAGTTTCCTGGCCGATAATGTACTGATCCAAAAACGCATGGATCTCAACGGGTTTGGGAAGGGCAAAACCCTCTATTGCAGGGCCCGTTGACGCTGATTTTGCAACAACCCGGTCCTGAGCCAAAATGGCATTGCAAACCCCTACGCATTCGTCGCAGATATGAATATCAGGTCCGGCAATCAGTCGGTGGACGAGATTTTGCGATTTGCCGCAAAAGGCGCAGACTAGAGCGTCGTTCCCGCCGTCGGATGCCTTCATTTTTTCGTGATAATTTCGTCGATCAGGTTATATTCGACGGCTTCTTGGGCGCTCAAGAAAAAGTCCCGATCAGTATCTCGCTCGATTTTTTTCAATGGCTGCTTGGTATGTTTGACCAAAATGTCGTTGATGTATTGCTTTAGGCGTTGGATTTCTTTGGATTGAATTTCAATGTCCGTGGCTTGGCCTTGGGCGCCACCCAATGGTTGGTGAATCATGATACGGGAGCTGGGTAGGGCGTAGCGTTTCCCGCCTTCGCCAGCGGCCAACAGCAAGGCGCCCATCGACGCTGCCTGGCCGATGCAAATCGTGGACACTTTGGATTTGATGTATTGCATCGTATCGTAAATGGCCAAACCAGCGGTGACTACACCACCGGGGCTGTTGATATACATGTAGATATCTTTTTCGTTGTCTTCGGCCTCTAAAAACAACAGCTGAGCCACGATAGTGCTGGCCATGAGATCATCGATACCGGCGGTGACAAAGACGATGCGTTCTTTTAGAAGACGGGAGTAGATGTCGTAAGACCGTTCGCCCCTTCCCGTTTGTTCAATAACAAAAGGGATAAGGTTGGACAGTTCGGGAGTCAAGGTGCTGGCCATCGGAATTCCTTTCTCTTAGGACAATTTGGCTTGGGATTTGATCAAGTCGTATGCCTTTTTCTCCAGAATACCCATACGTACCGCTGCAATCAAATGTTTCGGTTGTTTGCTAAAGTCTGCGAGCGTTTTAACTTGAGGTAGATTCCACGTCTGAATCTCGGATTCAATGTCTGTGTCGGTGACATCGATTTTCTCTTCTTTGGCGATGGCTTGGAGCGTGAGAGAAGTGCGGACGCGCTTTTCGGCGTTGGGTCGCATCTCATTTTCCAGGTCTTCGCGGGTTTTTTGCATGAGATTTAAATAGGCTTCCAAACCCATACCGGAGTTTCGCAGGGTATACTCTAAGTTTTGCAAAGAGTGGTCCAGCTCCGATTTTATCATGGCGGGGGGGAGGGTGATATCCGCCGCATTGACCACTTGCTCAAGGAGTTCGTTGCGAAGGGTGTCTTCCGCGTTGCGTTGCGCGTCGGCCAACAGACGTTGGCGGATACGGTCTTTGAGCTCGCTCATCGTTTGGACATCAGAGACTTTTTGGGCGAATGCATCGTCGGGCTGGGGCAAATTTTGAGATCGGACTTCTTGCACATCAACGGTGAAGCGAACGGTTTTCCCGGCCACGTCTTTGTTTTCAAAATCGTCCGGATAGGCGATATCAAAGGAAGTGTTTTGACCGGCAAAAACACCTGTCAGCTGTTGATCAAACTCGGGTCCGAAATGGCCGGATCCGACCTGGAATCCCGCGTTTTCACGGGTCCAATTTTCATAAGGCGCGCCATCGATTTGGGTGGTCATCGAATAACGCAAAATATCGCCGTTTTGGCTGGGCTTTTCGGTAGCTGCGTAATCTGAGTGACGTTTGCGCAGGTCTTCGATCTGGGCGTCTACCGCGGCATCTTCGATGGCCGCAGCGTGATGACTGCCTTTGATACCCCTGTATTTGCCTAGCTTTACCGGTGGCTTTACATCGACACTACAGGTAAATACAAACGGTGTATTTTCGGCATAGTCTTCCATCTTGACGTCGCGGGGGTAGTCAACGACCTGTAAGTCCAGGCTATCAATGGCAGACCGGTAGGCGTCGTCCAAAACGGCATACAATGCTTCTTGTACGATTTGACCGCGTCCATAGTATTTTTCAAAAATATTCCGCGGCACCCTACCCTGGCGAAATCCGGGCACTTTCGTGTTGCGAGACAGTTTTTTAAAAGCAGAATCCATGGCTTTTTGAACTTGGTCCGGCGCTTCTTCGATCTCAAGAAAAACGGTGTATCCGTTTTGTTTGGACTGGCGTACTTTCATCATGATCCCTCAATGAACTGAAGTTTTGGATAAACTAGGAATGGGGTTTGCCAGCCGAATCTTCAAAGAAGGAAGGCTGGAGCGGGATACCAGACTCGAACTGGCGACCTTCTGCATGGCAAGCAGACGCTCTACCAACTGAGCTAATCCCGCGTCGCTAGGGGGTGATTTTAACATTTTACTATCGGAAATTAAATATGGCATTTTGAGCTGGCCAGGGGTTTATTTAGGTTGTTTGACAAAGAAAGCTTAATTTCATATACTTACGATATAGCATATATTCGAAACTCTGCAAATAATAGTTATGACAGACAAAAATAATAATATAGAAAGAAAGATTTTTGAGCTTCACTCGAGAGTGTGTAAGGCCTTATCCCATCCCAAACGACTAGAAATTATCGAATCGCTTCGGGATGATAAAGAAAAGAGTGTGTCAGAAATTGCCAAAAAGCTCGGCATTACCAAAGCTAATGTTTCTCAGCATTTAGCTGTTATGCGAGCCCAGAACATTGTAAAAACTCGGCGTGACGGCATAACGATTTTTTATTCTCTTGCCAACCCTAAAATTGTTCTTGCCTACGACGCATTAAGAAAAACATTAAAAGAACAATTGGAAACTAACGGCAAATTGTTGGAAAAATTTTGAAATTATGAATACGCAAAAAACAATCCTTATTTTAGGTGGCGGTACAGGCGGACTGGTTGCCGCAAATGAGCTTAAGAAAAAAGCCGGCAAGAACACCAGGGTGATTTTAATAGACAAAAATAAAACGCATATCTATGCTCCCGCTTTTTTGGGTCTTATGCTTGGCAAGCGGCGTGCCAAGAAAATCCAAAAGCCCCTTTCTTTGCTTGAAAGAAAAGGAATGGAGGTAGTTAATGAGAAAATAACCAGAATTGACCCTGCGAATAAAACTGTAAAAACCCAGGGCGGTGATTATAAATATGACTATCTCATTATTTCTCTTGGCGCGGAACTTGCGCCTGAAAAAGTGCCGGAGCTTACACAAAGCGGATATAATCTTTATGACTTGAAGGAAGTAGAACGATTACGAGACGACTTGAAAAGTTTTGCCGGTGGTAAAGTGGCAATCGTAATATCTTCTTTGCCTTTCAAATGTCCGGCCGCACCGTATGAGGCTGCCTTTTTGCTCGATGAGTATTTTCAAAAGAAAGGGGTAAGGGATAAAATCGAGATAAGTATTTTTACGCCAGAGACCCTACCTATGCCGGCGGCCGGTCCGGAAAACGGCAAAGTTATCAAAGCAATGGTTGAAGCAAGAAATATTAAATTTAATCCAGAAGTTCAGCTTCTTTCAGTTGATTCAAATACAAAAAAGCTCATGTTTGAAAAAAATAGGGGCGAAAGTTTTGACTTGCTTGTTTACGTACCGCCGCATCAAGGCCCCAAAGTAATTAAAGAATCTGGTATTGGCAATGAGATGGGGTGGGTCCCGGTAAATAAAAAAACATTGAAAACCAAATATGAAAATGTGTTTGCTATCGGCGATATTGCCGCCATTGCCCTTGTTTCCGGAAAACCGCTGCCAAAAGCAGGCGTATTTGCTCATTTTGAATCCGAAATAGTTGTGGAAAATATTATTTCAGAAATTAAAGGATTACCTGCCAAAAAAGAATATGATGGACGCGCACTTTGCTTTTTGGAAATGGGTTTTGGCAAAGCCGGTTTTGCCAGCGGCAATTTTTATGCAGAACCGTCTCCGGTGGTAAAAATGAAACGCCCGGCAAGAATATGGTACTGGGGTAAGATATTATTTGAAAAGTACTGGTTATGGAAATGGTTTTAATTATAAAATTATGAAACTTGGCATTATCTTACAATCAAACAAACCGGAGCACGCGTGGAATACATTCCGCTTGGGAATTACCGCACTCAAAGCTGGCCATAAGGTAGAAATATTTTTGATGAATGAAGGGTCAGAGTTAAACACCGTTCCGGATAGCAAGGATTTTGATATTTCTGCAAAAGTGGCGGAGTTCAAAAATTTGAAGGGCGAAATATACGCCTGCGGCACTTGTTTGGAATTGCGCGGCAAGAAAGAAAATAATGTTTGTCCTATTTCCACAATGTCCGATTTGCTTAAAATGGTCGAAAATTCAGATAAAGTTTTAGTTTTTGGCTAGAGCTGGTCTCATCAATAGGGAAACCGTCTCAGAAATTATGAGAGGGCCTCTAGGACTTATTTACCCACAGCCACAGGGCGTGTTATAGCCTGTTCCAGAAGATCGGAGACCCGAAAAAAGACTTCTCGTAGCAGATAATTTTCCGCTGCTGTTTCTGCATTTAGACGGGAAGCCACATCCTTTTCCAACCAGATTGCATATTGCTGCCAATTCTCCGGGACCGGCTCTAATCGAATATCCGTCTCACATTCAAACCGAGCACGCAATTCTTTTTTAGAGTCAATCATAGAAACCTCCTCATTTAGATATGCACATTATTATACGATATTTTATTCGTATTTAAAGTTATTTTTTTGGCATATATAGTGGCAAGTAATGGCATCTCCGGAAAACATTTCCAGACTGGTTCGCAACAAATCCAAACGCGTAACGCTCGCTCTCAATCCTGAACTTTGGGCGTTGGTCGAAGCTTCTGCTAAAGCCAATCACCTTAAACCCACAAACCTCATTGAAGACTTGATTATTCAATATCTGGTGGCAAACAACAGAATTAAATAAATCCAACCAAATGCGCTCCGGCTAAAACGCCCGATGTCGTAATCACCAAATTAAATCTTGTCTCCCCAATATATCGATCAACCCCAGATAGCCCCATCGCAACAACGGCAACACTACCTGGCTTTAATTTTTTAAACCCCATAAATTATGGTTATCTTACTTAGGAAGTCCAGTTTGGTGCGCGAGAAGGGACTCGAACCCCCACGCCTTGCGGCGCTAGATCCTAAGTCTAGTGCGTCTACCAGTTCCGCCACTCGCGCGCCAGACCGGGCAGTGTATCAATTGGCTTCACAAAAGTAAACGGGAGGCCCTTGTCGTTCTTGTCTGCGCTTGTGGTATCATAGCCCGCATGTTAACTCCAAATGGCGTCCGCGATTGGGTGCCCGACGCAACCGAAGAAGCCGAATGGATAATGAGCCAACTCAAAGCCGTTTTTGAGTCTGGGCAGTACCGTCGCATTAAAACACCCAGCCTGGAGTATTGGTCCGTCTTGCGTCCGGGGTTGTCGGAGCGCATGCGGGAGGCGGCCATCACATTTTTTGATGCAGACGGCACATTGGTCGCGTTACGCCCCGATCACACCACACCGATTGCCCGTATTGTGGCGACCCAGCTCATACATGAGACGCTGCCGATAAGGCTTTTCTATATGGATAGCGTGTTCCGAAAACCGCGACCGGAACGATTTGAGGATGTGGAAATTTTACAAGCAGGTGTGGAGCTTATCGGTGCTGCTGAATCTGATGGGGATTTTGAGCTCATCCGGTTATGCGTCGAAGGGCTAAAGGCACTAGGGCTGCAACGATTTGTGGTGGATATTGGCCATCTGAGCACCATGGCCATGGTCACAGAGGCGCAAAAAGCGGCCTTGCTTGCCGCCAACTATGTGGCCTTTGGGAGGCTTCCTCAAACAGAGGGAGAAAAAGTCGTTCAATCTGTTCCTGAAATCAATGCATTGATGCAAAACGTCCGGCGAGAAGCGTGGTCTAGCCACGTGCAATTTAACCCCGGCTTGATTAAAGACACGCAGTATTACACCGGCCTGGTTTTTGATGTGTATGTGGAGGGCGTCGGTCAGGTGGTCGGTTCCGGGGGACGCTATGATGGGCTGTTGGCTGTCTATGGTGCCCAGCGGTCGGCAGTTGGATTTGCCTTAAATGTGAACCGATTGGGGCAAGCTTTGCGTCATCAGAAAGCGAGCCGGCCATGATTAAAGTCGCCGTCGCAAAAGGCCATTTGTTCGCCGATGCGCTAGCCTTATTTGCCAAAGCGGGTTGGCATTTTGATGAGGATGCCGTGTCGGGACGGCAGCTGATCAGCACGGCCAAAACGGGGGATCTGCAGCTGCTACAAGCCCGGCCCTGGGACGTGTCCGAATACGTCACGGCTGGTGCTGCGGATCTGGGTGTGGTAGGCCGAGATGTGCTGGTGGAAAAGGACCCGGCAGTCATTCAGCTGATCGATTTGGGAGTGGGAGCGTGCAGGTTGGTGCTCGCCGGACCGTTGGGTACGGAGCAGCTGCGTCATGGCATGACCTGTGCGACCAAGTTCCCCTCGACTACGGCCCGCTATTTCCGTGAACGGGGTGTACACGTTCATCTGATCAAGCTCTATGGATCAGTGGAAATGGCTCCGGCGACGGGCCTGTCGGATATCATCAGTGATTTAACGGCCACGGGGCGTTCTTTAAAAGAAAATGGCCTGGTGGAAATCGATACCATATTGTCATCAACAGCCTATCTGATTGCCAATCCGGCGTACTATCGCTTGGATTATGGTGCGGTACGGTCCGTGGTCGACCGGCTAAACCAAAACCGATGAATCGCTGGAACCAACTGGGTAGGCAATATTTACGCATGGGCAGAGAACTGGTCATGCCCGATGCGGCCTATGCGTCTGTGGAAATGATCCCGTTGGGTGCCTTGGCAGAGCGGGGCTATGATACGTTGCTTTTGGATGTGGACAATACCCTGCTTACCCGCCGTCAGCGCTATATGAGCCTGCAAAAAAGCACTTGGATTGAGCAAGTCAAAAAGCAGGGTTTCCGAGTGTTTTTGGTGTCTAATAACAGTAGCAAAAAACGGGTATGCTTGCTCTGCGATCAAGTCCAGGTTATGGGCACATTTTTTTCTTTAAAACCCTTCACCTTTAGCATCCGGAGTTTGGCGCATAAGTATGGCTTTGACCCGCGGCGCAGTGTTGTCGTGGGAGACCAGATCTTAACCGATGTGGTTGCGGGCAATTGGGTAGGTGCCTATACCGTCTGGGTGGAACCCATAGACCGGCGGCTGTCACTACTGAAAACCATCCAACGGGATTTTGAAACCCACTTGCTGCGCTTCTTCGATACTTTCAAATAAGTCGGGGTATTGGCTCCGAAATCCTTGATTAAATAGATTCAAATTCTGGCGCAGGGTACGACTCAGTTGGGTAATGTTGTCGACCCGCTTTTCCAGTGGCTTTGGCAGTTTATCACCTTCTTTTTTTAGCAGTTGGGAAATGCAATGAATCGGGGTCAATGAATTGCGAAATTCATGGTGCAAGGTTGCTGTTAAGCGGGCGTACATGCGTCCCAATTGCTTTGAAAAAAACGCAGCGGGAGAGTCTGGGAGTTGCTGGGCTTCTTGGCGCAAAGCAACACTTTGCGAAAGGGTGGCGCAGAGATTGCCCAGGTTAAATCGAATCATCGGAAATGGCAGCGGTCTGGCCTGGCGCAGACCGGGGGTATGCTTGGGCCACTCGACGTCGGATTGGAGTTTGGTGGCGTCACGGGTGACCAAATGATAGATGCCATTTCGGTCTGAAATCTGGTAGGTATTAAGCCTTTCGATCAGGGCACGCAGCAGCGGCGTTTCTCGGCTTTCATCAAGCACGACAAAGGCAATGGGGTCCTGCCATTTTGGCAAGGTTTTGAGTTGGTAATCCGGCAAAATGTAGGACGACATTTGGTGCCGCGAGAGATAGTCAGAGAGTATTTGGGCATAAAAAGATACCCGAGAACAAAGGAATACAATTTTGGTCTTCACGCCCAAATCCTATGTTACAAAATCAAACTTAAAGGCAGCTAACCTAACGTAATGTTGGAGGCTTTATCAGATCTTGCCGTGAAAACCGACGGACTGTCAATAACCAGCTAAGCCAGAGAGGAACGCAAGCTCAGTGCTTTTAATACGCTCAAAGCGACCTGAGTGGCCTGAGGGGTTAAAGTGTTGTCATTGAGGACCCTTTTTTCGGTTGATTCTACGAAATCTGTGATAAGAAGAAATTTCGAATGTCCGGATAACGCACTGGGTAATAGTTGAAGCCCTGTAGATCCGCTTACCAGTACATCAAAGCGTGTAGCAGAATACACCGGGGGTATGATGCCATGTTCATTGACGACACAGGTGGAGACAAAGGGTGACGAACTTTGGGCTGCTGCCTCGGCCATGTGATCGGCGTCGTGCAATGTATCTCCTGCGCAAATCATCACCCGTCCGGGATAGGCCCTTGATACATCTAAAAACAGTTGGAATTTGGACTTTTGGAGATCAAATCCCGAACGCAAATCCATGATGGGGAGTGCTTCACGTTGCAATATAGCGCCAACACCTGTTGCGGAATTGGCGGTCACGACAATCGAAGGGATATCCTGTTCGGCCAAGGTCTCTAAGGCGGTACGCATACCCGAATAAGCAGTATAGCCCGGTAATCCTGCTATTGCTTCGGCATTGTAATCCCTGACCATTGCTTGGACGAAAGAGGATAGGTCTCCCTGGACTTGAACGCCAAAGGGTCTGCCGCATGTGCCGGCTTGCATAGCTGTCCATGAGGTATAGACTTTTCCATCAAATCTATAAAGAATACCGAACCGTTTATAATGTCTGCAGTTCTGGACTGCTTGCTGAGCGTTCGTATCTAACAAGGTCCCATCAGCATCACAAATTGCCAATGTCTTACTGCCCGCTTCGATTTGTCTCATGGCTCGGAAAACGGCCGCGGTATTAGCAACCATTAGTTTTCTTGCTTTTAAAGCCTCGACCAAGCAGTCATTGACGGCTTTAACTCCCAAGATAATCTGGTTGCCGTCATAAGGCATACCTGCTTTGTCCGTGCGGGGGGTATTAAAATAAGCTGCGGATGGATAGCCGTTTACCCAGCGTATTTCCTCCGCTGCTAACAACTCTGGCTTTGCTTCTAGCGCACTGATACGTTCTTTGTGGGTGGCATCTATCGCAGTCACAACTGTACGTGTTGTTTGAGGTACCAAGGTCTGGCTGGATGCTCTGAATACCCTACACACTAAATGGCTGCCATAACCGGCTGCTGTTCTCAACACTGCTTGCATTACTACGCCTCACACTAACAAAAATCTAACACTATTATCGGAATCCGCACGGGTCAATTGCATTCTGCGGTTGGCGCATACCCGTTATACTGATAACAATTTCGCGGTTTCGGAGGGTATGTGGATATCCTATCGTTCGGTGATCTGAGCGTTGCATTTGTGATTACAGCTGTCCTGATTTCGGCCCATCTTTTTGCAACCAGGCTTGTGCGGATCACCTGGATTAGATCCGACTATTTTCTGTCTTTTTCCGCCGGGATTTCAGCGGCCTATGTGTTTTTGCATATGCTTCCCGAGCTGGTGGAAGGCAATGCCACCATCGGTAAACTGTTGGCGGGATTTGACCAGTTGACCCCGTTTTTGGATTTGGCCGTTTTTGCGATTGCGATGTTGGGATTTGTCTTGTATTACGGCCTGGGCCTGCACGGAGAAAAAAAGAGTCCCCAAGGCGAGGCCAATACGGCTTTTGGGGTCACGATGCTGTTCTATGCCCTACTCAATTTTTGTGTGGCTTATTCGATGCCGCTGCGGGTACAGACCGGTCTGGCCTACACGGTAATTTTTACGGTGGCAATGGGTCTGCATAATGTGATTTTGGATTTGCATTTGATGGCGTGTTTTCCAAATCGGTATTCCCGATACGGGCGGTTGATTTTGGCTGGCAGTTTGGCGGCGGGCTGGGGGGTCAGTGCCATCAGTGACCCTATTCATGTGATGTTTGTGGCCCTGATGATCGCGTTTTTGTCGGGAGCCATTTTATACCAGGTACTGGGCCAAGAATTGGCCCACCAAAAAGCGCGTCGGTTCCCCTATTTTGTGAGTGGAATCGTGTTGGTTACGGTGCTTTTGGTAATGGAGACGTGGCTACACCGCGGGTGAGTGGAGTCAGTAAAAATATAAAATCAACATTATCCAAAATGTACTTTTTAAAACCCGTCCAACCGGATGCATCGCCAGTTTTTGAATGTCATGTGGAACCCACCTTTTTCCAACAAAATAGATGGCAAAAAAGCCCATCATCAACAGGTACCAATCTTTGGTACTTTTCATTTGCTTTTAGCTCAAAATGTTGCTTTTGTACCCATTACAAAAAAAGAGGCTACTTGGGTAATAACGGGAGCGTTGTAGCTTGGGAAATTATCCCGATCATATGGAGGCGGACTACCCGCTTTTTTCTCTGTCACACCAAAGGATTCCAGCATGCGATTCTGCGCTCCAAAATAGAAAAACTGTTGTGGATTCAGACGAAGCTGCAGGCCATACGCAAGCAAACTGATATCGATCGAAGACGAAGCGTAATATTGCCTGCTGACATCCCAGTCTCCATACAGCCAAAACGGTTCCCATATCTGTCGATCGATTTTAATTCTGGCGGACAACCCTTTTGCATCTTGGGGATTACTCATCGTATTGAGCAGGTAATTGCGCCAGTTGTCGAAGTCTTGGTCTTCCTCTTCCAATCCGTGGTAAGTCTTTTCAAATGGAAATTGTTGAAACGGAGTATTGAGCGCACGTGAGTAATAGCGACCGGTAGCAACCAAGGAGATCTTGGTCTGTGGATTTTCGTAGTGTAATCGCGGGGAAACCAATGCACCTGCAGGCAAGGTTGCTTCAAGAGCCAAATCCAAGAAAGGCAAAACATCAACCGTCGTATATAGACCAAGCACATTTTCGTAAGTCCTAAAATAGGCACCATCATCGACATACGCGAGCCAATAGACGCCTGATTTACCGTTTATCAAAGACCCGACCACATAGTCACCCGGATCGGAGTACCCATGGGCAATATAAGTGAGCCCTAACACTGTAGCTTCCATTGGAGATCCTTGAATTTGGAACCCATCCGCTTCCAAGTTTTTCAATGTTAGGCCATTTCCAACCGTCACTTTGTGTAGATTTCCGCCGCGAAAGGTAATCCCATATTTTTCAGACAAAACCGCAGCTCGACCCTGTATCCGTTGCTTCGCCTCATACCCATCGCTCACACTGGGATTTTCAATACGAACGCTATATTCGATGGCCAGTTCGTCATGAATCTTTAACGTGGGAATCACATCAAAAACCAAAGCGGAATGATAGGGAGCAAACTCAGCAGTATTTCCCCAAATCCATCGGCCTAACATATTGCCTTTAAGTGAGATGTCTGGGGACGCGCTGAACTCTGAGAGGGCCATGGAAAACACCGGCCCGCTACAGGCCGCAAGAAGCGATAGCGCAACCCAATGTTTCTTTATCATCTGTAGCTGACACTAATGGGTGCATAATACCCGTCAAATGTTGCTTCGACATTTAGATTATTTGTATTTAGAACCATCAACTTTTCGCGCGAAGAAATGGCTAATTTCCCATCACCGACATAACTAAACATGTTCAATGCTCGAATTGGAATCTCTGTTTTTACTTGCTTACTAGACGTATCAATAACCGTTATGGCGTTATCAAAATTTCCCATGGGGCTGGGTTTTTACAAAACCCAAAAATGGAAACCCCTTTCTATATTGAAAACCCATGCGACAGGAAGAAGAAAGCCCCATCAAGGTAAGGGATTTTTAAAAAACAATCAATCGTTTTCGAAAATTTTGGCGCCATTTTGTACCAAGTTTTAGGCCAAGAATTGGCCCACCAAAAAGCGCGTCGGTTCCCCTATTTTGTGAGTGGAATCGTGTTGGTTACGGTGCTTTTGGTAATGGAGACGTGGCTACACCGCGGGTGAGTGGATCTTAAATTTCCCTGCTGTTTTGACGAGTAAATCCAGCTTTGCTTTAAGTCGCGGATTTTTTTGAAGGACGGCACGGAAACGGCGGATACGGACCGAGACCGTTGAATAGTGGGACACATTAAATTTCTTGGCGATATCGGTGATGGTGTGTCGTCCCAAATGCCGGCACAAATACATCGCACAGGATCGCCCCAGTTGCGGATTGAGTCGGCCTCGACGTGATGCCAAAATGTGGGCAATGGGTTCGCCCAAAATTTCCGCTGTACTTTGGATGAGCGTATCCATGTCGGGAGTGGGCGCTTTTTCGATACGGCGGGTTTTTGTTTTTTCCGTGATTTGGGTGACAAAGGCATCAGACCCCAATACCGATGCTTTTTTCTTGCGTTTGTAAAATTTGACCAGTTCAGCGGGCACCCCTTGGGCCATAAACGTTTTGTAAGCCAGATACGGATTTTTCTTATCAAATTGATTTAAAATGAAACGGGTCTGTAACCAACCGGCATCGGTGGGGGCGATATAGGCCCCAATGCTAGACCATGGATAGGCTTCGGGCGTGGTGGCCTTTTTTAGGGTAACCGGCATCCAATGGATGATGCTGCTGATATCCGATATCCAATCGGGATCAATCAAGATGGCCTTGTAGCGATCTATAAAAAACGGTCCCTTCTGGTGGGTGAGCCCCGTCATTTTTTTGGCGAATCCTCCAAACAGTTGCTTCATCGCTTTTGACAGCTGCCCATGCGGGGTGCGGATTAGCAGATGGAACTCTTTTGGGGTCAGGCAAAACACAAGGCATTCCAGTTCGAACAGCTGGGAGACCTTGCCGATCAAATCCAAGAAAATCAGATAGGGGGACGGCGTTTTAAAAAGAGCAGGATTTGACCGGAGGCGATGACGGATATGGTAATATGCGCCGGGATATTCAACGCGGAGCGGTCGGGGCATGGCCTTATCTTAGCAGAACACCAAAACGCCAATGAAGGGGGACAATATGAAAAAATCCATCATGCAAAACTGGTTTTTACCCATCGGCCTATTGGCTGTTGTGTTATTCACGTCGGGGTGGTCGTTGGCAAAGCCCTACCGAATCACCTTGCATGTGGACCAAAAAACCACCTTGTCCCAGCCTGGGATAGCCAATGTGACGCTGCGATTGGTGGTACACAATGTTTCTGGCCGCCCGCTATCTATTGAATTGCGAAATCCCCCTGTGGTATTTGAAGTGTATCAAGCCGGAAAACGAATTTATTTGTCTACGGAAGGCCATTTTTATACGCAGGTGATCAGTTACCGGGAAATTGCTGCTGGTCAGCAACTGGAAATTACCGATATGGTTCAACTAGAGCCGGGGATGTATGAGGCCAAGGCTACTTTGCGTATGAAGGGTAAGTCGAAATGGATTCAAAAGACGATGTCGACGTTTTTCGAAGTACATCTGTAATAGGGCTTCCCCGGTCTTTTTTTGAAAAACCCACGACCCTGGTAGCTAGGGAATTATTGGGCAAACACCTCGCCTTTTGGTCACCGGCAGGCTTGATTGCCGGCCGAATTGCTGAAACCGAAGCCTACCACCAGTCCGAGCCAGCTTCGCATTCTCACCGAGGGCCGACACCACGAAATCAGGTCATGTTCGGGCAGGCAGGACACGTGTATGTCTATTTTATTTACGGCATGCATTATTGTCTCAATATTGTGACTGAAAAAAAAGGTATTGGTAGCGCGGTTCTCCTCCGGGGCATATATCCCACCACGGGGGAAGACCTTATGCAGGCCAACCGCAAGGGTGTATCTCGTGGGCAATGGGCCAATGGACCGGCAAAGCTGGTGGCCGCATTTGGCTTGGGAGCAGCATCGAACGGCGTGGACCTCTGCCAACCGGACGCCCAATTAAAAATCGTCGACGATGGGTTTTTGCCACCCCTCATCCACAGTGGCCCACGGATCGGGATCTCCAAAGCAGTCGATTTGCCATGGCGGTTTTGGTACTAGCGGGGTTTTGGGTGGCGGAAATAGCGCCAGGCAAACTGTAAGGCCAGACCGCCCGCGGCCAATAGGGCAAGAGCCAGCCAGGTTCCGCCATGTGTGGGGAAAGGCTGGGAGGCCGCAGATGAGGGATGGGAATGGGCCTCCTCGGAAGGTCCGCAATCGTAGGTTTTTTGATAGTAATGCGTCAGGCTACTGCGGTCTTTGACCCCCATAAACCGCTGCAGATCTTCGGCCGACATTCCCGATTGCATTTTATGTACACACACGGATCGACGAATAGCACGGGCCGAGACCAGTGAGGCAATCCCTGCCTTTCGTCCTGCGGCGGTGAACACCATATCCAAGTTGCGTTGGGCAAGGGGTCGGCAACGCCCACGAATCGTGCAAAAGAGAGGACTATGGGGTCGTGGGCTAGCTTCGGTATGCCACGCTTTCAGGGCTTTGAGGGTTGTCTTTTGCAACGGCAACTGCCGAGGGAAATCCCCGCTCACGGTCACGGTGCCGCGTTCAAAATCAATATCTTCCCAAGTCAGCTGGGACAGCTCTGCGGATCGGCACGCGGTGTCGACGGCCAGCTTCACCAAGGCAGACTGACGTGCGTCGCCATTCAGGGCGTACAACCGCTGTAGTTCTTTGTCCGTTAATGCCGCAATTTCGGAAGACATCCTGTGGCCATTATAGAGAATTCCCTGCCACCATCGCAAATTTGATCCCCTGTTCGTGGCCAAGGGTACGCTATTGGCGTATATCCGTCATTGGCGTATAGTGGGTGTTGATGAAGGAATTCGAGTGGAATGAGGCTAAGAGGACTTTGTTGTATGGACCCAGCGGGGAAAGAAAAAGAGGATCATTTCGGCAAGAGCTGCACATCAGAAGGAGAGGGGAGAATATGAAAAGCAAAACAGAGTGGGATAAGCTGAAAAAATTGACAGATAAAGAAATCGAAGTTGCAGCTAAGAATGATCCAGATGCACCTCTTCCTTCTAAACAGGAACTCACGCAATTCAAGCGCGTGAATCCGGTTAAAGATATCGATATCCGAAAAATCCGTTCCCGGCTACATATTTCGCAAGAAAAGTTTGCTTTTTTCTTTGGTGTTAGCAAACGTACCATTCAAGAATGGGAGCAACACCGCAAACGCCCCAACGCGACTTCCCGAAATTTCCTCCGTGTCGTCGAATTTGCACCGGACATCGTGCAACAAGCATTGCGACCGACAAACACTATTTCTTAACGCTCCGGTTCAAATCTAGGCCCTGTTCAAAATAATTGGAATCCTATTAAAAGCCTCCAGAACTGACCTTAATTGGATTGCACTTCGTGGTCGCTGCCGTGCAGCTCCAAGGATCAGGAGGGGTGAGTGTTATGTAGTACCTAGTTGAAATGAACAGGACCTAGTGTCTGGAGGTTAATTTGAAATGGGGTTCAACGCCGTATTAGGGACAATATGTTTTAGAAAAGAGGATGCTGGAATGCATGATATACCGTCTATTTCTTGGATATGAGACCCACAATAGATCAGTAAGGCCTTACTCTGAGGATAATCTTGCTGAAATGTTTTCAGGTGACGAATATCGGAGGGGTGAATCGTTTTGGATGCTTTGACTTCGATAGCTAAAAATTCATCCGTGCCATATACCACGAAATCAACTTCAGATCCTGCTTTTGTTCGCCAAAAAAATAAGGCATGTTTGGGTCTTGTGGCCAAAACCCAATGACGAAGATGTTGTGCTACCAATCCCTCCAATGCCAATCCATCGATTTCTGATGCGTGGATATTATCCAAGAGGCCTTTTGGCCGAATAGACCGGAATACACCACAGTCAAAGTAATAAAATTTTGGAAGTACGGATAATACCCGTTTTGCCTTTTTTGTAAAAACGGGAACCTGAAATCCTAACAATAGATCCTCTAGTATGGAAATATAATGGGAAACGGTTTTAACGGTAACATTACATTCGCGGGCAATATTACTCATATTGAGCACGGAGCCATGCGAAAAACTAATAGCTTCTAAAAATCGAGAATAAGATTCGATTTGCCGCACGAGACCTTCTTGAAGAACTTCTTCTTTTAAATAAACTGCCAAATAGGCATCTAGCACATCTTGTGGATCAAGTGATTCCCTGACAATGGGCAGCTGACCCAACTTCAAAGACTGCTCTAAATCAAACATGCGGCCTTGTTCTGAGGCCAAATACGGAAAAAAATGGCGTACCACTGCACGGCCTGCGAGTAAGTCTACACCTTCTCGCTTTAACTTTCGGGAACTTGATCCCGTCATAATAAATTGGATGCCAGCGTAAGTGTCGATCAAATAATGAATGACATCCAATAGCCGAGGAACTTTTTGAATTTCGTCGATAATGAATGTACGGTACTTGGGAAATTCATTTTTGACGATAGAGATCAATCGATCGGGGTCTGTTTTAAAAAAGAGATAATTCTTATCTAAGAGGAGGTTAATGGTATAAGCATTGGCAAAGTGATGTGCCAGCCAGGTCGATTTACCAGTTCCTCGCGGTCCAAATATAAAGAAACTTTGCAAGGGGATATCAAATTCACGGTGTTTATAAGACATATTCAAAATTATACCGCTGGTATAAAAAATGGTCGATACTTTTTACTACAAGTCCATATTTTACGGAATCGTCTCCCCAACCGGAGCATAGCAGCGCTATGTGAAGATTGGCATGCTAGCAATAACGCCGGGGCATTTATGAGAGGGCTTCTAATTGACTAACTCATCCAAGGATACGTCCAACACCTTCGCAATCGCTTTCAGTACGTCGAGGGTTGGATTTGCGTTATAGCCATACTCCAGTTTCTGTAAGGTGCCCATCGAAATGCCACATAGTGTGACTAGCTTTTGCTGAGAAAGGCCTTTTTGCTTTCGAAGTCGCGGGATATTTTTGGATAAAGTCACGTTGTTGCCTTAGAAGCTTAGAGGAAGTTTAGCTGACCAACTCATCTAAGGATACGTCCAACACCTTCGCAATTGCTTTCAGCACGTCGAGGGTTGGATTTGCGTTATAGCCATACTCAAGCTTTTGCAAAGTGGAGATGGCAATTTGACATTGATTGGCTAGGGCTTGCTGGGAGAGACCTTTTTTATTTCTGAACTTACTGACGTTTTTTCCAAGGGACATTACATATAATTTTATTTTATGAAAAGCCCTTTCAATAGTCTTTTACTTGTGATTATCATCAAAATGAAATAAGCTGAACTAGAAAGTTGCAAATCTAGTAGGAGAGGACGCCATGATATTAAAAACCTTTACCGACAAAAAACGCATGGAGATGCATGTCTCGCCCTATGAAGCTTCTCTTATCCGAACCGCCTTGGTGTACTATTTTGAAATCTTGGATCAGTCTTCTCCGCCCGCAACCGACTCCGAATACCCTACCCATCGAGACCTCAAAACCATTGCCGGCATCACGGATTTACTCGCAGGCCGGAGTCCGTTTGGGTAATCTTGCAAAAGCTATATGGGCATTGATGGAATTCGTCAGTTACGGCGTTTTATCGCGACGGGAGCATATCGAGGAGCCGAAGCAAAGCGGAAAAGGTGTTAGGTATGCGACTGGAATTTCGCGAGAGTGGCTATTTCTCGCGGAAGGAGTTTATCGAGGAGCGTAGCGTCAGCGGAGCGGTATAAATGACTGAAGCGAAAATGGCCGATCTCGCGAAATTTGCGCCGTCAGGGATTCGAATTTGATAACGCTTCGCGGTCGCTGCAGTGCAGCTCCGATTCGAATCCCATGTGTGGGCATTGATGGAATTCGTCAGTTACGGCGTTTTATCGCGACGGGAGCATATCGAGGAGCCGAAGCAACGCGGAGGCGGTATATGTGACCAAAGCGAAAAACGACGTAGGTGACGAATTTGCGCCGTCAGGGATTCGAACCCCGGACCAATTGATTAAGAGTCAACTGCTCTACCAGCTGAGCTAACGGCGCCCAAAACATGGCCAGCATACCATACCTATAAAACGGTGTTAAAGCGCTTCCAGCTGCGGCGGCGTGGCTTGTAGGGCGGCTACAAACGCAGCGACATCGGGATCCGAGAGAATGGTTTCGAGAAGCGGCTCCGAAACATAGGGGAGCAGGGCATGGATCTCCAGAGTCTGCACCGTGGACAAGGGTTGCCCGATGACCACCGTGCACACGGCTTGTGCCAACGTGTCGAGCCAGTCCGTCCCCCCGTCCCGCCGCCACTTCGCAGACAGGATGCGATGTGATGTGCGATCCAGCCGGAATAGGACCGTATATGCCCCGCCTCCTGCCGCAGGCAAGCGCACAGATCCAGCGGCGCGGAAATGGTCATCGGATCGCAGTTGATCCCATCCCAAGATCGTCGTCATCGGAGATAAGCGCGAAGCCGCGCGGCCAGTGTCTCAGGAGCGGTTGAGGGTGTTCCGGGTCCCCAGCTGATGCGGATGGCATTTTGGGCAGCGGCGGCAGATACGCCCATCGCAGCCAACACGGGCGAGGGGTCGATGCTGCCGGTCGAACATGCCGAGCCCGTGGACACGGCAATACCGTCCAAATCCAACTTCATCATCAGCGCGGGGCCATCAATGGCGTCGGTGTATATATTGAGTACGAAATCGCTTTGCGGGACTGAAGCGTCCAACGTGAATGTGCAAAGCTCCTTTAAGGTGGAACAAAAACTGCGTTTCAGGTCCCGGGCGGCGGCGCGGTAGATCTCGCCATTGGCTTGCCAGTCTGCGCATGTATCGCCAAAGCCCGCAATGCCCACGACATTTTCAGTGCCAGACCGGCAGGTTTGTTCGTGTCCGCCGCCCCGAATCAGCGGGATGCAGTGGGTGGGGTCTTTGAGAATAAGTGCGCCGACCCCCTTGGGTCCGCCCAATTTGTGTGCAGACAAACTGACAAAATCAAAGGGGGTTAACGCCATCGGAACTTTCCCCAAGCTTTGAACCGCGTCCGTATGAAAACGAGCGCCATGACGATGGGCGATTGCGGCCAGGTCTGCCACGGGCTGAATGGCACCGGTTTCGTTATTGACGGCCATAACCGATACCAAGTCTGCGGGGGCCTCGGTTAACATTGCCGTCAAGTCCGAGGGGTGAACCACCCCTTCTGGCCCCACGGGCAAGCGTCGTACGTAAGCGCCGAGCGTTTTCAAAAACGTGGCCGTGTTGCGCACGCTGGAATGTTCAATATCCGAGACAATCAAGCGAAAGGGTTTTTTTTGCTGAACATGATGGAGCCACGTTCCTAAAAGCACCTGGTTATTGGATTCCGTAGCCCCAGAGGTAAAGATCAGGTGATGGGGCGATACGCCAGCCAGGGCGGCAACGTGTTCGCGGGCATTTTCGATGAGGGCACGGGCTTCCCGGCCCGGGGCGTGGGCGCTAGAGGGGTTGCCGTCACTGTTGGCTGCCTGGGCCATCGCGGTTTTTGCCACCTCTAATAAGGGCGCTGAGGCGTTGTAGTCCAGATAAAGAGCCGGTTTGGATTTGGCCATAACACCCTATTGTAGCGGGGCTGGCCAACTAATCAAATGCCGTGGGCCAATTGGCTACCAACGCACGATCTTTTCCCGACAAGTCCGGTTTAATCTGCGGCCGGAAAAAACCGGCTGTTCCGGCCAGGTCCAAAAGGGCCTTCCCTTGCAGATAGCCCAGTTCCAATACCAGCGGTGTTTGGGGGGGCAATAGTGCCAATAGGTGCCGATAAAAATCCATGCCGTCCGTTCCACCGCGCAGGGCGATATGCGGCTCGTACTCCCGAACGCTGGGATCTAGCGCAGCAAATTCCGCATCGGAAATATAGGGGGGATTGGACAACACCACGGTGTCGGGACGGGTGTGCAATAGGGGGTTCCAAAAATCCGAGTCGAAAAAAAAGTCTGCCGATCGAATGTCGTAATTGGGTGCTCTCAATCGCGTTGCATTGTTACGGCAGATCTGGGCTGCTGTGGTGTCGATATCCCAAGCCACGACCTGCGTTTCTGGGAAGGCCAAGGCGATGGAAATGCCGATCACGCCGGACCCTGCGCCAATGTCAAACACGGTTTGTGGCGGACCAGACCACGTGCGTATCGAACGGATCACACCCTCTACCCAGTATTCAGTTTCCGGCCGGGGGATCAAAACGCCTTGGGGTGTCAGAAACGACTGACCCAAAAACGGCCATTCTCCTATAACATAGGCCAGAGGTACTCCCGAAGCCCGTTGGGCCACATACGCATCAAAAATAGGAGCAGCTGTCGGTGCCTGCTGGAGTGCTGTTGCCCATGGGGCAGTTTCGTGGTTGGCGGCTTCCCACAACCACCGGGCCTCTTGGGTAGCGTTATCGATGTTGGCGGCTGCGAGCTGGGCAATGGCCCAAGCCATTGCCTTATCCCGACTGGGCATATTGGAGTTGGGTGAGTCTGTCCTCGGTTTGCAGGGCGTCGATGAGCTGGCCCAATTTGGATCCGTTCAAAATGTCTTCCAGGCAGTGCAAGGTGAGGTTAATACGGTGATCTGTCACGCGGCTTTGGGGAAAATTGTAGGTGCGGATTTTTTCGGATCGATCCCCGGAACCAACTTGTTTTTTGCGCAGATCGGCTTCGGTTTTGCGTTGGGCCTCGACTTGGGCATCCCAGAGCTTGGCCCGCAGCATTTGCATACATTTGTCGCGATTTTGGTGCTGGGAACGCTCGGTTTGACAGGACACCACGATACCGCTGGGCAGATGGGTAATGCGCACGGCCGAGCTGGTCTTGTTCACATGTTGCCCGCCCGCGCCTTGGGCACGGTACGTGTCGACGCGCAGATCACCGGTATCAATTTTGACATCGACTTCTTCGGCCTCGGGGAGGACGGCTACGGTGGCAGCTGATGTGTGAATCCGGCCTTGGGCCTCCGTTTCCGGCACGCGTTGCACGCGATGCGTGCCGCTTTCGTATTTTAGGCGACTAAAGACGCCGGATCCTGAAATGGAAAAGACAATTTCTTTGATACCCCCCAAATCGGTGAGGTTTTCCGATAAAACCTCGACTTTCCAGCCCTGCAAGTCCGCATAGCGCCCGTACATACGATACAGATCCGAGGCAAACAACGCAGCTTCTCCACCGCCTGTGCCCGAGCGAATTTCCACAATGGCATTCTTTTTGTCGTTGGGGTCGGAGGGAAGTAGGTAGTGAAGCAGTTCTTTATCCAGCTGTTCGGATTCCGCCTTGAGGCGCTTGAGTTCCTCGTGGGCCATGTCTTTGAGGTCCGGATCTTTTAAGAGGATTTGAGTGTCCTCGATCTCGGTCAAGATTTTTTGATGACGATGGAATTTCTCAACACCGGGTTTGAGCTCGGCATGCTGACGGGCCAGTTCTTGGTATTTGGTGTTGTTGGAAATGACTTCCGGGTCGCTCATCTTGCGTTCCAGGTCTTCCAAGCGCAAAGCCAATTCCTGGAATTTCTCAAGCATAACGATAATCCTTGACTAGCGCGCTAGCTTTAGGACAGGTTGTATTTCTTTTTGAATTTCTCAATGCGGCCTTCTGCGTCGACCACTTTGTTTTCACCCGTGAAGTAAGGGTGGCAAGAAGAACAAATGTCCACGTGGACTTCAGGAAGAGTAGAACCGATTTCAAACGTCGCGCCGCAGGCACAAGAAGCAGTCAATTTCCGGTATTCACCGATGACAACTTCAACTTTGGGTTTTTTTACTTTAACTCTGGCGGCCATAACAAGACTCCTTACACAAAAGCTTCACGCTTTAATTAGAAGCCGCATTATGGGCGCTCCCCAAATCCTTTGTCAAGATTGGCCTGTAGATGTTAGGCAATTCCTTGTCGAGCCGTTATGATAAAAAGGTAGGTTCTAAGGAGGTAGATATGCTGGAGTTTTCCATCGAAACGGAGCAAAAAAACGCCATCCCGGTGTTGCGGATAAAGGGAGAGATCGATATTTATACATGCCCACGCTTACATGACGCATTAAAAGTGGCGCTTGATGGCGGTGCTGACTTAATCGTTTTGGATCTGGAATCCGTGGCCTACATTGACAGCACTGGCCTCGGAACCATCGCGCAAACGGCCCATACATTGTCAAAATCGGGCGGATCCGTCACAATAGTGTGCAGCAATCCCCAAGTGAAACGTATCTTTGATATCTCCGGCCTAAGCAAGAAGAATGTGCGACTGGTTGAAGAGGAGGCTAGGGCGTTTGGATAGTCGGCACGAGGTCAAAATTTCTATTCCGTGTTTGCCGGAGTATGTGGCCATCATTCGCCTTGCCGTATCGGGGTTGGCGTCTCGGCTCAACTTTTCCGTACAGGAAATCGAAGACATCAAAATAGCCGTATCTGAAATTTGCACCAACGCCGTTCAATATGCCTACGACCCTACGGATATTCGTACCATCGAAATGAACTGCATGGTCCAAGACGACGGCCTGGAATTGGTGGTCAAAGATTTTGGCCGCGGATTTGATACCGCGATTTTGTCTTCCGGGGAACGAAAAAGTTCAAATGAATTCGGCATGGGTTTGGGTTTGACGTTCGTGCGCAATCTGATGGACCATACCGAGATTCAATCGGCTCTGGGTGTCGGGACCACCGTGCGCTTGGTCAAAAAACGACCCCGCGAACTCCAAGCCCAACATTAACACGAGTCAATCCATGGAAAATCCTCACGACCAGCTGGAGGAACAGCTCGCCGAAAGCCGATTGGCGTTAGAGCAGCAACGGCTCGAAATCGAATACTTAAAAAACGATTTTATCAATGCTGTGACACATGATCTGAAAAACCCCATTACCGCCATCACCATGACGGCGGAGTTCTTGCGTAAACTGATGGTGCAAAAGAATGTGGATGATCCTCAGATTTCGGCGCATTTGGGCACCATTCAGAACCAATGCATGGCCCTTGCCAACACATTAAATGATCTTTTGGAGGCCGCACGTGCAGGCGCAAGGCCGGTCCGCATGTCCGTCCAGCCTACGGATCTTAAAACCCTCATCCAGGATGTCTTGCAAGGCCTCTATCCACTGGCAAAATATAACCACGTTGTGCTGCACTTGAATGTGAACCAGCCGTATATCGTGGATGTGGATAGCAAGCAATTTCGGCGGGTGATTTTGAATTTGCTAAGTAATGCCATTAAGTATTCTTTTCAGGGTGGCGTGGTCGTGGTGACCTTACAAAAGGCTGACGAAGGATTGCGGATTTTAGTGCAGGACCAAGGCATTGGCATCCATCCCAAGGACTTGGAACGGGTTTTTGAAAAATACTATCGTGTGCGACAGTTGGATGGGCAGGATGTGCCCGGACATGGGTTGGGCCTCACCATCGCGAAGCAAATTGTGGAAGCACACGGCGGCAAAATTACAGTGACGAGCGAATTGGGGAAGGGCAGTACCTTCATGGTCGTGTTGCCGCTGCATTAGTATGGTTGCGCTTTACATCCATATCCCGTTTTGCCAAAAGGCCTGTCCCTATTGCGCATTTTATAAAATCGAGTGGGATGCGCGGCAAGCGGATCGGTTCGTGACGGCCTTGGAAAATGAAATGCGCTTCTATTATGACCGATTTGGCAAAATGGATGTTACGTCCGTGTTTTTGGGGGGAGGGACTCCCAGTCGCCTGGAGCCACGGCATATCCAAAAGTTGGGGGTATTGATCCGGCAGTATTTTGATCTTTCCCCGGACTGTGAACTCACTGCGGAAATGAATCCGGAGTCTGTGGACGAGGACCGTCTGGCCGCATTTACCGCATGGGGCGTGAACCGAGCTAGCTTGGGTGTCCAATCTTTTTTGCAGGCCGAATTGGATCAGTTGGGACGGTCGCATAGGGTTTTGGAATTGGACCCCGTAATGGATGCGATTCGGCAGGCGGGGATACCCAATATCAATCTCGATTTAATGTTCGGATTGCCGGACTCTTCCATCGACTCTGTTGCCCGGTCTGTTCGGACAGCGCTGTCCTATGAACCTACGCATTTATCAACCTATTCTCTCATCATCGAACCTGGAACACCTTTTCATCACCAGAAGATCCAAAAACCTACCTCTGATGCCGAGCACGCGCAATACGTTTTGATTCGAGAACGGACCCAAGCCGCCGGCCTAACACAGTATGAGGTATCCTGTTTCGCCAAGCCTGGATATGAATGCCGTCACAACATGGCCTATTGGACCTTTGAGCCGTATATCGGGCTTGGCCCCGGTGCACATTCTTTTTTTGAGGGATACCGCTACCAAAATAGGGATGACTTGGCGCATTATATCCAAAACCCGATACCGGTGCCGTTTCGTGGAAGCGGATATGCGCCAGTCGACGCCCAGGATTTGGAGCGGGAGTTTCTGATTTTTGGCTTGCGTTTAAGAGGTGGCTTTGCGATCCGTGATTTTGATGGGCGATTTAACACTGCCTTTTTGGACAAATATGCAAAGCCTCTGACACCTTTATTGGCAGATGGCTTTTTGCAGGT
>CAYINU010000013.1:6850-29836 GCA_964364855.1 uncultured Candidatus Marinamargulisbacteria bacterium | reverse complement strand
CCACTCATGTTACGGTTGTGGTACGCAGTACGGTTTTTCCCGGGTCGACAGAGTCTGTGATCGTGCCGATACTGAGCAAATCCAGCAAAAAAAAGGTGGGACGGGATTTTTCGGTGCTGGTCAATCCCGAGTTCTTGCGCGAAGGGTCGGCCGTTGCCGATTTCTTTTCCCCATCCAAAACCGTGATCGGGGTGGTGGAGGGCTGTGATGCCGGGCCGTTAACGGCGTTGTGGGACCGGTTGGGGTTGTCCACCCTCACCGTGGAGGTCAAAGTGGCAGAAATGACCAAGTACGTGGACAATACCTTTCATGCCTTAAAAGTGGCCTTTGCCAACGAGATCGGTGGGCTATGCAGCCAGTTGGAGCTAGATGGTCGCCAGGTGATGGAGTTGCTCAAGGCTGATCGTAAGCTCAATATTTCGGGGGCCTATTTGTCTCCGGGACTCACCTTTGGCGGTTCGTGTTTGCCAAAAGACGTCAAAACCCTGGCCTTTCAAGGCAAAAAACGGCGGGTGTCCATGCCCATCGTATCCCATATTTTGCAAAGCAATGCGGACCATCTGGACCGGCTGTATGAACGGGTGTGCCAACGGCCCTTTCGATCGGTTTGTTTTTTGGGGATTACATTCAAACCCCTAACCGATGATGTGCGGGAAAGTCCACTGTTGTTATTGGCTGCGCGGTGCATCCGAGACGGCAAAGCAGTGACCGTGTACGATCCCAAATTATCCCCAGCGTCATTGACCGGCGCCAATTTGCGGGCCATTCAAGACAAAGTGCCGGATCTGATGGACCGGCGGGTATCGGCAAATGACGCCGTAAAAAGCCAGCTTCTGGTTGTTGGCACACGGGATGCGGCCCACGATGCCGTGTACAGCCATGTGCGGCCTGACCATCGTGTGGTGGATTTGGCGGATGACCCTCGGGTCCGATACTTGGCCTGCGAAGTGACCGGCGCATGCTGGTAGGCTGGGGGCGGGCGGCGTTTTATAGGCTGGCGCGAGCAGCCTATGCCCTGATGGGCGCGGTCGATATCGACCGCAAACGCCGCCCACGGCCCACGCCCTTTGATCATCCGCTGCGCCAATCGGTCCGATGGCCCAACGGCGCCAAAGCGGCGTTTGTATTGCAGTGGGACGATGCCTGCCCCAAAGACGGCCTGTCAGACCCCTACGACTATGGTGGCAACCCCCAAGGGTTTTTGCCATTTCTGGATACCTTTTGGGAGCAATATCCCCAAGTCAAAATGACGGTCTTTATGATTGCCGATGCCCAATTCAAAAATAAAGGGTATTATCGCGAGGCCTATCCGTCCCAGACTTGGGCCGTGGACCGGCACCCTGTCTTTTGCCAGTGGTTTTTGGATCGGTCCTCGCGGCTGGAAGTGGCCAATCACGGCTTGACTCACTACCAGGACGAGCGGTGGTGGTTTTTGAAAGCGCGGGAATTCGAATTCAAAACGGAGGGCCAAAGCCGGGCCGCGATTGCCGCGGCCCAAGCCCGATTCCACCGTGCGGGCTTCCGCCCGCGGGGATTCAAGCCGTCGGGCTGGGGTATTGGTCACAATGCCCGCTTTGGACTCCTGCTGGCCCTGCCGGAATTGCAGTTTGACTATGTATGCTTGTGTAGTCCGCAGTCGGGGCTCAATTGGGATGCGGATCGGTATAGCAGCCTCTACCCCACGTTTATCGGCCCATTGCTCAATATCCCGCAGAATCTGGGACTGGTGGGGGGGGGTACCCCTCTGGCCGATGTGGACCGGATTGTGGAGGCTCGGGGGTTGATCAGTCTACAGGGCCATTTCAACACCCAATTGAACTGGATGGCGGATGGGGTAGGGCCACGGTCCTTGGCCCAAGTGGCGCAAGTCGTGGACCACCTGGAGTCTCGCTACCCCGGTCAGATCTGGTATGCCACATTGGCCGACGTGGCTGGCTTTTGGCGGCAGGAGTATGGGGCATGACTTTATCAGCCATGATATTGACCCATAACAACGCGCGGACCATTGCGCGCACCGTGGCGTCAGTGGTGTCTTTGGCTGACGATATTGTGGTCGTGGATGACCATTCCACCGACGACACGGTGGCCATGGTCCGCGCGTGGGCCCCTCGGGCGCGCGTCTTCACGCGCGCCCTCAATCACGACTTCGCCGCCCAACGCAATTTTGCGCTGGACCAGGTCCACCATGACTGGGTCCTGGTCATTGATTCGGATGAAGAGCTGTCCCCGCAGCTGGCCGAGTCCATCCGCCAGGCCCTCCAAAACCCCTGTTTTGATGGCTATACCTGCACCCGCCACAACCCCATGTTTGACCGGTATTTGCCCATGGCGCTGGGCCGGGCGCTACTGTGCCGTCGGCAGTACCGGTTCACCAGCGCCCTCCACGAGCGCCAACACATCCCTCAGTTGGGCATGTTAGCGGGCCCGCTGTGGCACCACAGTTGGGAAGGCCTGGCGCACTGGATGGACGACCTGCGCGATTACGCCCGCCAGCGGGCCCGCCTTTGGCGCGCCAAGGGCTACCGCTACGGCCTCACCATGCTGACCCTGCGCGTCTTGGTCAGTGTGCCGTTCTTTTTTTTCAAAACCTGGTTGGTCGATGGCAAATGGCGGGCGGGGCGGCTGGGACTTTTGTATGCGCTGGGGTGTGCGGCAGAGTGGGTGTATACGGGGTTGTTTTACTATGAGTTTTATCTCCAACACCCACATACCCCACATAAGCTGCCATAAGCTTGGCAAGAGCTGTGCGTGTAGCATCTCCTTGTTTTGATAAAGGTATACCTGTATTATGTGCGTAACATGTATAAAAAACAGGTGTGTTTATGAAGCGTGAGGCTGAAATATCCCTATTAGATTGGTATCATCGCACGCGACGAAAGCCATTGGTGATTCGAGGTGCCAGACAAGTCGGAAAGTCCACTTTGGTTCGTCAATTTTCTGTGCAGAAAGGGATGTCTCTTTGCGAGATTAATCTGGAGCGCCATTTGTACTTGGATGCGATATTCAAGTCCATGGATATGGGCAGGATTCTCCCTGAACTTGAGTCACTTGTTGGGCGGTCTTTGAATGAACCTGGGATACTTCTTTTCTTGGATGAAATTCAGGCCACCCCTTCCGCTTTGCCTGCGTTGCGATATTTTTATGAGAAGTGTCCGGATTTGCCGGTTATTTGTGCGGGATCGTTACTAGAATTTGCACTTAAAGATCATTCGTTTTCGATGCCGGTGGGGCGAATTGAGTATTTGCATTTGGGGCCTATGAATTTTAGGGAGTTTTTGTTAGCACTGCAGGATACCTATCTTTTGGAATCGGTTCAAAAGTATGGGACGGGTGAGGCATGGCCCGTTGGGATGCATCAAAAGCTGTTACATAGGCAACGAGAGTTTTTGTTAACGGGTGGTATGCCGGAAGCGATCTTAACCTTTAAAGAATCTAGGAGTTTAGTGGCGGTTCAAACGGTTCAAGAGAATATCTTGGCCACTTTCTTGGATGATTTTGCCAAATATACACGGTCTAAGGTGGAGTTAATCCGTTTACAACACTTGTTCCGCTATATCCCTGCGCTTGGGGGGCGTAAAGTGAAGTATAGTGAAATTTCTCGTGAAGAGGCGTCTCGTGAAATTAAGCAGGCTTTGGAGTTGTTATCTTTGGCCAAGCTGGTGACAGTTGTGACGCATACAGCCGCAAGTGGCGTTCCTCTTGCTGCTCAAGAAAACAAGAAAATTTTTAAGAGTTTGTTTTTAGATATCGGACTGGCGAATAGGGTATGCGGATTGGATTGGACAGCCATCCAAAATTGGGATGAACGCCGGCTGGTCAATGAAGGTGCGTTGGCAGAACAGTTTATCGGGCAACATTTGTTATATCGGGATGGGGGACATACGGATCCCCGGCTCCACTATTGGATACGGGAGGAAAACAGTGAGAATGCGGAGGTGGATTATGTCATTAGCCAAGGGGATTGGGTGATTCCGATTGAGGTAAAAGCCGGGTTATCGGGCCGTTTAAAATCGCTTCAGGTATTTTCGTTGTTAAAGTCGCCACCGGTGTGTGTAAGGTTTGACTTGAATCCGCCGTCTCTGGCAGAGTACCGCCATCATATTCAAACCCGGGAGGGGAGCAAAGCGGTGTCGTACCGATTGCTTTCTTTACCCCTTTATCTGGTAACCGAGTTACCGCGATTGGTGGATGGGTTGCGAGAGAGATAGTGCTGCCAACCGATGATGGCGTAGTCACCGGTCGTATGGCTTTTACGGAAAACGGCAAGATATGCCATGATTTTTATGAGCTGTACCTCGCTCCTATTAACGATAGGAGCGCAAGTAAAAGGCCAACAGAGGATCCGAAATCCGATAGGAATGGTCTTCCTTCTCAATAATCCCGGCAGTGTACAATTTGTTGATAATTTTCCCGACAGTCCTGCTGGTGAGACGGGTCGCCGAAACAAACGCTTTGGATTGGGGATGTCTTAATTTTTCGATCCGAGATAGCTGGACCAACACCGATTGCTCGGCGGCTGAGAAGCGGGATAGGTAGCTTTCGTACCGGCTTTCTTTCGAACTTAGAATGGCCTTAAGCGCAACTCGGACATCGTCGAGGGTAATCTCTTTTTCCGAATGCGTGATCCACAATTGCTGGCAAAGCATATTAACGGATTCTGGAACACGATGGACAAGATCTTGAAGGTATGAGGCCGTTTCGATCCGAATGGTCAGGTGCCGTTGAGAGAATCTTTCTTGTATGTAAGCGTGATAGTCCTCATATCCGATAGGTCCAATCTCAAGATCTTGCCCCCAAAACGCAAGAGGGGCATTGGGGTTTGAAAAAATTTCTGACAAGATCTGTCGCTTGGAACCCAGTAAAATAATGGGGAGAGAATGTATGTCTTGAAACGCGGCTCTGAAAAAGGCTTGTGCTTCTGGGATTTCGGCAATGTCTTGAAATTCGTCAATGACGACCAGACAGGGTATTTTTTTCGAGATGTCTTTGATGAGTCCAAAAATAAGGGGGATGGATCCGTTTTTTTCTGTGGAACTCAGTGAAATCGATAAGCCGGGCTGGGAAGTCAAGGAGTCGATAGTGATTATTGGACGAATGTGAGTCAAGAGGTCTTTAACCGATTGGACGAGGTTTTTGACGGGGAAGGACTCTTCAAATGAATGTTCAAAGGCAGATTTCATGCGCGAAACCAACATGTCCATAGACTTTGCTTCCATGAGATCAGCAAAAAAAACAAATGACTTTTTGTGGGTTTTTCGAAACTCGGGAATCAGAATATTTTTTAACAGAGATGTTTTGCCAAAATTCCGAGGTCCGTACAACACCACATGGGCCTGGGATTGAATATGTTGACGAAGCAATACCTTCTCTTTTTGAAAATTACAAAAATTATCTTCCTCTATCAATCGATCGGTGACGAACTGCTTCATAATACCTCCTGTATGATACTAATAGTACCATACTAAATGGCTTGCAGGTCAACTGGAGCCTATAACCATTCTTCCGGAATAGACCTGATTATTACCCGGATTTATCAGCCCACTTCTAAGCGGGAGGTTCAGGAAATACTGGACGAACAATTTGGGAGAAAATACAGCCTAAAAACACTGTGCCGTCATCTCAAGACATCCTTAAAATCTGGGATTAAAGAGACGTTTACCCAGGCATTGGTACTTTACCAGAACAGAACTCGGAGATGGGCTAAAGATTCGATTATTGCCTGGCCGCTGCGCGTGCCTGCTGGATTCTTGCACTCAAAAGACTGTAAAGTGAATCATTCCAGAACAATAATCTTTGAGCTGCTTTTTCGGCAAAGTCCCATGCCCTAGCCTCTAGCGCTGCCAGGACGATTCTTTGGAGCCAATGATGGGTAAGCTCCTCGTCGAACATTTCATAAGTCGCTTTAATGGCAGACTCCCAGTCTTTGGAGTTGAAAGCAACTTGAGCCTTTTTCTGAGCGATAGTTTGGCGGTATTTTTGGCAAAGTTTACCCTCGCGAGCCGGGAATTCCCGCACTATGCCATCTGCAACCTCCCAGGCATTGGCTTCCAAGGCAACCTGAAAGATTTTTTGGAACGCTTGATCGCGAAGGGTATCATCTAGGATGAGATGTGCTGCCGAGATAGCCGCCTCCCAATTCCGGGAACCCAAAGCCCTATGAATTTTTTTCTGAATGATTGTTTGCAAACATTTTTGTCCTAACTCATGATTATGCAGCCCCCAAGCGATGCGCTCAGCAGCCTCCAAGGGCTGGATGCCTAAAATAGCTTGAATGATTTTGTCGTGGCATTGGGTTCGAAGAGTAGCATCCGTGATTTCATGGGCAGCGTCTTCGGCAGCCTTCCAATCTTTGGCCGCTATAGCCCGCTCCCCGATTTTTTGAAAGCGCTGGTTGCGAAGGGAAACATCCTTGATTTCATATGTGGTGTTCATTGCAGTTTCCCAAGCTTGGGAGTCCAAAGCAACTTGAAATCTTTTTTGATCGATTCTTTCCAGCCACTGATGACAAATGCGGGTATCCGAGAAGTACTCGACGGTACGTGTAGCGACCTCCCAGGCACCGGCAGCAATCGCCGCATGAGCCAATTTGGGAAGCCAAGGGGAACGAAGGGCATCCTCTTTGATACTAAAAATAGCGTTCTCCGTGACCTTCCAAGCTTTGGCCCTAATTGCTGCATCTGCAATTTGTGGGTACCACTGATCACGAAGGACATGTCCTTGCCGTCTGGTGACACTGATGGCGGCTTCCCAGGCGTTGTCTTTTATGGCGGCTTGAAAGACTTTTAGGTACGACGGGCCTCGAAAGCGAAGCTTGTCAAAATATCCTTGAACTACGGTTGGGACAATCTCCCAAGCTTTGACCTCTGCGGCTGCTAGAACGATTTTTTCGTACCACTCAGTCTGCTCGAAACTATCGATCTGCCTAGCTGCGCGAATTGCAACCTCCCAGGCCTGCCCATTTACACCTGCCTGGGCGGCCACCTTCCAAGCCTGCGCATCCAATGCCGCTTGGGCCAACACGCTATAGGATGCCTTGCGAGTGGGAGCATCTCCAATTTCCCGAACCGAAGCATTGGCTTTCTGCCAATCTCTTTGCCGAATAGCCGATACGACTGCAATGAGCCCCGATTCCCTCAACGGAACAAGAGCTGACTCGGAAATAAAAGGAAAAAGCCTGACAAGCCGCCGAATTTGCAACGCTAGTCCTTTTTCAGTTCGAGTCGCCAACAAATCCACTATCTGCTGCAAATACCCCGGCAAAGGAGTAGGCAACGTAGACGGTGCCACCGGCGTCATCAGCTCTTTACAAAGCCCCGCCAAGTCGTCGCAGTACTCGTCTGTAGCATTGGCCACAACAAACTCCTGAGCCAGATGAGTGACAACGGACAGATCAGCAAAATCGGCCAATACCAAAAGGGGAAGGGCTATGTCGGGTGTAATGGAAAGGTCTCCGGTACGAGAAAAAGTCACAACAGCAGCAAGTGCGGGTAGGTCCACTTCCCTCATCGCAACAACCGGCTGCTGAGCCTCTTTGAATGCGCCTGTCAACAAGGCGGAGAAGTACCGAGATATCTGAGACAATGCCATCCGATTGGCGGGCAGATCGATAGGAGCAGAGCCAGGAATACTCACCCGAAAAGTAAAGTCTGGGGGCGTCACTACCAGACAAGCGTCATGACGGGCGACAGGGTCTCCAATAGCCAGAGCCAGTCTGAGCGCGAGGGAGGCGTTAAGTTTGGACAAAGCAAGCTTGGCTGAGACAGCCAGTTGATGATCACGCTCGGGACATCCTTTTGGGATGGCCAACGCCGCTGCCTCGACGACGGTCCAATCAGGCTGTTCCGCAGCGAAGTGGACTATGCGGGCGAGCATTAGGCTTTGGCGTTCGGGAACGGTAATCTTCAGCGCAGAATCCATTGCCTCGGTCCATTCTCTCTTAAACACGGCGCGAGTGACAATGAGCTGATGCCATAGATCGCCGGGTTGCCCGTGATTGGAAGCCGCATCCACAAAAGCGGCGTCAGCAAACAAGGCGTCCAGCAAGGTGAGGGACAAAACCTGACACACCAGGGCAAATTCCAACAATGTGGGATCAGTGAGGGACAAAACGGGCAGGGGGGCATCTGCTGGCCAACAGTCTAATACGTAAACCCACTGGTTCTGTGTCAACGTGGTAGAGGATTGGTGTGCCAAGTTGAATTCTCGCACCAAATCCGCAGCAAAGCGACGAAGTGTTTTTGCCCAGAGGGAGGACGTCTTTTCAATGGGAATATCTTGGGTCCGGGCCAGAAGGAGTCGCAAAAAAGCACGGTTTTGGCCCAGACCGGAGGTCGCATTCAAATGATCACTGACCTGCTTTAGCATAGATTCAGGAAGAGGAGCATTCATCAAGTTCACCCAATCCGGCCATTGGCGGTGGGTCAGAAGATGTTTTACGACTCTGGGAAACCCAGTGTGAAACGCTAGACAAATGGATTGGCGATTAGACATGTCCTGGGTACTGATTACCCCGGCCAGAATCACAGCTTCGCAACACGCGCTGCCGTTTTGGTGCGCCAGAGCCGCCCAACAACGCGGGTCTTTGCTGGCAAGATATGCATGAGCGATATCGGTTTCGAGGGAGTCTAGGATGCCAGTTGGCACCGAGCCCTGTGTCCGCAACCCGGTCAATATCCGAAAAGGAGACTCATAATCCCCGTCAACAGAACGGTGCTTTTGTTCACGGGTTTTGAGAGCCAGCAGCGAATCAATAAAGGGTTCGATCGCCTTGTATAGAGACTTGTTGGATAGTGTCGTTGCCAACTGCCGAGTCAATCGATCTTTAGCCGCCATACGAATTTTGGGGATTCGCTGAGTAGCTGCGTTGACCAAAACCGCGATGTCGGGGTAGTTGATGACAACGGGTGCTGGCATTGCCGGAGAAGATGAGAGTATTTTCAGTTGCATCTAACAGGAACCTCGGAAAAGAATGCGGTATGAATGGGATATTTGACGGCGTCTTAAATTGATTGTCGGAATGGCAAGGATAAAATCATACCCACCCAAAAACTTAGGTATATCCCATTCCCCGATTACGGGCGATCATCTTCAGATGATGCAATCCGACTTCACCATTTCATAGCCGGTCGATACAGCGGCATTTGACCTCTATAGAGACATCCAGACTAAGCTTTTATGAGATTGACACTCTCTTTTTTTTGATTAAAATGAGAGTATGTATCGCAGATTGTTAAAAAGCCCTTTGGCCCAACGAAAGAGTTTTTATGTGCCAAGCGCCGTCTATCTTGACCTACTCGAATTTGATTTGTATCAAGATCTGAGCGCACGTCCCGGGCGCTTTGTTTTTATGGTGGAGACCGCGAGGAAACAATAGGGGGTATCACATTGATGCCACTTCAAAAAGCCCTTACACAGCTCCCAAAGATTCTTTTGGACCAGCCCCAGACGCCCCACACCCACCCAAAAACTTAGGTACATCGCATCCGGTTTGCCTGTCGATCCTAGGTTAGAGATCACTTGTGAGGAGACTTCCTTGAATCCAACGATTCCCCCGCTTACCGATGACCTTGGGCCGGATACCGCTTTTTTCGAATCGTTTAAAGACTTTGCCGCAGCCGGCAAGACCTATGTTGTGCTGGGAGACACGCCCCGTAAAAAGGGCCAGCGGAAAAACGTGAAGTCCGCCAAAAAAGAAACACAAGACGTGCTAGCGATTTCACCTGAAGGTCTCGAATATGCCGGAGGGGTCGCCGATCCGACGCGGTTCTGGTATGCTTTTGGCTCCGGGACGTTGCGCTGCAACGATCATCCTGCCACGGTGGCGGAGGCCCAGGCCTTCTTTAATCATCTTCGTCGCCTGATCCGGTCAACGGCAGATAAAAAAGCAGCGGTTTTTGAAATGGGTCCTGGCACTTCTCGATAACCACGAAGGAGAAAATAATATGGGTAGTCCCGTAACTCTTGGTCCCATAGCCTTACCCACCCAAGTGGCCCCAAAGCCACTTGACGCATCCGGGGTGACTGCAAGAACTCTTCAAGAATCGACGGCTCGCGTCCGGCAAGCCCTACAAAGAACACCCGTTTCTGCTGCTCTGATGCCGGCAACGGAGGTCACCAGAGCGGCATTAAGTGCCAACCTTCAACAAGCGGAGAAGGCGCAACAAAGCCCGGCTGTCAAGCAACTGAGTTCTGCAGAAGCGACTCTCCGCCGCCATTTGGAGGGCAGAGATAAAAATTATTACGAAGCACTGAACATGCTCATTCAGGCTTATCGGTTTTGGCAGCTCGCCAATGCCAGTGGAGACACCACTCCTGCGGATGAGCTTGTTCTGAACGGCGCTATTTCCCGTCTCACAGCGCATGCGGGACGCATTGCAAAAGGTCTTCCCCGTGAGTATGACACCCTTGAATCACGATACCGGGAGGGCAAGGCCACACTGGATGAAATTGAAGCGTATCGAAAACACACCAATAGGATGATTCAGCTTGTCTCTCCTCGGGACAGCGAAACAGAAATCGGTACTAGTGGTACAGTCTTCCCGGGCCTGCGGCAGCTGTTGACTGAACAGCGCACGCGGCTTGATCAGATCTTTGGTGATCTTTTAGAAAGAGGGATTGCGGAATTCACCCAAGCGGTTTCCGACCTCACGTCTGATTCCCAATTGGCTTTTGATCCCAACGGTGATCGGCTTTTGGCAGACGCCAAAATGAAGTTGGCGCTTTTAAGCGGGTATGGAACGGCAAAAGACCAACGCTTGGCTGAGGCCAACCAAGCGTTGGAGAAGGCAATGAAAAGTTGGGCAGAGCAGCAGGTAACGGATCTGGAAACACGGTATCAGAGAGCAGGATATTCTGAAGGCCAGTCTGTCGAAGAACTGGAACAGAGCTTAGGTGCCCTGCAACGCGAAACCAATGTGTTGCAAAAACGGCTTGAGAATTCTCCTGTTCTGTCACGCGAGGCGTTCGAAACATTACAGCAATCCCTTTGGACGGCCTCATCCACGGCGTTGCAAACGCATGCCAAAACCTTTACGGATCACCTTGAAGCACAATTTAGAGCAGGGGCGCTCGGTCGCAATGACCTTCTCGGCTATCAACAGGTCATAGCTGTGTTTTTGTATCAGGTAGGAATTTCTGCACAGAAACCCGTCACAGTATCAGCTAAAGTAGAACCACCTCCGATAGCCACAACGTTGCATACTCTGTCAGTCCGCATTGACCATGAACTCAAACACTTGGCTTTTCAGAGCTTTGCGGCCGAGGCCAAGGACTTATTAGACAGTATGGCAAACCGTCAGAAGACGTCTACCGATCGCGATCTTATTGGCTATCGTCGGAATGATGACTCCACTCTCAAGTGGCTACGACAAGAGGCGGCGAAGTTTTATGAGTTTTATGAGAGTACAGAAGTAGATCATGCTGATCATACCTCCAAAATCCGTCTCGATTCTCTTATCAAACGCCTTGAAGAAGAGGGGGGTCGTTGCCTTTGGCGAGAGCGTGCCCATCGCCTGACGGCTGCTGTTGCGGAACTCGAAAAACTCACCACGGGAGGTCAAACCAAGGGCGAAAAGACCTTACGTGCGGCCATTAACCAGATCCGGGAGATCCAGTCGGCCAGTCTTAAATGGGAAAAATCAGTAGAAGATCAAAGTTTAGATCCAGAGGTTCAGCGGCTACAGGGCATTGCTAGAAAAGTGCTCCAAAGCGCAAATGAACTCAAAGAAAAAGTGGCCGGAAAATATGCGGATTATGTAGAACGGCGATTGGCTGATTTTAGCCCCACGACGGTTCGTAAGGACCATCCTGCGCCGTTGCCTACGAGTGGTAAGAACGGTGAAGTGGCTTTGCATGCCTTTTTGGCGGCGGTCCGGCAAGACAGCCGTGTGTGGGCTACATCAACTGGGGCTGCGAAAACGGCCTCCCCGAGTGAAGTGCTGCCCGACTTTCTTCAGGAGCGCATAGGTCACATTATTGCCCGATGCTGGGCAAATTACGAGGCCCGGTGGACAGCCCTCGCAGCCGAGGAGCCTCCTACTATGGGCACCCGAGATGCATTGCGGGCTTTGCGGGACCAAGACATGCAGACGTTTGGAGAACGGTCAGCCCCAGCCGATCTTGGTGCCAATCTCGTCAAAATTAATGCGGCTATTTCCCGTGTCTATCACCGACTGATTGAGGCCCAGCAAAAAGAGTTGGCCGGACTTAGTGCCACCATGTCTTCTGACGGCCTGTCCGAAAGAGGTCTGGTTCAGCTGCGCCGCTTGCGTACCAACTTGGTGGAACTGGGCCGTGATATTCAAAGAGATTCTAAATTGGCAGATCGTGTAGCCCTGTTGAGAGGGGATGGAAGCTCGTCCTCTGTTGGCATTTCCATATCACTGGGGGAGACGTTCCGGATCGAGTTGGAATCCCTATCCCGCCAATCTAAGACCCTTGCCACTAGACTTGCGGCCCACGCCACGCATGAAGATCTTGCTGTATTGTCCGCCCGGCTGAGCCAGCTGGAGCAACTTCAACATGCGGTGGAGGGACTGGTCACCACAAGACAAGAAGTAGACCGTGAAGCGGACATGGTCAGCACCCCCCCTGCGACCCAACCCCCAATCACAATCACCTTCCGGCCATTGAACACCGACTTTGATGCAACTGCATCTGCTTTTGGTCAAACGCTAAAAGCCACACGAGGTACCTTATTGGGACAGTACCAAGTGGTATATGGTCATCTCGCTGATCAGATAGGGCAGGATTGGAAAGGCTTCATAACCGGTGGGTCCAAGTTAACGCCGGAAGCACGGCGTAAGCTGAAAGAGACGATAACACGCGTAGAGGCCTACTGGCAGGCAACGGTCAGTGTGCGCACAAGCCCCGCTGGCAAATTTGCTGGGGCCGCCCTTCATGCAGACGAATTTGCGGATGTGCATGCCCGTTTTGGCGAATTGTATGTCGCCCTCACCCAAGCCCGCATCGAGGATCTGATTCGCCAGTCCGTGGAGCTGGTACGCGAACGACGGGGAGCCACCTCCTATGAGGATCTTAAAAAGCTGAACCATGAAGTCGCCACGCTGAAAGCCCGTATTGAGCGTAGCCCGATAGTAGATGACCACGCGCCGGCCCTTTTAAGTGAAGCCGCTACAGATAATCGGACTGCCGGGGCTCATCGCCTGCGATTACTCGGATTGCTTGAGCATGGCACGCAGGACCTGACCGTAGCGTTTGAGCGATCTAAAGTGGATCACCTGGCGACCAAATTGAATCAAAAATATGCCAAGTCCCCCCGGGAGGATCTGGTGAACGCGATCCAAAAGAAAATGGGGAAACTGTTTGCAGACACCCGTAAATCGGATCACTTACTGTTGCCCAAGACTCACGTTGACCGCCTCAATCGCCAATTGGGCTCTGTTACGAACCTCTTGGGTGTCCTGACTACTCATCAACCTCCATATGCCATTGATAATCAGGATGGCACCTTTTCTTTGACGCCGGATTTTTTCCTGGCGGCTGAAGCGGGCCAGTTTGGCGTGACGGGTGTCAGTGACCAACGGTTGATGCGGTTGATGCAGCCCTATATTCGCCTGCGTAACGTATTGCCCGAACTGCTAGATAACGCGCGCCGGGCCATCATGGAGGCCCGTATCGCCTATGCGGCTGCCAGTTCCGACCGCGACAACGCGGCTCAAGAACTCCTGGCCCTGCGGGGACTGGGAACGGATGTTGCGGACCGTGCAACCACAGCTATTCCTGTAAAAGCCGGCATTGCCACCGTGATAGAGAGAAGGGATCACTGGAATAAACAGGTTACGGATATCTCTCATTCTACTACTTCCGAGTATAGTTCTCTAACGCCAGCCCAAGCGGCTCGCCTTTCTCGCCTGACAGCCCAAACGGCGCGGTGGAATAGCACACGAGAGGCCTGTGAGAAGGCCCTTTATGACGTGGCCAGAGCCCGGATTTCTGACTTGCAATCCCGAGTGGAGAGTGCCAGAACCGCCGAGGCCATTTATAAGCTCTATCAACAGCAAAACACGTGGGTCGGAGCCGGTATTGCGGAAGGAGCACAAGAGAGTGTTGGCGGCTATTTGGGCGGTATGCTGCACCCAACAGCGCCTTGGCCGGGTATCAATCGCCCACAACGGTGGATCCTGCGTCGGCAAGTAACCACCTGCAGTGACTCTGTTTCCACTGCCGTCAAGCAGCACCTTCAGGGGATTGAAAATCAGATTCAGTCTTTCTTGAAGGCAACAGAAAAACCCAAGCTGGGTGAGTTGCGCTTTGATTATATCGCCCACTCGCTGTCCCGGGCCATCGATTTGCTGGCCAAACTACGTCGCGATGCCAAAACTCTGGCTGAGCCCCTTGCCATTCTGAAAGGGAAGGACCCCTTTGATGCCGACAAAATAATCGAGAGTCTGCATCGCCGCATCGCAGGTGTTATAGAAGCGCTTCCCGCCAGACTTGCCCAAGCTCTGGAATCGGCGGTAAACGGTGCAGAGCCGGTTGACCATGTATGGGCCCTGCACCGCCAGGCGGAGTCCATGCGGCTGAAGTTTACCGCGCTATCGGTAGATGACACGGTAGACCCGCCGACCGCTCGGCCCTTGCCGCTGTCCGAAACTACGTCGACCGGTGCGGCTGCAGCGGCGGCAGCTGCCGCTTCGGAGCGTCGCGATAGAGCCGGATCTGACGCAGATCATTTTGATCCCGTTGTGCCGGATGGCTCCCCCACAGGGGCTAGGGACGCTGCACCTACAGGGGTCTCGACACCTCGCGCTGCATTACCTGTGGATGTCTTGGTCGATCAAGTAGTAGACGTGCCTCCGAAACCACTACAACCCTCACCTTTAGATTCTGGAGATGAATTTCCTCCACTTCAGGAGGGTGCGGTGGCCGCAGCAGCCGCGGCCGCAGCGGCTAGCTCAGGAGAAAGGGCTGCGCCTAGGCCGGCTACTCCGGTGAATGCTTCAGTGGATGTCCCTACAAGTACAGGGCCTATCCGAACAGGGATGGCCGCGGTGGTTAAGAGAAATGATAAAGATCCCCTTGAACTTGCCTCCTTCGTCCGTGCGGCGCACCGCGAATGGACGGCCCTTCGTGATCGCCAAGCAGAAATTGAAAAAACGGCCTATAAAACCCCACAAGCGCGCATCGAGGCCACGGCTGAACTGGCCCGCGACTTCTTTGTCTTGGAGCAAAATATCCCGTATCGAGATCAGAGATCTTTGACCTACGATGTAGCGGTCTCCAAACCTTCACCATCTACTGTGGGTGTTGCAGCAGCCGCAGCAGCTGCTCTTTCTGAAAAACCTTTGGCTCTTGAAACTTCGGGCGTACAAATAGAAAAGGTTAACTTGAATACTCTTCTGAAACAGATTGCCGATGCCCAAGTCAAATTGGACCAGTCCGTTGTGAAACAGTTGCAAGTCGATACGCGAAAGTTGGTTGATGAGGTACAAAATATTGAGTCGAAAACCCCATCCTCTGACACGGTAACGCAGTGGCTGGCCCGGTTTGAAGAACTTACCAAAACGTACCACAAGCTAAACCGCTTGTGGCTGTCCCTGCCGCCCACTGCCCGCGATATATTGCGTCAAAATCAAAAAGATCTGGCTGCATTACGTGGCACCATGTTGTCCGCCATGTACCGCTATCACACCGGCCAGATCCAGTATGCGGCGTTTTTGAATCGGCTCCATCAGACAACAGAATATCAATATCAGCCGGGTGATGCAGATCAATGGAAGCAATTTATTGGGAAATACAGGGACTCACAGAGACGCCCCATGACGGTTTTTTTGGATAGACAGCAAGTCGACTGGGAGCCCTATGATAAGGCGCTCCGTGCATTGGTAGAAGATGGATCTTGGGTGAGCACGCTCCGCAGGAAGCAAACGGATTATGTTGACAATGAATTTAGCCAAATTCTAGGTGACCTAAGAAGGGATGATCCTGATTTCAGCGCGGTTTTGGGTACGATAAGCAGACTCGAAAGGGATATGGATGGTATTGAAAATACGCTTTACACCGTTTCTCTAACACCAGAATTATTGCAGGTCCAGCAGGATATGGCCCGAAATTCTGATACTTTAACGTATAGAGATATCGTTGCCTTGTTAAAGGTCGCCTGCCAGTCAAGATTGTCTGATATCATTGAAAAACAGTTTGATCGAATTATCCGTTCCCTGTCTTTAATCGATACCTCAGATGCGCAAGCATTTGATGCGGACGTTGCTTCTATTAAAGAACAAATGTTGAAATTAGAAACCCTTGTAGCAGTTACACCGGATGCCGCATTGACGGTTCCCGACGCACTACGGTTGACCGGAGAGAACGACGAGTCGACTGCCACGGGAAATATGTTGATGGCGCGCTTAAGACAATTCTCTGAGGAGAAGATTCTCAAGAAGACTTTTAAAAAGGACGCTTCTGCGCTACAGGATCGCTTAGACACAATAGGATCTTCATGGCGATCGCTCAAATCCGACGAGGTGCCTGATGCTTTGGTCACAGAAATCCGATCTCTTTTTAGAGATCGACAGGCATTGCTTGAACGCATGGCCATGTCTCGCTTACCCTTACAAGAGCAACATGATCGAATCGCACAAATGCCAGTCCTTTTTGCTCGCCGAATTTCGAATGAAATTGAAGCCATATTAGAATTCTCGTTCCGTGATTCAGGTACTCCGTTACAACAAGCACATTCGCGAATCGCACAAATGCAAGTACTATCAGCAGCATTTCCATCTGATTTTGTGGTTCCGACTTTCGACAAATTGAGATTCCCCGATACGAATCCACGTCCTCTTGACGAAGTTCTCAATCGAGCCCTATTGGTGTGTGACGGTCACGAGGCCCGGCATTCTGCTCGTGGAGTATGGAAAGAAATAAAATCCCTACAAGACATGTATTTTCAAGAAAATCGTATAGAACAGTACCAAAAAATCGCAGAATTAATCGATCTCATACATCAGAATGTCCGGAAATTTAAGGGCCTAGACCCCGATTTTTGGAAAGCGGCTCTCACGCAATTTGCTGAAGTTGGGGTTGCGGTTAATATGCATCGTCTTAGCTCGCAGGCTCTGGAAGAAGCCGATCTGAAGATAATCCTAGAACAACTGCGTTTTCTTAGTTCAATTGCTGATCCTGAACTGCGCGTTCCGATTCCCCCCGCACTACGTGACACGGGCGAAGGAGATGGCGCGACGGCAACCGTGGATGTGGTGGCGCAACGGCTGGCGGGCTACGTTGCATTTCAAGTTAAACAACAGACCATTGCGGAATCGAGAGCTGTGTACGAGGGGGTTGTTCGTAATGACCACCAACCCGCTGATTTGGATGAACTGGTTGTGATTTACGACGCGGTTTCTCGCTTATCCTCTGAAATTGATGTGCTTGGGTCTGATTCTAAACCCTACGCTATTCCGGTAGTACGGGAATTGGGTGATCAGGTCGGTCTGTTGTTGGGTAAGATTCGAGAAAAAGTAGGGACCTTGATTTTGGACTGGACTCGAATGCTGAATTTGGACCACATGACCATGGCAGATATGGCCGGAACCCTGAAAGAATTTGATCAAAAGCAGCAGCTGCTGATTGACTTAAAGATGAATACCGCTGCCTTTTCATTTGACGAGGCCCGTAGTAGGTTGGAACTGCGCAGTACTGGATATGCTGCGTTGGCAGGATTGGCAATGAAAGTCGCCGATGGTGCTTTGGACGGATTGCGTGACTCTTTAGATTTATTAAAGCAGGAACCAATAGTTACAGAGACCCCCATCCCCGCTGATCTTCGGCTGCCGGGTGCATTATGGGCGACAATCACACGCCCAGATAGTCTTACTTGGGGTGCTTTGTTACGTGCGGTGAGTCAATTTGTGGAATTTCAGATCGACATGACCACTCTTAAAAAGAGTGAAGAACAATTATCCCGGGTTTTAAGTAGCACTACCTCATCCCCAGACAATGTGGACGTGGTTCGTGGCGAAATTATCCTACTTTGGCCAGATCTGCGTGCGAAGTATAAAGCGTTATACCAATCCGATGGCCTGGAACCGAAAGTAAAAGAGCAGATTCGAAGTGAATATGAACGTATGAAAGAGAGCGTTCGCGTTTGGCATGGTCAACATCCTCAAAGACCCGAGGGAAGAGTCTTGCTACAAACTTCAACCGTTCCGCAACCGCTTCATGTATCCAGCTTGGCCGCGACTGACGCGGCGGTTGGGGGTCTTCGTGTTGGTAGTACTCCGACTCGCTTTCGTTCAGCATCCAATGCATCCGATACGAATAGTCGGCTAAATCCTTTAAATCTGGTAGATCGGGGTACAACCCCTCGCCCTACAACCCCTCGCCCTACAACCCCTCTTCGCGGTTTGAGACCGTTTCCCCTTCACAAAAGGGATGTTTCGTTAAACGACGAGGCGACCGCGGCCGCTGCAAGTGCGGTAGTATCGGGGCTACAACCCCCTCCGCCACCATCATCTCCGCATGAGCCTTTACCTGAGTTCACGGGACAACTAGATCCAGACACGCCTAAAGTGTCTCCCGTCGCCCGCAAGCAATCGCTTAGTGGTGCTACAGCTGGTGCAGCCGCGGCAGCTAGCGCAGCGGTAACCGACATGTCGTTGCGAGGCCAAGTTGAGTCTGGAATGCCCCCTCGCACTGACTCTCCCCGCAACCTTCAGGTTGGCTTAACTCCTCCTCCTCCTCCTCCTCCTCTTTCCTCCCTTGAACTACTGGATGAGTTGAACGGCGATGGCTCCCGGACAGAAACAGCGTCTCCAATTCCTCTGCCACCGCCACCACCTCTACCCCCACCGCCGGTTGCGCCAACTAAGCCGCTTGACGAATCAGATACCGAGCTGGATAATTCCCGTACTCAAACGGCGTCTCCTGTTTCCCAAAGTGATGTAGGGGTAGATGTTAATGACAACCTACCGTTGCCCCCAACCCCGCCTCTCCCTTCCGTCGATGAGGTTGTTCAGTCCCTGTCTCCTCGTAAACCAATCTCTGCTGCTCCGTCTTCGCCGCCAGCCACGGATGCAGCTGCAGGTGCGACTGGTGGGGTACTGAGCCCGCGTCCTTTGCGAAAGCGTGTTGAGTTCCCTGCGGACGATACGGTAGGGGTGATTGCGCGGTCGAAAGATGATGAAACAGAGCGCGGATTGCTTGCTATTCTAGAGCTAGAAAAAATTGCACGCATGGATGATAAAGTTGCAGCCAACGTGGCCTTAGATTTTTTTGAGGAAAAATTTAGAAACCTTCTATCATCCCAAATAAGTTTTAGTATCTCAGGGTTAGACCGCGAAGCTCACACAATCTCTGAACATGTGATGCAGCTTCGTATGAGGTTTGCATCTCCTCCTCCCGCTGCACAACGGTATGCAGCTTTATCTACAGACGAACTTCTGAGACTGTCAGAAGAAATAACAAGAAAGCCCTCTGTGCAATTTGAGCAGCCGGTTGGCACACCTGCTTCTCCGCCTCTAGCTCGTCCCAAAGAAGCAGAAAGAAGTGTTCGCCCCCTCCCAACTCCTGCCGATAGACCTGCGCCAGCTGTGCCTGTAGCTTTGCCGTTGTCGGGGTCGAAATCTCCTTTTCCACCTTATGTGGGACCGATCTATTCAACTTGGTTAGACGTAATGGGAGCGGGAAAAACGGGTAAAACAAATCAGATCCGACAACGTATTGAAGCTGCTGCCGGATTGAAACAATTAAACAGTGGCTGGGGACAGCTGAATACAGGGCAAATCAATAGATTGAAAACTGCTGCCCGGCGATTGGGGATTTTGAAAGATGGATTATAGCTTAGATAATTATCAGATGTTGTCTTCTTGACGTACTTAGGTTGCAAAAATATGCAAATTAAACTGCTTGCCAAGAAAGAGCATCGGAGCTTAGCGCAAGAAGCGGTCGTGGTAATTGCCCGGGGGCTTGAAATGGAAATATCCCCACGCCAACGACGCGCATCCTTGCTGAAGGATTGGCAAAAGAAGTCGGGGGTAGGCAAGCCAAAAAGGTGGTCTGACCCTGTGAAATGGATTCGCGAGGACAGATCAATTCTGTTAACCGTGGATTCTAAATTATTGAAACTGTCTCAGAAAATCTAAACCCCATCTCATTAATCGTCAGGCAATGCATTTGAGACTCTATACCGCTATTCAGACGGTAGCGGATAGTCATGAGCCCCTACAAATTAGGGGCAAACATGGGGCAGTGGTGGTGTTGCCTTTGGATGATTGGGAATCCATTCAGGAAACCCTGTATTTGCAAGGCATTTCCGGCTATAAGGCCTCTCTTTTGGCGGCATCTCAAGAGGATTCCCCATGGTATAAAAGACATTGCCTTGGTGAAATGAGTCCTCGCTGATAGGGAGGCGTGCTTGTCATCAGAAAGATATCTAGATATCATATCTAGATATATGAAAACGATTATTAGTTTGTCCGAGAATCAGATGGCGGCTTTGGATTTTATCCGTAGCGAGGAGCATGTTTCTCGTACGGAATTGATTCGGAGGGCAGTGGATTTCTTTTTGAAAGCCTATTCCAATTCCAAAATTGAGGCTTTGCCTGGGTTCGGAGGCTGGAAAGATCAAAAAGTTGATGCCCTTCAGTTTCAGTCCCGATTGCGTGACGAATGGTGTCTGTGAAAGCTGTTTTTGAAACGAATATTCTCGTTGACTACCTTAATGGTGAACGAAAGGCGGCCACCGAAATTTCACGTTATCAAAAGCGTCTGATTAGCCGAATAACATGGATGGAAATCCTGGTGGGAGCGAAGACAACCGATGTAAGAAAAGCCGTGTTTTCGTTTTTTCAGATTTTTGCCGTGATTGAAATAGACGAAAATATTTCGCTTGCAGCTGTGGAGCTTCGGCAGCAATTCGGATTGAAATTACCGAACGCGATTATCCTGGCAACAGCCCGGGCAAACCAATGTCTTCTGGTAACACGCAACACGGCAGATTTTTCTCCCAAAAAATTTCCGGATGTCCGAGAACCGTATCGCCTAAAAGGATAACTAACTAACTCCGCCGATAGTCGTCCTCGATGCGCACAATGTCGTCTTCGCCGAAGTAGGTGCCTAGCTGGACTTCGATGAGGACGACGGGATCGGCGGTGGGGTTGGCGATGCGGTGTAGGGCTTCGGGAAGAGGGTCCCGAATGTTGCCATTAATAACCTTAATTATTTGCGCATCCAACGCCACTCATCCTCCGGGTGGAGGCCGGTCGAATCCCACTCTTTAGAAAATCGAAATGCCGACGGTACCGGCTGGCCATCTTCTAACCACAGCATGCCCACACAAACCTCGCCAGTCGGTTGGATACGTACCATCCGCGGATAGCTGAAACCATCCGGGTTATACCCGTGCGACGATTGCATGTCCACCAACAGGTGTTGTGCGCTGGGGTCGATATGCGAGACAAAAGGGTCGCCCGATTCTTCATACTGTTCCTTTGCCTTCTGGTCGAGATCGGCGGCGGTGGCTGGCAGATGCTTTTCCAATCTGGTGTGACCCACCACCTGCGCCCGCAGTGGCACCACCGGTTCCTCGAAGCGAGCCATGATGGGGGGGCGATGCTCCTCGGTGCCAAGATCGAACATCAGAAGCGTCTCTACCGCGGCTTGTACTTCCGCCAACCGGCTCGCGTTGTCTTTGACACTTTCAATGAGTTCAGCCGCGTTCACAAGACAACAATTAAAATAATTAATCACCTCTCTTACCGCGGTATCGTAGTTCGAGTCCGGAGTATCGGCAGGCGGACATTTGTAGGTACTCAGAAATTCCATATATGCTGCGATAGTCTCTGGGTTCCTCGAGCTCATTACCTTCTTGAAGACATCCGATTGCTGCGTATCGGAGCAGCGAAGCAACCTGGCGCTTTCTGCCATGAATGCCCGGGTGAAAAACGAATGGGAATACACAATGCCATTCTCGGCCACATATGCATAGGTCATCCACCCTTGCGAAATGGCATAGCGTAGCAGCGAGCCAACCGCTTCTTGATCGAAAATCGCCGGCGGACACACGCACCGGGTGTTTTTATAGTTAGGTGTAACATTCGGCTCTGCGGAAAGAGCGGTCATTTCATGGTCGCCGAACAGCAAACGAACCTGCGGGTATTTCTGCCCTGACGACGCCGCTTCTTGGGCCAACGCCGCTAGCAGACACAAGCACTCGTCGGAAAATCCACCGCGATCCAAGATGTCCCCCAGAACAATGATCTCCTTACATGGACCCTCCGGAACTGGGCGCAACCGCAGGTTGGGAATCAACCGATAGCGTGTTGGGTCGCCGTCCACGTCTTTCCAATTCACCCGCGCCCGTTTCACGATATCGTAGTAACACAGAGGATCTTCGGGCATTGCGAATTCGGCTATACCGCTTCCCAATAAAAGCATTAGCAGATGGTTCATGTCACCGTGAGGGTCGCCGACCGCAAAGGTTTGGACAGTGGACGGGGTTACTGGCAAAAGCAGCGGCTTTGGCGGCTTTCTAGATGTGTCGACAACGGCGTCCATTCTGACTAAAGGGGGAATCATCCAGTACTTGCAGATTTCGTTCATCTTATCGCAAAAAAGCTGTGCACGCTGGGCCACCTTCGCCCCGTCAGGATCCATCGCCGTTGCCCATGTCGGGATCATGGCGATGGTTTTTGCGTACGCAGCCCGTCTCTCGGCAGCGGCTTTGGAGGACGCCTGCAGCGCCTCCAACTCAGTCGCGCTGGCTGGGGCGAACTCGTACCCGGGGCCGGGGGGCGGGTATTGGGGTGCAGCAGCCGGCGGTGGTCCCGGCTGCCAAGAAGGCGGGGCAACTGGCGGTGGAGCGTAATGAGCGCCTGCCGGTAATGGCAGATACCCGGGCCACGGCGGTGGAAAACCAGCTTGGGGCGGGTATTGGGGTGTAGCAGCCGGCGGTGGTCCCGGCTGCCAAGAAGGCAGGGCAACTGGCGGTGGAGCGTAATGAGCGCCTGCCGGTAATGGCAGATACCCGGG
>CAYINU010000013.1:0-6750 GCA_964364855.1 uncultured Candidatus Marinamargulisbacteria bacterium | reverse complement strand
CCACGGCCAATAGGTACCTGGCGGCGGTGGAAAACCAGCTTGGGGCGGGTATTGGGGTGCAGCAGCCGACTGGGCAACTGGCGGTGGAGTAGACGCCGGGGCCACGCGAGCGGTAGGTATTCCAGCCCCTAGACCCGAACGTCCCGACAAGGAATTCATCATATTGATCATATCGGAGCTCCCCGTAGCAAATTTCACCTTTAGAAAGCAGAGGAACAATTTGCTTTAGCGAAGCCCTAATTGGGATTTATGAAATGGGTTCTAAGCGTCTGTCCGCCGGTAATCATCCTCCACCCGCACAATGTCGTCTTCGCCGAAAGAAATGCCCAGCTGGACTTCGATGAGGACGACGGGATCGGCGGTGGGGTTGGCGATGCGGTGTAGGGCTTCGCGGGGGATGGTGATGACATCACCGGGAGTGTGGGTGGTGGTGACGCCGTCCAGTGTGATGACGGGCTGACCCACGACCACGGTCCAGCGTTCTTCGCGTTTGAAATGCTTTTGGTAGCTTAGGCGCTGGCCGGGGTTGACGATGAGGCGTTTGACTTTGCAATACGGCGCCTCCAGCAGCACTTCCCAGCTACCCCAGGGCGTTTGCATGGTGGTGGCGGTAATCATCCTAAGAACGGTATCAAAGATGTATTGGGGTTTCAATTGGAATAACACTCAACCCCACCTCCAAATGCCATTCTGGCATTTGAGAGGAGCCCCTTCTCTTAAAAAAGAAGGGGCAGTATGTTGTGGAAATGGTAATTAATATAAAAAATCTTGTTCGTGATCTCAGATCTAAATCTACACAATCTGAAAACAAACTATGGAAAATGTTGAGAGGACGACAGTTTTGTAAACTTAAATTTGTACGTCAATATCCGATATCGGTTTCTATCAACGGGAGAAGTCGGATATTTGTTGCTGATTTTTATTGTCATCAATTAAGACTTGTAATCGAAGTTGACGGTACTATTCATGACACTCAAATTGAAAAAGATCTTTCCCGAACGGAAGTTCTCGGGCTTAAGGGAATCACAATTATCAGAATTAGGAATGAAGATATTAAAAAAAATGTAAAGGAAGTTCTCATCCAATTGCGAGAACAAATTTTGCCCCTTCTATCTTGAGAGAAGGGGCTCTTCTCAAATGTCGTATCGACATTTGGAAGTGGGGATGAGTGTTACAGGGACAAGCACCTTGCAATTTCGCGGTGGGTTTCCCATGATAAACCTATGATGGAAGAACGGCAGCTACACTCCACCGTTAAACACGTCGGTCGCATCTTAACCGTGCGCCATGATGTGGTGTCCTTGCCCAATGGCAAAACCACTACCCGCGACGTGGTAGACCATGTCCCCGCGGTGGTCATCTTGCCTTTCCAGGCCCCCGACACGGTGTATCTCATCCGCCAGTTCCGCTACTCCACCGGCAAAACGCTGCTGGAGACCTGCGCAGGTTGCATGGATCCCGGCGAAGACCCCCTGGATGCGGCCAAACGGGAGCTGGCCGAGGAAACGGGCATTCGCGCCAAGACCTGGACGGCCTTAACCGAAGGGTATCCCTCTCCCGGTTTTTGTAACGAATACATGTATTTTTACGTGGCACAGGACCTGGAATTCGGCATGCCGGACACGGATGAAGACGAGTTTGTCGAAGTCGTAAAGCTGTCCCTGACCGAGCTCGAAGATGCGCTGAAACGCCGGGAGATCGTGGATCTGAAAACCGTGACAGCCGTTTTGGGACTGCAACGGTGGGTCTTGCATGGATAGTCCGCAGGCCGCGTTTGTGAACTATCTGCAGGTGGAGATGGGTGCATCGACCCATACCATCGTTGCCTACCGCCGGGACGTGGCTGACTTTTCGCAATTCGCCGATGATGCCCTACCGACGCGCCAGGCCCTGCACGGTTATGCGGCCCACCTAACGGCACGGGGCTACCACCCGGCTACCATTGCCCGCAAGCTCTCGGCTATTTGGTCCTATAGCCGGTTTTTGTACCAGGAAAAGATGTTGGATGCCCCTTTGGAAGTGTCGGAATTGGCGCCTAAACGGCCCCAGGGATTGCCAAAAACAATGACGGCCACGGACGTAAATGGCATTATCGAGGCCGCCCACCATGGGATAGGGCGCTTGTGGGTGCGGGACTGGGCCATCTTGGAATTGCTGTATGCCTCCGGCTTGCGCGTGTCCGAGGTGGTGGGCCTATGTACCGACCAAGTCGATATGGATCACCTGTGGGTGACCGTCATGGGCAAGGGCCAAAAAGAACGGCGGGTGCCGCTGGGAACGGCGGCTCGGGATGCACTGCAGTGCTATTTAGCCCAGTTACGACCGAGTCTGGCCACTCCAGGCGATGACCATTTGTTTTTGAGCCAGCAAGGGGGTCCCCTTACTCGGCAGATGATTTTCTTGATGGTGCATCGCTATTGTCGCGAGGCGGGTGTGAGGGCTGTGTCGCCGCATACGTTCCGACATACGTTTGCCACCCATTTGTTGGAAAACGGGGCCAATTTGCGGGAAGTCCAGACCCTTTTGGGCCATGCCAACATTGCCACCACCCAAATCTACACCCATGTGTCTCGTTCCCATGTGCATGCGGCCTACGATCACGCCCACCCACGCGCATGAATCCACTGGAAATTGGTATTCAGTTTGGTGCGTTGCTGGTGGCGGTGATCTGTCACGAAGTGGCCCATGGCGTGGTGGCGGGCTGGTTCGGGGATCCCACGGCCCGGGATGCCGGACGGCTGACTCTGAATCCCATTCCCCACATCGATCCGCTGGGATCGATTATTTTGCCCCTCCTGTTTTTTATTTCCGGGTCGCATTTTATGATCGGTTGGGCCAAGCCGGTGCCGGTGGATCCGCGGTATTTCAAACGGCCCACCCGGGACATGATGTGGGTGGCTGTGGCCGGACCCCTGACCAATTTCACGTTGGCCGTGATGGCCAGTATGGTATTGCGGGTGATGGGAGTGGTAGCCGTATGGCCGGTGCTGGTCTATGGCTTGGCTGTTTTTGTTCAGATTAATATCTTGCTGATGGTCTTTAATCTATTGCCCATTCCGCCGTTGGATGGGTCCCGTGTGATGATACACTTTTTGCCTCCGGATTGGCGGGCCAGCTGGGCACGGATGGAGCCGTTTGGAATCTTAATCGTGTTTGGCCTGGCGTATTTTGGCCTGCTATTTCCCCTCATTGACTGGATCTATCTCCCACTAGTAAGCCGGTTATTAGGATAGATTCAAACGATCTTTTTCAGGACCCCGATGGCAAGCAATGGTGTCTAATAACAAGTCTTCGAATTCCGGCGTAAATGGATTGGTGATGGTGAGATCCGATGCGGCGGAGTAGGCGTCACGGCTGCGCTGGACGGTACGGATGTGGGCTTTCTTTGGACTGTGACGGGCAAGCGAGGTCTCGTCGGCGTCGATGTGCAGGACTTTGTCTACCGCCGAGCGGAGGCCGATTTCCTCCAGCAGAGCACCAACCACCACGACAGGGCCGGCCAATGACGCCAGTTGCGAGAGCACTTCTGCCCGTATCAGGGGATGGACGAGGTCATTCAACGCTCGCAGTTGTGCAGTATCGCGAAACACCAGCTGGCCCAGGGCCTGGCGATCGACGTCACCGGCTGGCGTCACAATGCCGGAGCCGAAATGCGCGGTCAGTTTGGCGATGATGTCCGGTTGTCGCAGCATCGCATGACCCACCTGATCCAGATCAATCACCGCAAAACCCAGCCTGCGGTGCAGGATATCGGCAGCAACGGACTTCCCCGTACCCGCGCGACCGTGGATACCCAATCTCACCGGTACAGCCCCATGGTGTCGATGTAGGCGGCGACGGCTGGGGGCAGCCAAGCGGACACGGATTCACCGGCGCGGATGGCCTGGCGCAGGGCGGTGGACGAGGTCTCCACCGGCGGCATGGACACCCAATCGACGTGGGCGGTCCAATCCGGAAAAAAATGGGATTCAAAATAGGCTTGGCAGACATCGGGTGTTTGACCGTCCCGCCCGATGACCAGCAAACGGGCGAGCGCCAATACGCCTCTGGGGTTGTGCCACGTATGCAGCATTAAAAAGTTGTCCGTCCCCACAACCAGAGACAGCTCGGCTTCAGGTGACAGGACTTGGCGCAAGTGGGCCAAGGTTTCCAAAGTATAGCCCTGGGTCCGGTTGTCGGTTTCGAAGGTCAGAATACGGGTATGTGGAACGGGGTCCAGGGCGACTTCGCACATGGCCAATCGGTCTTCTGCCGGAGCTACGGCGGGGGCTTTGTGAGGGGGATGTTGCCGGGACAAAATGACATAGACTTCGTCGGCAAAGCCTTGAGACAGCACCGTAGAGAGGATGGCCAGATGACCGTTGTGGATAGGGTCAAACGCGCCGCCCAATACCGCGATGCGCATCAGTAGGCCTCTTCCTTGGTAAACACAACTGATATCGTTTTGAGCAGGATTTTCAGGTCCAGCAGCAAGGACCAATTGGAAATGTAGTACAAGTCATATTTGAGTTTGTGTTCCGGACGGCGGGTGAGTACCGAACGGCCATTGACCTGGGCCCAGCCGGTCAGTCCGCCCCGCATGCGATGCCGATCCATGTAAAACGGGATGGCTTTGGCAAATTGATCCGCAAAAAAGGGCCGTTCCGGTCGCGGACCGACGAGGCTCATATCGCCCTTCAACACATTGAGCAATTGCGGCAGCTCGTCAATAGAGGTTTGGCGTAGCCACGCACCACCCCGGATATATCGGGTCTCGCTGGCTTCCGATACCATGACAGGACCACTGTCTTTTTCCGCATCGGGAATCATGGTTCGGAATTTATACATCCCAAATGGCTTTCCGTTTAAGCCGACTCGCTCTTGGCGATACAAAATAGGGCCATGAGGGGAGCTTAGTTTGATCAACAGGGCAGCCGATAGCCAGATCGGGGCGGTTAGCAGAATCAGCAAGGTCGCCCCTATGATGTCCAAAAGACGCTTAACGGCCAATTCCAGCCACGGATGACGAAAAGGGGCAATGCCGACGAACGGCACACCGTCCAGATTGGTTGCCACCAAAGGACCGGCGTACAGCTGGGCCATGTCCGGAACAAATTGTAAGTTGGCATGGTGAGCCAAGGCCCAGGCAATGAGGGCTTGAGACAGGTCCGCCCCCAAGGCCCGGGTCACAAAAATGTGCCGGACGGGATGATCCTTTAAAAAAGCCAAAACATCCTGTGGGCCACCGAGGTAGCGAAAACAATCCCGCAGATGAAAATGCAGTACCGCAGGTGGCGCATCGTCAAAGCTGCCCACATACCGGGTCCGAAAAGACGGGTACAAGTACAGACGTTCGGCCACGTCTTGTCCCAAATCCGTTGCGCCGATCACGATGGCATCAACCAATCCCCGGCCGGAACGCAACTCTCGAAATTCCCATCGCCACAACACCCATCGGGAAAGCACGAGTCCGGCGGCGGTGAAAAAGAATGCGTAAATAATGACATAGCGGGATCCCGGCAGGGCATGGAAAACGAATGTCAGGGCCATCAGCTCCACTGTGGCGATCAGGCTGGCTTTAATGAGGGTAATGGATTCGTCGATTAGCGGCATCAACCCTGAAAAGGGACGGTAGGCCCGGGCCAAAAACAAGGTCAATAGCCATAGCAAGGTCACCGGAACCGCCGTGGCCACATAGGGCTCGATCTGCGCGTGCTCGTAGATGCGGCCGTAGGGCAGACCTAACCCTTGTTGGACCAAAAACCCCAGCTTGAATTTGACGATGTAGCCCAGAATAAATCCCGTTGGGACGATGAGGATATCGACTAGGATCCGGGACAGGGTCGGTCTCATTCGGCGCGGAGGCTGCGGCCCATCAGAGCTGCCAACGCTTGGGCCGGAGACTGGCGCTGGTAGAGGACCTGGTAAACGGCGGCGGTGATGGGCATTTCCACGCCGTGGGTTTGTGCCCACTTGTGGGCGATGCGGGCGGTTTTGACTCCCTCGGCGACGATGGTGGTTTCCAGCTCCTCGGGAGTAATGTGGCGGGTGGCCAGACCACGGCCTACCTGATAGTTTCGGCTGGATGGCGCATGACACGTGGCAATCATATCTCCCAGTCCCGACAGGCCAAAAAAGGTCTCGGTCTGGCCACCCAGCGCCACGCCAAAGCGAATCATTTCCGACAGTCCCCGGGTAATGAGAGCTGCCTTGGCGTTATAGCCCAATTCCAGTCCGTCCGATAAACCGGCGGCGACGGCGATTACGTTTTTGAGTACGCCACCCAACTGAACGCCCACGGTATCGGTGGCGGTATAGATGCGAAAATACGGTGTGCTGAGGATTTGCTGAAAAAAGGTGGCGGTTTCGGGGTTTCCAGAGGCCACGACCGCGGCAGCTGGCTTTCGTGCCACGATTTCGTCTGCCAGGTTGGGGCCGGATAGACAGGCCATCGGTTGGCTGGCACCTCGCGACGCCAAATGCTGCAAAGGGAGGGTGGTGGTGTCACCCACGAACCCTTTGGTCAATACTGCGACGGGGGTCTCGGCGTCTACCAGGGTCATGAGTTTGTCGCTGTAATAAAACTGTTTGGATGGTAGGGCAATGATGATGGCATCCGCCGCGGCAGCACGCGAAATATCAGGGGTAGCGGTGATGGCGTCGGGCAATCGCAAGCCGGGCAGGCGGTTCGGATGCCGACGGTGGGTGGTGATGTAATTCGCAGTATCGGATCGGGGGCACCATAGTGTGACCGGGTGGCCGTTAACGGCG
>CAYINU010000012.1:1457-30210 GCA_964364855.1 uncultured Candidatus Marinamargulisbacteria bacterium | reverse complement strand
ATTTCCGGTTCGATTTCAGCCATCGGAATAGGCCGGTCATCCAAAAAAATATCTCCGCCTTGGGTCACGGTAATGATGGCTCCTTTGTCATGCGTGGCCCCGCTAGTGGCCGTGGGCAGCGACACGGTAATACCCTTTTGTACATACAGAGCATAGGTTGCTACTACTGCAAAAAACAGCAGCAGAATGAGCACGACATCCAGCATGGGGATAATGTCTAGGCGGGTATCAAACAACTTGCCTTTTCGGTTGCGTAGCTTAATGGCGATGACCGTCTCCCCGGTTGGCAGATTCGTACAGATCATTCACCGCGGATTCGACACGCAATAGGTTTTCTTCCACCCGACGTGTGTAAATGTGAAAAAATAACGTGAAGGGAATGGCCAAACCGATACCGGCCGCCGTGGTGATGAGGGCGATGGAGATGCCGGAGGACAGCAGCACCAACTGGCCTTCTGCCCCGATGGAAAAAGCACGAAAAATACGGATCAAGCCGATGACGGTACCAAACAGCCCCAGCATCGGTGCGATAGAAATCAAGGCAAACAAATAGTTCAGATAGCGGTCCCAATACTGGGACAGAGCGGCAGTTTCGGTCTGAATCGCCTCTTGCAAATGGGCTTCGGTTTGGTGGGTATGGGTCAATACTTTGCGAAAAAGCCGGGAAATGGGGTCGGATTTGACTCCCAACAGATCCGCCGTTTTGGCGGGTCCATGTTCGAGTAATTGCACCTTTAATCGCTCGTACGTGGACCGGCGAAACGTAAACACATACAACACCAAAAACTTTTCGATGATGATGGCCAGGCCAACGATGGAACAGATTAAAATGGGGTATTTCATCACGCCGGCTTGTGTAAATAATGAAGCAATGTACATAACATCCCCTTGTGAATCGGTATTAGCGAAAAGTATAGTCCGGGTCGTCGGTTTTTAGAAGCGATTTTCGACTGCTTGGCAGCAAATGGCGCCTATTTAATTTTTTCTTCCAGGGCCTTGCCTTTTTGATTCATTTCGTTGATCAGATTTTCACTGACGATGCGCGGTGTAATCAAAATCATGAGGTCTCTGGACTCTGTCCGAATCTCGGTTTTTCCGAATAGGTAGCCAATCAGGGGGATCTGGGACAAAATTGGCAGCCCCGTGACGATCTTGTTGTCCGTATTTTTTGTCAAACCGCCGATGACAATGGTCTGGCCGTTTTTGACGAGCACTTCATTTCGGACCTCCGTGGTGGTTTCCTGAGGTAGCCCGTTGACGATGGAACCATCGCTGATCGAGGGGAATATCGTCATCAGGATCATACCGTCTTTGGAAATGTGGGGGGTGAATTTCAGTTTTACCCCGACCTCCATAAACTTGATATCTTCTATGGTTCCGGTTGCTGTAACCGTGCTGGTTTTGTAACCCAATTTAGAACCGATAAGAATTTCGCTGAGTTGGTGGTTCGTGGCGGTGATCCATGGCGATGCGATGGTCGTAAAGCCAACCGTTTTTTCAAGTACGGTTAAAAACGCTTGGATATTGCCATTAAGCAGATGGGCGTAGAAGCCGGGCCCGCTTTTCCCGGAGTCCAATTTTTCCGAAAACATCATCTGAAGATAATTGGGAGAGGCATCGCTGGGCGCATAGGTCATATTTGCACCGATTTGTGAGGGTGTTTGCGAATCGCCCAGTCCGGATTTGAGTTCGATGACTTTGGCTTCGACCAAGACTTGTAATGGGGGCGTATCGATCGCATCTATGATTTGTCTGATTTGCGCCAGCTTATGTGACTGTGCTTGAACCGTGAGTGTGTTCAGACGACTGCTTGCAGAAACTTTTTCAGAGGGTTCGGTCAGAATGGGAGACAAAATGGCCATTACCTCTGGGGCGTCGGCGTACTGCAGCTGATAGGACGCCATTTCTGTGCGTTTCGAGTCATTTGGCAATACCACAATGGTTTTGCCTTCTTGGATGTAACGCAGGCCGTTCGCGCTTAGAATGGCTTGTAGGGCTTCAAAAGGCGGGATATCCTGCACCAACGCCGTAATGGTACCCGAGACTTCTTGGCCTGCGACGATATTAAGACCGGTCTCCGCAGCAAAGATTTTGAGCGCGGTCTTAACTTCGGTGCCCCGAAAATCAAAACTCACCAGTTCGGGTTCTGCGATGGCCGAGGTACCCAACATCACGACCATTAATAAACTAGCCCAGCACGCCCTTTGCATGTTGCCCCCTGTTACGGAATGGTGAGTACGACCTTTTGTCCCTCCCGCGTCAACGATACGCTCCGATTGCCGATGTCTGCGACTTTCCAACCTTCCACCGTATTCCCAGTTCTGACCAGTGTCTGGTTCACAATGGCATATAAACCGGTTTTTCCCTTAAAAATCCCGTTCAAAACCAAGGGGGCAGGTTTCGGTGTTGCTTTGGTGGGCGCAGCGGTAGATGGGGCGGGTGTGGCGGCCGATGGGCTTTCAAATTGGAAGGGGCTTTTGATGTCTTTGAGCGTTATCGATTCTGTGCCGACAGTTGCGTCCAAGATTGTGGACAGCCAAAACGAGGCAATCCCCAATATCCCAACCGTAACGCATGTGATCCAAAAGCTGAACCGAGAAAGGGTTTTAATGAATGACATAATATCTTACCACCATATTCGTTTGAATTTTGCCAGCGGACAGCTCAACTTCTGACAACGTGAGTTGCGGAATTTCCAGTGTCTTTCCCTGGGACCCCAAAAACGCAAGTAAATCAATGAGGCCTTTGTACTCTCCTTGGATAATGATTTCCATTTCCCGGATCTCCACTCGGATACCCGCCAGTTTATTGGTTGGTGCTTGTTGCCAGACCATGAGGATATATTCCCGTTTCTCTTCGGGAAGCATCTCCAGCAATTCTTTGCGCAGGGCCTCTGCGTTTTCATCCGCATCTATGTTCCCCTCGTTGGAGGCCAAAAAATCGATAATATTGGCTTCCCGTGGCAAATTGAACGTACGGATTTGCTGGACCAACAAGGAGGAGCGGCTCCGTTCTTCGTTCGTAGCCTTTGGCTTGAGCAAGATGATTTGATTGCCAAAATCGCTGATGGTATCCGGCAATGTCTTGGCCAGAACATCGGCTTCACTTTCGGTGTAAAAGTGGGAATTGATTTCAGACAAGACGCCGTGGTACTCGTCTCTCACTTTCTCCAACATGGAGATCGCTTTGGATCTCATGGATTTGCTGTTGAGCAGTTCTTGCTGGGAATTTAATTCCTGGCGTAACGTCGCCAGGGCCGTGACATGGGGCTCAAGGATCAGCTGGTACATGCCGAACAAGATGAGCAGAATCAACACAATAAGAAAAAAAAGTTTCTTTTGGGACATTTGAAACACGGTTGCCAGACTCATGGGCGCCGTCCTTTTTGTCTGAGGCGGATTTCAAACTTCGGCAAGCCGCTCTGAGGACCGTGAACAACCTCCTGTAGATCCGCTGCCTCGTAGTAGGGTGAGGCTTTGAGTTGCCTCAGGAACTGAAAAACGTCATCTGAGCTTCGGGCTTCGCCTTTTAATACGATAAATTGATTCTCGCGGGCGTCCATTTGGATGATGCGGATCCTGCCCGTCATATAGGCGGGAATTTCCTTCAGAATGGCGGGCCATACAAATTCGCTATTGCCGGTAATCAATTTGCGGCGCCCGACGATATATATTTTGCTGATCGTAAGTTCTTTTTCGATGTCTAATACCTGATTAAACTGTTGACTGGAATCATTGATTTCATGCCGGACATGAGAAATTTGTCGATTGATGGCGGCGCCCGTGAAGTAAAGGCCGAAAAATATCACGAGCATGAGCAGGGAACTTCCTATCAGGCTCAGCGCTAGGTAAATCAAAAAACGACGGGATTCTTGCTGTCGGATGTCCCATTTGCTGAAATTGATTTCAAAGGGATCAGCCAATGCCAGTCCGACACTGACCATCCCTCCCGGTGGGATCTTGTCCTGAACGTCTTGTGAAAGACCCGTTGCGTTGCATCGCAGCTCCTCGATGGGAAGATTGAGGGACTTGAGTTGTTCGATCAGCGTTTTTCCCAGCGCAATGTCGTCGGAAAACAGCCTTATTTTTTCAACTGGCTTTTTATCTTGGAATTGCGTCACAATTTGCTGAATTTCAAGCCTGAGCTGGTCAATGGTGTTGGGTGAGTTGTTCAGTAGATCGGCTCCGATGGTGGCGGTATGAACGTAGGCTGGTATATTGGAATCCACTATCAATAGGGTCGTTTGGTGGGCCTCAACAACCATCAACATACGGGTTGCACTAAAATTGGTGTCTTGTGTGGCGTCTTGGCTTGCGCGGAGGATGGCGATGGCCGGGGGTACCATATATCGGCCGATAATCCCGGCAGCCAGCAGGCTTTTTTCATAGGTTTGGATGAGGTCGTGTTTGGCAAAGGCGGCCAGCAACCGGCGTTGCGGCTCTCCCGCGATGATTTCGTCAGATGCGACTTGCCAGGTCGCTTGTATCTCTGACCCAGAGAAGACGACATATTTGGAGGCGAGGTCTTGAAGCCATTTCTCGGTCTTGAGGTCAGACATGGGTTTTCCCCAAACTATTTTGATGAGGGTTCCTTCTCCCCGAATCGCGATAGCGAGCTTTTTCTCCCGAATATGGTGGGTATGCAGCAGGTTTTTTAGTTTGTCGGCTAGGGCAGGAGGGCCTACAAACTTGCTTTTTACGAATACCTCGGATGGTGTGGGCTCCTCAAATACCGAAATAAGTTGATATGCACCCTTTTCGTGCCGGAGTACTGTCACAAAAATCGAGGTTGGGGTAATGTCGATGCCGACACCCACGCGGACGACGGGTTTTTCCGGAAAAAAACGTTGGATTAGTGTCCGAATAGACCCTAGCGTTATGGACGGTGATTTTGGCACCATTTAAAGGATCTCCCAACGGTCGACACGAATGGCATATGGTGCAGCTAATGGTGCGCCCATTACGATTAATTGTACTCTAATGTGACACTGATATTGCCCTAAAACATTTCCGACGGAGTCCAATGTAATACTAGGGTAATTGTTGAGTACGGTAACGGTGTAGGTGCTGGTCGCGTTTATGGGAAAAGCCTTGTCTGAAAATCCGGCTTGCCAGAGATAGTTATTGCGCAGTTCCGAGATCGCGTCCTCGATGCCCGCTTCTGCCACATTGCGGGCTTCATTGGTGTAAATGACATTTTTTACAATTTGCAAATCGGTATTGATCACCAATGCGTGAGCGCTGACCAAAATCGTCACCATACCGATCAAAAAAACCGCCATCACCAGCACGCTGCCAGTGGATCTTTCGATTTTCATGATTGTTCTTTCAGAAATAAAGGCGGCGTCGTTAGCGCGGCCGGAACATAAATGAGCCATATAAAATTGGCGATCGTAGCGTTGTTTTTTGCGATAAAGCTCCCACTTGATGTCGTGATGGCGTTTGCAAATGAAATATCCGTACCGCTGATGATGCTGCCCGTAATTTGTACTGTGCCGCCACTGGTGCTGATGCCATTGGCAATGGCGGCGGCATGGGAGGCATCCCCGATCAGCACGGCGCTGCCGATGGCTTGGATGGTGAGGGTAGACGATGAAATAATGCTACCCGTCATTCGTGTGTCGGCAGATGCGAGTGAGATGGGGCCATTGGCGGCAAGAGCAACTTTGGGCTCACTGGCCGAGCTGCAATAGGCGCCTGGCCCGGTAATGGAGATACCCGTTTGGGCAAAAACAGGTCCCCAACCCCGAAAGGCGGTTCCCGTGATGGATACGTCTTGTCCGGCCGCCAGGGCCGGATTTTTGCCGGTCGGTGTAATAGTGACCCCATTTCCGTTGACTAAAATTCTGCCTTCTGCAACGACCGACCCGTTGATGATGACATTGCTGCCAAAACGAGCAGTGCCACCATTGTCTAAATAATAAATGCCGGTGTACACGTTGCCCGTTGCAAAGGTGAAGTCCCCATTGACGACCACACTTGCGCTTGCCGCGTAGCCCGGAAAATTTTGATAGGTAATCAGATAATGTGTTGGGTTTGCCGACGGCACCAAAACCGAGATGCCTTGATCGATGTCCGTCATTCCCCCACCTGTTTGAAAAACGGCCCAATTTTTGGTGGCTTGGTTGTTGGCATGAACGGCGCCTTGGACGGCACCCAGGCCGGGCAAACTGAAATTGTTCCCTGCAAAGCCGACATAATACAGCGCGCTGATCCAATTTTTGCGAAAAGAAATTGCCGTAGAAAAGCGATTGGCCGAAACCACGTTATCGGCGTCTAACACGTCCAAGTTGATATGAACATATTTTGTGGTTGAGGGAGACAGGGCAGCAGAGACGCCATTGGCGGAAAGGGGCTGGAATTCCAGAGTACCAATGGGGCCGGCCAAAGTGGACGTCACCCCGCTTCGCGTGAAGCCCAACATCGTTTTTCCGCTGACTGTGATGCGCCGGAAATCAAGCTGTGCACCTGCTGCGTTGTAAAACTGGATGAGGCCATTGGCATTCCCAGACGCGGTAACCGATACGATTCGGCTGGCCTGCATGAGTTCTCTGACCATGGTATCCAGCGCGACACGGCCATTTTGAATTTGTTCGATCCGCTGTTGGGATACTGTCCATGCTTTATTGACTGAAAAAAAATTCGGCGACAATACGGCCAAGACCATTGCCGTGAGGCCGATTACCATGATGGCCTCGAGTAGTGTAAACCCAGCCGCAGAGGATAGGTGATTTTTGGCCATAGCTATTGCCGGCGGCTGAGGAGACGGGAATGTACGACGGAGATTTCATTTGCGCCCAGACCCAAGTTTTGATCACGATCTTCCCAAGCCGTAACCACGATTGTTTTGCGTTCTAGGTCGTGGTCATCGGTTATCGTAAAGGCATAGGTCTGAAAGGGAGAGGGGTAGGCTGTCGGTGTCTGCGAATAATCGACACCAAAACCGTATGACGGATTCGTGCTATAGGCCAGCTTCCGAATTTCATCGAGTTTTTGGTTGGCTAAAAACGTGCAATGCGAGGCGGCTTGGGAGTAATGGCCCGACATCAACAAACCGGGGACCATGCGGACCAGCAGTGTAACCAGTGGCAGCAAGATCATGGTTGCGGTTAAAAATTCTACCAATGTAAATCCATCCCGAACTTGCTTTGGCATTTAGCTGACCTGTGAGACTGAAACAAATCCGGTGGCAGTCACGATCGTCACGCTCCATTGGCTGCTGCCGATCTGAATGGTTAGGCTTTGCCCGGAACTGGGATCCAAAGCGCCGGTGGGTAGAAATTTAAATGATGAACTCCCTCCCAAAATGGCCGTGCCTGGAATAATGCGGGTCGGGGGTATTTGATTTTCAGGGCTGACTGAAGTCGTATAGAGCTTGTAGGTATGATCGATGTCGATGACCAAGTAATGCGGCGTCGCCTTTCCAATGGCCAGTTGGCGGGTGAGGCGTAGATCAGATGCCATGCGCTGAGCAGTGGTTTTGGCGTCTAATTTGTTCAAAAGAGAAACATCATAACGAGGCAGGGCGAGTGCCACGGCAATCCCTAGCAACGCAAGCGTAAGAATCACTTCGATTAATGTGAATCCGCCGTAACGTCTGACTACCACGACACTCCCCTCCTCGCCAAAAAACGCCCCCAGCGCCAAACATTATTTAGTGAGAATGCGCGTCTACCCGATTATCGGCGTTGGCGTCGGCGTAGGCTGTTCCATATGGACATGTGGGTGCACCGTTGGGAAAATAGGCGACGTCGCCGGTCAGCGCGGCTAGCGAGCCGTAAGCCCCTGTCTTAATAAATTTTGTTTCCCACTGGGTATTGATGTTGGCAATGGTGGAGTCACACGTTTTGGTTTTTGCGTCAGAAGTCGTTTGAACGAAACGAGGGATGGCAAATGCAGCCAAGACCCCCAAAATGGCAATAACGATCATAATTTCGATTAAGGTAAATCCCCTTTTATTCATATAGCACCTCTTGATGTGAGTTAAAGACTTGCTGTTTGCGATGTCTGACTTCACCCCCTTTTTGTCAAGTATACTGAGGGTTAATCAAATTCCCTAAATTTTTGGGCATAAAACCCTTGAGCTGGTCTCATCAATAGGGAAGCCGATGGCTTCTAGACGTCTGTTTTGCCCATCAGGCTGAACATGGGTAGGTATATTGCCAAGGCGATAAATCCGATGACAAACGAGATACCCAGAGTAAGTGCGGGTTCCAACACGACGATGGCCTGCTTGGCGGCTGCGTCGACTTCTTGCTCGGCTGCGTCTGCGCATTTTTCTATCAAAGGGCCTAGGTTTCCACTTTCTTCGCCGACCATGACCATCTGAATAACGACAGGCGAAAAAAGCGCACTTTTTTCAAGTGCTTCCGTCAGCGTGCCCCCGCTGCGGATATTGTGTTGGGCTTCGGAGATGGTTTTCGAGACATCAGGGTGGGTGACGACTTTCGATACGACATCCAGCGCTTCCGAAACCGAGACATGGCAAGTGAGCATACTCGAAAACGTCCGAAGGAATTTCGCAATGGCAACCTTTTTGGAAAAGTGGCCCAAAACCGGCAATCGCTTAAGAAGTCCATGAGAGACGTTGCTTACCTGCTGCTTCGAGCGGTATTTAATAAAAGCAAAAATCAAGCCTGCAATCGAGGGAAGAATAATGAACCAAAAAGACCGGACAAATTGGCTGACGCCCATCAGTACCAGCGTAGGCACCGGCAACGTGACGCCCAGCTGCGTATAGACATTTGCAAAAACGGGAACCACGGCGACAATTAAAAAGCTAACGACCAGAAGGCAAAAAATGCCCACGACCATAGGATACATAAACACACTTCGGATCTTGGCCCTTAATTGGGCCTCTTTTTCCATGTAAGACGACACCAAATGAAGTACCGTCGGTAGACCGGCGCCTTGCTCCCCGGCGTAGATCATACTGACGGCGTAGGATGAAAAGATCTGAGGATGTGCGCTCAGGGCTTCAGAAAACCGTTTTCCGGATTCCACGTCTTTTCGGATGTGATGTAAAACAGGGTGAAATAGTTTGTGGGTCACCTGTTTTTCAATGGCCTGGAGAGACTTGGCGAGCGGAATGCCAGCCTCAACCATAATGGACAGTTGATTGAAGAACTGAATGAGTTGTTCTGAATTGACGCTCAGAAATATCTCCTAATAATAGACCACCCGATGTATTTCCTCTGACGTACACAATTTCTGGTCGATTTTGGTTTGACCGCACTGCTGAAAAGAATTCATTCCTTCTTCTAGCATTGCGGCTTTGATCTTGTCAGCGGAAGATCGGTTGACAATCAGTTCGCGTATGCGGTCGGTTACTTCCATCAGCTCATAGACAACCGTACGTCCTTTCATGCCGGTCTGATGACAAAACTCACACCCGGAGCCGTTGCAGGATTTGCAGATCAGACGGGCGAGCCGTTGCGCCAGAACACCGATAACCGTGGAAGACAGCAGGAACGGCTCTATGCCCATATCGATAAGACGGGTAACGGCGCTGGCAGCGTCATTGGTATGCAACGTGCTCAGAACCAGGTGGCCAGTCAGCGCGGCCTGAACGGCAATTTCGGCCGTGGGATGATCACGCACCTCGCCCACCAAAATGATGTTGGGGTCCTGACGTAAAAACGCCTTTAAGCCGGTTTCAAATGTGATACCGGCCTGAGGATTCACCTGCGTCTGATTAATGCCGGTCAATCGGTACTCAACGGGGTCCTCGATGGTCACGATATTGGATTTGATTTTATCTAGGGTATTTAGCAGCGAATACAGCGTTGTCGTTTTTCCGCTTCCGGTAGGGCCGGTGATTAAGATCATGCCATAGGGTTTGTGAACCAATCGATCCAAGACCGTCGCACTTTCTTGAGAAAAACCCAGATCCAGAAGGCCCATCGTCATGCGCGCCTTGTCCAAAATACGAAGGACCATTTTTTCTCCGCAGACGGTTGGCATACACGCCAGCCGGATATCATAGACCTGTCCTTCAAACCGGTAGGAATAGTGCCCGTCTTGCGGGCGGCGCTTTTCGGTGATGTCCATGTCGCACAGTATCTTGGCGCGGGAAATAATGGCAGCCTCGATGTGTTTTGGGATCGTCATCACGTCAATGAGAACCCCGTCAATGCGATACCGAATCCGCATTTCGGGTTCCTGTGGCTCCATGTGAATATCAGACGCATGCTGGAAAATCGCGCCTGCCAAAACTTCATTCAACAGTCTTACAGCAGGCTCTTCGGCGGTTTCGGAATCATCCTCGACGACGGGCCGTTTTTCCTGGGCCTGGACGTGCTGCAATCGGATGTCGACCAGCGACTGTCTCGCGCGGTTTTCTACTTTTAGGTATTTTTCAATGGCAGATTGAATGTGTTCAATAGCCGCGGGATGAGGTGCTATTTGGCATCCTGTCATCAAACGAATTTCGTCAATTGCCTCCAAGTTGGAGGGATTTACCATGGCCACGGAAAGTGTATTGTCGGTGAGATCAAACGGAAACATCTGAAATCGCCGGATAAGGTCCTCTGGAATCATCGAAATGATTTGTGGGCTGACTGGCTTTTCTAAAAGATTGGGCGTGGTTTCCATTTTTAGTTGGTTATCCTGTTAGGTTTCCCGAAACCAGAGTCCGGATTTTGGACATCAACACGTTCAGTTCAAAGGGCTTGATCACATAGTCAGAAACACCCGATTGGGTTGCTTTTTCGACAGCATCGATATGATCGTCTTGCGAAAGCACCATAATGGGGCAGGTGATGCCTTCGTTACGCAATTTTTTTGTCAATATGACGGCTTGGATGCTGGGACCAGATAGATCAATAATCACCAGATTTTGCGGCTGCTTTTTTGCGGTCTCTAGTGCCGTTTCGGGCTGATCCGTAGTGGTAACGGTATATCCAAAAACCGATAGGCGCTGCGTCAAAAAGTCACGGTAAATAGGGTCGTTTTCAAGTAGGAGTATAGACGGTGTCATAGTAGGTGCCTCGACTGGGAATGCAAGTGTAAAGTACTTCTATTATGCCACATATCACGCGTATCTTTGTAAAAAATTCTCATCTATAATGGTTAAAAAATATGATTTGGGTAGGGGGTATCATGAACCGTCTTTTACGGGGATCCGCTATTTTTCTTTTTGCATTTACGGTCATTTCCTTTGTTTATTTGATTTCGCGATTTTTGCCGAACGTGCATGTGTCGGTAAAGGTGTTGTTTTTCTTCGGGATTCCCACATTAGCCAGCTTGCCGATTATGCTGCGTCAACCCGCCTTATTTCGGGGGACCAACTACCCCTTGTTGTTTGGGCGGTCGGTATTTGCCGTTTTGGCATATGGACTCACATTTTTGGTTATTTCCAAGCTGTCTTTGGTTGACGCAACCCTCCTTCAAAACACAGCACCGTTATGGATCCCACTGGTGGCATTGGCTTGGTCGGGAGAGCGTGTTCCTTTGAAGGTTGTCTTGGGCTTAATCGTTGGATTTCTAGGCGTATTTTTAATATTAAATCCACTGTCGGGATTCCGCTTTAACATTTGGATAGCGGCAGGGCTGGCTTCAGGGGTTTTTTACGCGATTGTGATTCATGCGTTGAAGGTGTTGGCCGGACGTTTACATCCCGTCACGGCGACATTTTACTACTTTCTATTTTGCACGCTCATGGTATTGCCATTTGCAATTGCCAATTGGCAGCCGTTAGATCTTCGGTCTTTGGGATTGTTGGTGTTAGCCGGGCTGGGATATTTCGTCGGTCTGGAAAGCGTTGCTTATGGGATGCGCTATGTCTCGTCAGCGATAGCGTCTAGTTTCTGTTATGTCGCGATCTTGTGGGCTGCGATATTTGATTGGGTGATTTGGAAACAAGTGCCTACGATCGAAACAGCCTTGGGTGCGGTCTTGGTTATTGCATCTGGCATTTCCGTTGTCATTTTTTCGCGGCGTTCCCATCCCGTAGAGGTCCATGGGGTAACGAACCCCACACCAGAATCTGGCAACCTATAGGAAAAAAATGGCAAAAGAGCAAGATGCGTTTATTTTGTCCCAGCTGAATTGGCGCTATGCCACAAAGCGTTTCGATCCCGGACGAAAAATTTCCGATCCCGATTGGGAGGTTCTGGAAGAGACTTTGCGCTTATCACCGTCTTCGTATGGCCTCCAACCGTGGAAGTTCTGGATTGTGAGGTCACCCGATCTGCGCAAAAAACTCACGCCAGCCTCTTGGGGGCAGGTTCAGATTGAGACCTGTTCACACTTGGTAGTTGTTTCTGGCCTTCGGGCCATGAGTGCGGACTATGTCCGTCATTACTTCCAACTGGTGACCGAGGCGCGCGGATTGCAAGAAGACGCATTGCAAGCCTTTGAAGATCGCATCGTCAACACCTTTGTCAAAGGACCTATGGCTGCCGAAGTACCGGCCTGGGCGGCAAAGCAAACTTACTTGGCGATGGGCACTTTTATGATGGTGGCGGCCATGCTTGGGATCGATACTTGTCCGATCGAGGGTATTTCTACCGAACAATACGACCATATCTTGGGGTTATCCGAGACCGATTATCAAACCGTGGCTGTGTTGGCGGCAGGCTACCGGGCCTCCGACGATGTTGCCCAAACCGAACGCAAAGTCCGCTTTCCTCGTCACGAGGTTATTGCCTACTTATAATACATAATACAAAAGGGGCGGCATATGCCGCCCCTTTGTGTTGTTAACCGTGTGAGCGGTTAGTTTGTGTTGGTCATATCCAGTAGCGCTTGTGAGCCATCTTGGCTGACATAAACGGCTACTGAATTTTTGCCCATCATCCCTTCGAATTCGTACCAAATGGAATTAACGACCTTGCCACCGTTTCCAACCATTGGCTTCATCACCCATTCGATTTCGGAAATTTTGGCGAGGGTGGGGAAGTTGGCTTTAAGGGCAGCCTGGACGTTGGCTGGAACCTTCGCCATTGTGATGCCTTCTTCGTATTCCACCATGACGCCGGTGTCAGTGACTTCGACATCTACTGCGGTGCCATTCGGATAGGCTCCTTCTGCTTCGTAGATGGTGCGTTGAAATGCGGTGCCGGGAAACTGGGTAAACATAGTGGCGCTGCTCCAATTGGCACTGGGTGCAGCCCATTTAATGGTGGCCATTGCTGCTGCGGGAATGGCAGCCGGTGCGATGGGGGCAGCCTGGACTGTGGTTGCGGTCAGAAGTGTTCCAATCGCAGCCAAAAATACGCCCTTTGTGTGGTTTTTCAACATACCAATGATCCTCCTGGGGGAAAAATATACTGTTTATACCTATAACACAAATATTGGGGTGAGCAAAACTTTTTTTATTCTGCTAGGCCCCTATTATTGGTCCACCCATCTGGGCGGTGTCGTAGGAACCACAGAGGGGATGAGCAGACATACCCACATGTAGACCAAAAAATCCGTCTTGGGGGGAGCCTCGTCTTCAATTTGAATTTGAGGAAAGTGACGTAGGATGCGTCGGTTGATTTCCGAAATGGGGGTTTGCTCTTCATTTGTAAATTCCTCAAAAAACGGATCCAGAAGATAAAAAAAACGCTCTGCATGGGAAAAAGACATGTAGTTTGCGGGCATGACGAGGGCTCTCATAAAGTGTACGACTGGAAAGACATCCAGTGCCATCCAATAGGCGCACCAGTCATTTAATTTGGGTAGGTTCAGGGTCAATCGGGCACAGACCTGCAGATTTGCCGCAACCCATTGAAGGAGCTGTGGGACATTTGTTGTGTGAGAGATCAGATGTTCGCAACAAGCCACGAATTGGCCGATCTCGGCGGCTGGCAAGGGGCTGCTTAGTAAAATATGACGCACATCGCCGATGGTGAGTGCGCTAAGTGCGGCCGCAAGAGAGGCGTGATCATGGATGGTATCTGTGAAGCGGTTTAGCATGGGCTTAAGCACCGCGTGAGCAGCTTCACTGACGCCGAAGAGTCGGCAAAATGCATTTTGTACAACACGACGCATAAGAGGTACGTCAAAGCCAAAAACTGCCATGGATGCTATTTCTTTGTGCATGGAAGGCCACCTCTGTTCGGCCTTAGGCCGCGGGATCGGCTAATAGTCTACGGATTAGCGTCTCAACACAGTCGTCGGCTATTTCGCCCAGGGAAGGACCGCAACGTGTTTTCGCATGGAAGGCGCGCACAGTCTGGCATAGCCGAAAACCCAATTCAAACCGAAAAGTTTGACTAGGTGTATAGGACCTCTAGCGAGACATCCGCTTCCAAACGTCAAGTAGACTTCCGGTCACCACACATACGGTGCCGATCAATAGCCAATCTGCCAGATGAAGGCCCTGAAAATGAAAGACCTGTCGCAGTGGAGGCAGATAAACAACCGACAAAAGGGTTATCGTCACCATGGCAAAAAGCGGCCATTGGTACGGGTTTTGCCGACTCCCGATTTGCCGCCACCATGCTTGCTGGCTGTGTCGGTCTGACAAGATCAAAATCAAAGTCAAAAGAACCAGCGTGGTAAAAGAAAGGGTTCGGGCATCTTCGGCACTGTGGAAAAAGAAAAATACCGCGATCACATAGACTGATAATGCGGCAAGCAGCATCAGCATTCCCTGAGCCATACTTCGTATCAACAATGCCCAGGTAAATAGCCTGGCAGTGGCGGGCCGGGGTGGCCGTCGCATCAGATCGGCTTCAGGAGGTTCGGATTCAAACATCAGAGAACACACCGGATCGATAATCAATTCCATAAAGACAATATGAATCGGAAAGAAAATGGACGGCCATTGCAATAGCACGGGAATGAGACTCAGCCCGGCGATCGGCACATGCATGGTCAAGACAAAAGAAGACGCTTTTCGCAAATTGTCATAGACCCGTCTGCCCCATGCAATGGCATTGACCATGGCCGGAAACTGATCGTCGATTAGCACCAGATCCGCGGCCTCCCGCGCGACGTCCGTTCCCCGTTTTCCCATGGCCACTCCCACATCGGCAGCTTTAAGCGCGGGGGCATCATTAACCCCGTCTCCGGTCATGCAGACCACATCGCCGCGTTGCTTGAGACTATTGATGATGTGGAGCTTTTGCGCCGGAAGCACGCGAGCAAAGATCGCATTACCGGAAAGTTGAGCCTCCATATGGGGCACTGTTTCGAGTTGTTCACCCAGTAGAATCGGAGCCTCTGTCAGCCCGCAATCATTAGCGATGACGCGGGCGGTTTTCGGATAGTCCCCGGTCAACATCATGACCCGAATACCGGCCTCACGGCATTCTGAAATGGCGGCGGGAACTTCTTTTCTGACGGGATCCGCAAATCCGATCAAGCCCAAAAATGAAAAGGTGAAATCAGTGGATTGGTCAGGCAGCACATCCTTGGTGGTGGTATGGGCAACACCAATGACACGCAATCCCGAAGCGGCCATGGTTTCCAATGCGTGTTGGGCCGCTTGCTTTTGAACCGCGTCCAATGGGCACAATTGCCAGATGGATTCGGGAGACCCTTTTGCAGCGACCACGTAAGCGTCGTTCTCAGTCGGTTTCCAGACCATCGACATGGCCAACAACCGGTCCGTTAGCGGATATTCTTTGATGAGATCCCATTGGGGGTGATGGTGAACGCGATCGTGGGACAACTGCGTCTGCAGGCAATTCAGGAGTGCCTTTTCCATGGGATCAAAAGGGTCTTTTCGGCTGGCCAGTACCCCGTATTCCAGCAAGGGGTGAAACGGCTCTGTCAGCTCGACATTGCGCTTCCACCATGAATTGGGTACCCAAAGCTGACTGACTTCCAGTTGGTTGTAGGTCAGCGTACCGGTTTTATCCACACAGAGCACCGTGGTAGACCCCAGCGCTTCCAAAATGGGGAGGTGACGTACCAGCACCCCGGCTTTGGACATGCGCCATGCGCCGAGTGCGGTAAAGACCGTCAGAATGAGCGGAAACTCTTCGGGCAACATGGCCAACGCCAATGTGATCCCTTTTAGCGAGGCATTGAGCCATTGGCGCGTCCACCACCCATCGACAAGCGTAACGGCCACACACAAGAGCAGTCCGATGGCAAACAACCACCTCACCAATGATCGTACTTCCTGTTGCACCCGGGTAGGCGTGTTGGAGATTCCGGCCAAGCTTTCGCTGATACGTCCCAGCGAGGTGCGATCCCCCACTGCGTTAACGCGTGCCAATCCGGTGCCGGCAACGGCCAATGTCCCGGCATAGACGGTGTCTTGTGCCTGCTTTTGGACGGCTACGGATTCTCCTGTCAGCATCGATTCATCCACGGACAACCCGTGGTTTTCAATCAGAACCGCATCGGCGGGAATGCGATCTCCTTCACTGACCAACACCACATCATCGATTACCACTTCCCGTCCGGGGATCCGCTGTGGAGTGCCATCCCGGATGACCACGGCCCGTGGACTGGACAGCTGTTTGAGTGCTGCAATGGCCCGTTCGGTTTTGATTTCCTGATACACTGAGATGCCCACAGTCAGGCCGATACTCCCGATCATCAGCACAGCCTCAAACGGATCTCCCAATGCCAAATACAACCCTGCGGCTACAAAAAGCAGAAAAAACATGGGCTCGGTAACCGTGGAGATGGCAATGCGCATCAGGGAACGCGCATCGCGGTAGGATAGCTCATTAAATCCCTCTTTTTTCAATCGGAGGGCGGCTTCGTCTCTTGTGAGTCCTTGGTTTGGAAGGTGGTTCAATCGGGGTTGATTATGCTTTGTGCCCGCGACCCCTGGCTATTTCAGCGGCTGATGCGTCTTGATCACCGGTACCACCCATTTGACCAAGTCCTCGTCAAACATCTTGTCGCAGGTTTCTAGGCCAATGAGTTTAGAGGCATTGGATTTGGACCGTTCCAAAAATGTCTTAAATTCGATTTTGACTTCACCCGGGCCAATAATCAGGATTTGATCTGCTGATCGGATTTTCCCAGCTATATCTTCGAAGAAATGTTTCAATTCAGTATGACGCCGTCTTTCCAGCGTGGTTTGGTTATGGGAATGCCGTGCCGAATACGGGACTGCGGTTTGGCGATCCTCTGGTACGTGGGATCGGTCTTCTACTTCAGATTCCAAATGGGAGATGGTGGGATGGGTATTCAGATCACGGAATCCCAAAATGGTGGCGCGGTTCTGACTGATCCAGACAACAGCGATATGGGGCATGGTATCCTCCGAACGGGTTGGGGAAATGGTCTTCTCATCCTAACCGATGCCGGTTCTGGGAGCAAATAAAAAAAAACCCCGGGAGGATGTCCCGGGGTTTCGCTTTTGAAGCGCGTACTTGTAATTAGTAGTTGCGAGAAAAGCTGGGGCGGTCATTGCGGCGGAAGTCGCCACCATTACCACCAGTGCTGCTGCGTTCTTGTGCCAGATCAACACGGATTTTGCGATTGTCCAAATCTTTTCCGTTGAAAAGTTCCATGGCGCGTTTGGCTTCTTCTTCGCTGCTCATTTCAACGAATCCGAAACCTTTTGAACGGCCGGTGTCTCGGTGGGTGATAACACTTGCGGAAACGACGTTTCCGGCTTGAGAGAAAGTGTCTTTTAAAGATTGCTCAGTCGTAGCGTAGGCCAGATTGCCAATATACAGTTTTTTGCTCATTAGATCCTCGAACATGAAAAATTTCGTTTCTCTTCAAAAGGGTATCTGACCGATGGATGGGAGAGATTTCCTTTAGCCAAAATGCACCTTTATTCAAAAAACAGTTTCATCATAACAGCTCCATTGGCAAATGCAAACATGATATTCTTTTTTCGCTTATGCAAAACCCAATCCCCTACCATCTGGTCAGAGCATCACGTCGTACAGTAGGTCTGCAAGTGACCCGAGAAGGGGACGTTGTGGTCCGTGCCCCGTCCTGGACCCGCCTGGCCACGATCGACCGATTCGTCGCCGAAAAAGCAGGGTGGATCCAGCTCCAGAAGACCCGCATTTCCCAGCGCCGATCCCCCAGGCGGCAATTTGCAGATGGGGATCTGTTTTGGGTAGATGGGTTGTGTTTTCCACTTCGGCTCTGTGAGTCGGGACGCGGGCTGGGATTCGATGAAGTGGAATTCCGATTGCCCATCGCTTTGCGTGATCGCGGACACCTGCATTTTTTGCAGTGGTACAAACGGCGGACGCAAGCGGTACTGGAGCCGCTTGTTGCCAAATGGTCGGCATGTACCGGCTTTGAGCCTGTCCGAGTGACCTATAACAGCTCCAAAAGCCGATGGGGATCAGCCACCTCCAAACGGGCCTTAAATTTTTCTTTTCGCCTGGCCATGGTGCCTCTCGAAATTGCGGAGTATATCGTCGTGCATGAATTTGCTCATTTTGCCCACATGAATCATTCCGTCCACTTTTGGAAGCAGGTCCGCCTCTGGCTGCCGGACTATGCGCAAAAAGACCGCTGGATTCGTCAGCACGGTTGGCAGTTTGGTTGGGAATTCTAGATGACGTAGTGACTGAGTCCGGCTTGTTTTTGGGCCAAAAGTTTTTCGGACTCAATGAGCATGGCCAGAGAAATGCCGGATAATCGGTCACGAAGTGTTTGATTGAGTTCACCAAAGGTGGCTCGAATCCCGCAGGACGAGGGTATGTTGCAAACCGTACAAGTTTGAGGGTTGTTACAGATCTGGGACACCAACGGCCCCTCGACGGCTTCGACAATTTCTAATAACGACATAGACTGCGCGGGGCGGGTAAGACGGTAACCGCCGCGGGGGCCTTTTTGGCTGATCAAGAGCTCGGCACTGCGCAATGTGCTGAGAATGGATTCCAAAAATTTGCGCGGGGTATTGCTCTTTTCTGCCAAAAACATGGTTGAACACCCGGCGTCGGTGGGCAGCTGAGCCAAGGCGATTAACGCACGCAAGGCATAGACGGTTTTTTTGGAAAACATCACTTCATCCTAGCGCATGCCAGACGATTTGTCTGGCTTTGCTTTAGGCTTGCCGATTCTATCCATTTGTCTTTATCAATGGAATGGCGTTAGGATCCCGGTTACACTGGCGGGATGAAAAAAGCGCGTACAGTGATGTTCCACACCCAGGGCTGCCGGCTCAACCAGTCGGAAACGGCGTCGTTGTCCCAGTCATTTTTGGCGGCAGGGTATGGGTTGTCGGGTCCTCAGGATACGGCAGATGTTGTGGTGATTAATACCTGCACCGTCACGGAAAACGGAGACGCCGACACCCGGCGCTTGGTCCAGCGTATTGCCAAAGAAAAACCCCACGCACGGATTGCCCTCATCGGTTGCCAGGCCCAGATCCAGAAAGACGCCCTTATCGCCTTGCCCAACGTAAAATGGGTGGTGGGCAATGACCAAAAAATGCAATTGGCCGAATTGATCGATCAGACCAGCAGCTCTTCTGAGCCCGTGGTGATCGTGAATAAATTGACCCGAGAGGTCTTTACCATCCCGACCACGCCGGTAGATCGCCGGTTTACTCGTGCCACCATCAAAATTCAGGATGGATGTGATTTTTACTGTGCGTTTTGTGTGATTCCATTTGCCCGAGGCCCGGCGCGTAGCCGGGAGTTTGAGGACATTTTGACCGAGTCGCAACAGCTGGCAGCGTTGGATTACAAAGAAATTGTCGTCACAGGCATCAATTTGGGAACTTATGAGAATAATGGCAAGCGCTTGGAAGACGTCTTGGCGGCCTTGTCGGAATTGCCCGGCATCACCCGGGTGCGTATTTCCTCCATCGAACCGACGACCATTTCTCCTGAAGTGGTGGATAAGGTAGTGGACGCCGATTCGCCGGTGTGCCCCTATTTTCATTTGCCTTTGCAAAGTGGTTCGGATGACATCCTCAAAGCCATGAACCGCCATTACACCACGTCGGACTATGCGGCGTTTGTGCGGGATATTGCGGCGCGGGCACCTGAAGTAGCCATCGGCACCGACCTCATCGTGGGGTTTCCGGGCGAGACCGATGACCATTTTGCCCAAACGGAAGCCTTTTTGACCGCGCTTCCCCTGGCCTATTTTCACGTGTTTAGCTACTCGGATCGGCAATACGCCCGCAGCCGAAAATGGCTGGATAAAGTTCGTCCCGAGGTCATCGCGGTACGCAGTTTGCGCCTGCGGCAATTGAGTATGAAAAAACGTCATGCCTTTATGGAACGGTTTTTGGACACGACGCAAGCGGTCCTTTTTGAACAAGTCAAAAGGGGTATCTGGCCGGGCTACACCGACCATTACATCCGAGTGAAGGTGCGATCGGACCGGTCTTTGGCAAACCGCCAACTTCCGGTAAAATTGGTGGCCATTGAGAATGACTACATGATCGGTGAATTGGCATGAGTACCGCCACGAAAAACGTCTATATCGAAACCTACGGCTGTCAGATGAACGAATATGACACCGAGCTGGTGCGTTCTATTTTGACCCAAGACCACTACGCCATCGTCAAAACCGAGCGCGAGGCAGATGTGGTATTGCTCAATACCTGCTCGGTCCGCGAAAATGCAAACAACAAAATTTACGGTCGCATCCACGAAATCCGTCACCAACGCGAAAATCCGGTCACCATCGGCATTTTGGGCTGTATGGCCACCAATTTTAAACAGCAATTGTTGGACAATCCCAATCTGGGTATTGACCTTATCGCAGGGCCGGATAGCTACAAGGCACTCCCAACCCTCATCCGCGAATCCACCCTGACCGGCACCAAAAGTTTTGATGTGACGTTATCTGAGTTTGAAACCTATTCGGATGTCTTGCCTACGCGCCGCGACGGCGTTAATGCGTGGATTGCGGTGATGCGCGGCTGCAACAATTTCTGTACGTTTTGCGTGGTGCCCTATACCCGTGGCCGAGAACGCAGCCGGGATCCGGAAAACGTCGTTGCCGAGGTCAAAGCCCTTGTGGCAGAAGGCTTTACCCAAGTTACCCTGTTGGGCCAAAACGTCAATTCTTACAAATCCAACGGCTACGATTTTGCCGACTTGTTGCAAGTGGTCTCGGATGTTCCTGGCATTCGCCGCATTCGCTACACCTCGCCGCACCCGAAAGATTTTCCCGTCAAATTGTTGACCGTGATGGCCGAGCGAGACAACATCTGCAAACAGATCCACATGCCGCTTCAAGCGGGATCTGATCGCGTTCTCAAAGCCATGAACCGCACCTACACGAACGCGGAATTCCGTGAGCGCATTGCCCAGGCCCAAGACATGGTGCCGGGGATCAGCTTGTCGACGGACATCATCGTGGGCTTTCCTACCGAAACCGCTGCCGAGTTTGACGAGACGGTAAAGGTGGTCGAAGACGTTGCGTTTGACACCGCCTTTATTTTCAAATATTCCGAACGGCCGTTGACCTACGCGTCTCGCCGGTTATCGGACGATGTGCCAGAGGAGGAAAAGACACGGCGGATCATGAGTCTCAACGAGATCCAACGGGCTATCACGTTGCGCAATAACCGTGCGTTGATCGGCACCACCGAAGAAGTCCTCATCGAACGGGAATCCACCCGCAAAAGCCCAGACGACTTCCAAGGCCGCACCGAGGCCAATCGCATCGTCATTTTTCCGAAAGGCCCCTATAAAATGGGCGACTACGTGATGGTCGAAATGACGGACGCGACTAGCCAGGTAGTGAAGGGACGGGTAGTGTCAACGCCAAATGAATAAAGCGGACCAAGTCTTGACTGCACTGAAAGCCATCATCGACCCCGATCTGGGCCGGGACATTGTGTCGTTGGGGTTTGTGCGTAATCTGAATGTGGATGAACATGTGGGGGTTGTGACGTTTGAAATCAACCTCACCACGCCGGCCTGTCCGGTGAAGGATGACTTCAAACGGGAGGCAGAGGCGCTCGTCCGAGCGTTGGATTGGGTGACGGATGTATCGGTGATGATGACGGCCCAGCCCCGGACGTCGGGTGTGGAGCCTCGCGGCAAAGGGCTGGCCGGTGTCCAACATATCTTGGCCGTGTCCAGCTGCAAGGGCGGGGTAGGGAAGTCCAGTACGGCCGTGAATCTGGCCTTTGCCCTGGCCAAAGCCGGTGCCAAGGTCGGCATTTTTGATGCGGATATTTACGGGCCGTCTTTGCCGACTATGGTCCGTGTCCCCCACGCGAAACTCTATGTGGACATGAACCAGATGATCTACCCTCGCGAATACCAGGGTGTGAATCTGATGTCCTTTGCCTTTACCGGTTCTGGTCCCGAAGACGCCCCGGCCATGATGCGGGGGCCCATGGTCAGCCAGGTGGTAAATCAGCTCCTCACCCAGACGCTTTGGGGTGAATTGGACTATCTGGTTATCGATTTTCCGCCCGGCACCGGGGACATCCAAATCACGCTGGCGCAGATCATCCCTATGACGGCGGCGGTGATTGTGACGACACCTCAGAAACTGAGCTTTGTCGACGTGGTCAAAGGCATCACGATGTTTGATACCTTGAAAATTCCGGTGGTCGCGGTAGTTGAAAATATGAGCTATTTGGCCTGCGAAAATTGCGGTGCCCGGCAATATCCCTTCGGCCAGGGGGCCCTGCGCCGCCTTATTGATGAATATGGGTTCAAAAACACCTACCAAATCCCTATCCACGCAGATGTCTCGGCGTTTTCGGATGCAGGCACGCCCTTGGTCTTGGCCAAGCCCGATCACCCGGTGAGCGAGATCTATAGGTACCTGGCCGGCAATGTGGTCCGGGAGATCAGCAAAATCCGCTACGGTGAGTCCAGCACACCGGAATTGTCCATCACGCCGGACCAGCAACTGCAAGTCACCCGTGGCGGCAAAACCCACCTGGTCGATCCCGTTGTGCTGCGCCTGGCCTGCCGCTGTGCCCGCTGCGTGGACGAATGGACAGGAGCGCAACGCCTGCTGCCCGAACATGTTGCGACTACCATCCACCCCAAAAAAGCTGTTCTCGTCGGCAACTACGCCGTCGCTATCGACTGGTCTGACGGGCATCATTCGTTGTATCCCTTCGATACTATTTAAACGAAGGTTGGATCGCTGAGGGAAACTGGAGTCTATTTCTAAAACTCACAAAAAAGTGGTAATATTAGAAACAGAATGAAGTATACCGCTTTAAAAAAGCATTTTCAAAACCTGCCGTTTTTCACTGTTCAGTCTCTGAAATTGCTACACGAACCCATGCGTACACTTCAAAACCAATTGCGCCTTTGGATTCGACAGGGCAGTATCTTCCACTTGAGACGCGGGATGTATACGCTTTCAGATGCAGATCGAACAGTAACGGCAGACCCGCTTGTGATTTCCGCCAATATGGTGAGTCCTTCTTATGTGAGTTTAGAGTGGGCATTATCGCATTATGGTCTTATTCCCGAACAAGCCAGGCAAATAACGGCAGTGACGACGCAAAAAACACAACACTATGTAACTCCTCTTGGAACTTTTTTATACCGTCATATCAAGACAGAGCTGTTCAATGGATTTTATGAGGAGCGCACCTCAGAGGGCTTTACCTATTTGATCGCCACTCCCGAAAAAGCGTTGTTTGATTTTTTGTACTATCAGATGCCTATGATCCATTTGAAAAACACGGATATTTTTGAATCATCCTATCGATTTCAAAATTTGGCCCAAATGGATTGGAATCAATTTATGCGCTATGTCAAAACCAGTAACAGCAAAAAGATGTTCAAAATAGCCAACTTGATTAAAAGTTGGGCCCATCATTTGGCAGACGAGATTTCCGTATGAGGGATGTGATCGCCAGACGGCTGCTGTCGTTTAAAACGCAAGAAGAAAAATATGCTCATGTCCGAGAATACCTACAAGAATTGATTTTAGCGCTTATCGAAAAACAGGGTGCTATGCCAATGCTCGCTTTTGTAGGAGGCACGGCATTGCGTATCATTTATGATTTACCTCGGTTTTCGGAAGATCTTGATTTTAGTCAAGTCAGCTCTGATTTTGACTTTTTGAATCTGTTGCACTTTATTAAAAAAGAACTGACGCTATATGGTTTTTCGGTTAATCTCACTCGAAAGGAAGTCGGGGCTGTTAAAAATGGCTTCATTAAATTTTCCAATCTGCTTCATCCGTTGGGGCTCTCTCCTCATTCCAGTCAGTTGCTTTCTATTAAGTTGGAAATGGATACCAACCCGCCTGCTGGTTATGCTTTACAGCGTACGGTGATTAATAAAACGCGGCTGATGTATATTCAACATTTTGACCTTCCGTCGTTGTTCGCGGGGAAATGTCATGCGATTTTATGTCGGCCTTACGCGAAAGGCCGTGATTTTTTTGATTTGCTTTGGTTTATAGGAAAAAAAATCAAGCCCAATTACCTTCTTCTTACCAATGCCTACCATCAGACCCAACACAAAGACATTCTTTTTGATCCGAGTATATTACGGAAAATGCTTATTGAGAAAATTGAAACTGTAACATTCAAAGACATCATCGCGGACGTCGAACCATTCTTACCTCCGGCAGAATCCATGCGCTATTTTACGCAGAATACGTTTATCTCGGCCGTTAAGAGTGGGCTGTAAGGATGACAATTTCCTCCGACGACTCTACACATGGACCCATGTTCGAAACCATGGTCATTTCCAAACCGATCTCAAAAGCAGATCAGGAAGCGATTCTATTGGCGCAAGGCAGTCAGCAAGAAAAATGGTTGCCATGACTTATGTTCACCAGCAACAAACCCGCGATTTCGGCCCGCTTTTGAACGGCTTGCTGAGCTGCTGAATCTCACCTTATCCGACCCGCGCGTGGGCCGCAAACTCGGTGTTGCAAGGCATTCCAGCCGGACGTAAAAGCGCTTCACATACCTGTCATCCCCGAGAAGTCGGGGATCCAGTTTTTTTCAACTTGCTTAAGTTTATGTTCACCCCCCTTTTGGGGCACAGATGGGTGACGGGGCAGGTAGAGCATTGGGGGCGGCGGGCGTGGCAGATGGTGCGGCCGTGGAGGATGAGCACAATGCAGTAGCGGTCCCATGTTTTGGGTGGCCATAGCTTTTGCAGGCGAAATTCGATTTTGGTCGGGTCATCGGCGGTATGAAACCCCAGCCGATACGTCACCCGTTTGACATGGGTGTCCACGGTGATGGCCGGTTGGTGATAGGCCTGGGCCAAGATGACGTTGGCGGTTTTTCGGCCTACCCCCGGCAGAGAGGTGAGGTCTTCCATAGTACGGGGTACCTTCCCGTCGAATCGATCGACCAACTGGTTGGCCATGGCGATGAGATTTTTGGCCTTGGCATTGAAAAAATTAATCGATCGGATAGCGTGCTGGACATCGGCCAGATGAGCCTCAGCCATTTTTTGAGGGGTAGGGAATTGCTTAAATAATGCCGGTGTGACGATATTTACTCGGGCATCCGTGCACTGGGCGGACAGGATAACAGCTACCAACAGCTCGTAGGGGTTTCGGTGGGTCAGAAAGGTATTAACATGCGGGTAATTTGCATCTAGAATTGAAAAAATAGTCAGACTGTTTTTATTTAATTTCACTTTAATTGGTACATTTTGGGAATAGCCGATTCAATGACCTTGATTGGCAAGAAGTACTTTTTCTCACTAGCGTTTAATAATATAAATCCTTGATTTGAGTAAAAGGCTTCCGCGCCATCTTTTGCAATGACAACAGCACCCCAAGTCGCGGAGGTTTTGGATCCGACATATATTTTATATAAGGCATGCATTAATACCCTTTTTCCAACGCCTTTCCCTTGTATACATTTATCAATACCTAATCGGCCAATCAAAGTTGCGGGGGCATCATAGCGTTTAGGCACCTTCTTCTGCTCGCTTGTCGGCAAATCATCACGGCGAATTAAATGCTGGCTAAGCGTATAAAATCCAACGACTTTATTTTCATAGCATGCCATATAACAAATGGCTAAATTTCTTCTAACATCCTGGCCGGCCTGACTCTTCAAATACTGATTGAGAGCAGGTACTCCGCAATCAAACTGGGAACGATTGCATTTTTTGAGATCGGTTGTCCAGGTTAAATGATCGATCACCTCATGTCGCCCTTATATTGATTTAAGAAGGACGCCATATTTTTTTTGAGTTCTGCGGGTGCAGTTGTAAAAGAGGTCACCGTATTAACAAAATTGTGCCAATCCTCGGAATTCAGGGTGCTTAGCCTTTCGGTCTGATTGACTTGACGTGCTTTCTCAATAGCCGCTTCCCGAATAAAAGCCGACTCGTTGGAACCAGATATACATGCGGCATGCGCGATGTCGTTAATATCAGAGCTTGTAAATTTAAGCTCTTTTCGCATCGTAAATCGCTCTTTTGCCATGGCCATATGGCACCTCCTTTACGTATATTATACGTATAGTCTTATCACTGTCTAGTGAATCGGTATCTTTTTGAAAAAACTTGCAAATTAGGAGCGTGGGCTTTTTAGCTTAGCGCAATCCCCACCGGACAATGGTCAGAGCCCATAACCTGCGGCAAAATAAACGCATCTTTCACGCTGGGCATCAATTCTTTGTTCACAAAGACATAGTCGATCCGCCACCCCACGTTGCGCTTTCGCGCGCCCATGCGATACGTCCACCAGCTGTATTGGTGGGGTTCTTGATTGAAGGCGCGAAAGGTGTCGACATAGCCAAACCCCTCGATGCGGTCCAGCCATTCGCGTTCGATGGGCAAAAATCCGGAATAATTTTCATTGGCCTTGGGATGGGCCAAATCGATGGGTTTGTGAGCCGTGTTGTAATCCCCCATGATGATGACGTGATGGCCGTCGGCTCTCAGTTGGTTGGTGTATTTGAATAAATCTTCATAAAAATCCAGTTTATATTGCAGGCGCTCGTCACCCTGTTGCCCGTTAGGAAAATAGACATTTAAGAGGAAAAATTCGGGGTACTGGGCCACAATCACGCGGCCTTCACGGTCGTAGCGTTCGATACCCAGTCCTTCGTGGATCATCAGGGGTTTGGGTTTGGTATAGAGCGCTACACCACTGTATCCGCGTCTCTCCCCCGAATGAAAGGCACTGTCATAGCCAAAGGGATTGATCAAGGATTCGTCTAACACATCGCAATGGGCTTTGGTTTCCTGGAGGCCCAAAATATCCGGTGCGTCTGATTCGAGAAAGGCCAATAACCCTTTATTGGCTGCAGCCCGGATCCCATTAACATTCCACGAAATGATGCGCATAGCGGCCAGTGTAGCGGGATTACCGAGCGGCTGCCAACAGGGGCAATGCGCGATAGGCCAATAGGTTGTCGATGACTTTGCGATTGGCGGTGGGGAAGGGGAACTGATCTAGCTGATCGAGGCCCACCCACCGCACCTCATCGGTTGTGTTTGCGGATGCTGTTCCGCTGACATAGTCGCACAGATAGGCATGCAAGCGGATCTTAAAATGCGTATACGCGTGATCCACCATACACAGCGATTGAACAATCGTCACCTCAAGACCTGTTTCCTCGTGCACTTCCCGCAAAATGGTTTGCGTGATGGATTCGCCCGGTTTTTGCTTGCCGCCGGGGAATTCCCACAAACCGCCCAGCATCTGCTCGGCCTTTCGCCGGCCGATTAGGATCTGTCCGTTTTTGATCACCAACCCTACCCCAATCGTGTAATGGGGCACGGGTTTGGCTTTGCTTTTGTAAGGGAGCTCGGTGACTTTGTTTTCGCTGTGGGCATAACAGTCGATCTGCAAAGGGCACTGGGCGCATTCCGGATTTTTGGGTCGGCAGACCAGCGCTCCCAGCTCCATCATGGCTTGGTTAAACGACGAGGGGTTTTGAATGGCGACGACGGGGGTCAGTTTTTCAAACAGGTGCACACGAGTAGCGGGTAGTCGAATATCATCGGCAATGCCCCAAAATCGGGCAAACACGCGTAGGACGTTTCCATCTACCACCGGAACGGGCTTACCGAATGCGATGCTGGCAATGGCCGCGGCAACGTAAGGCCCCACACCGGGCATCGTTTGCAGGCCTTCGTAGGTATCGGGCAATTTGCTGTCATGCTCGTGAACAATCCATTTGGCGGCCTTGTGTAGGTTCCTTGCGCGAGAGTAATAGCCTAGGCCCTCCCAGGCTTTCAGGACGGCCTGTAGATTGGCGTTGGCCAAGGACTGCACGCTGGGAAATTGGGTGATGAACCGCTCAAAATAGGGGATAACCGTGTCCACCTGTGTCTGGCTGAGCATGACTTCAGAAACCCAGACCCGATACGGCTGAGGGTCAGATCGCCAGGGCATCGTGCGCTGGCAGATGTTAAACCACGCGACGAGGCGGTCTGCCCAATTCACGGCTAATTAGAAATGCCGAGAAGCTTTTGCAGGTCGCCGGACTGGTACAGCTCACTGACGATATCGCAGCCGCCGACGAATTCGCCGTTGACATACAGTTGGGGCAAAGTAGGCCAGTCTGCGTATTCCTTGACGGCCTGGCGTAGAGCGTCGTTAGCCAGAACATCTCGGGTGATAAATTCTGCGCCGAGCTGGTTTAGAATATACACAACTTGGGCGGAAAATCCGCACATGGGGGCCTCTTTGGTGCCCTTCATATACAACACAACGGGGTTGTTTTTAACATCTTGTTTGATCTGTTCTTTGACGGCGGCGAGATTTTCCATAGTGGCCTCCTAGGCGGTGATAGAGTTGGATTTTTCGGTGGCCCACTGCGTGGGCGTCAAGGTTTTCAACTGGACGGCGTGGACTTGGGTCGCAAAAGCGTCTTTGAGTGCATTGAGCACACGCTGGTGTTGGCGTACCAGAGGCATGGTTTCAAAGCTCGGACTGATGACAACGACAAAAAAATGCTGACCATCTTGTTGCGGGTCCGAGACGTGTACCTCGGCGTCGGGCAG
>CAYINU010000012.1:0-1357 GCA_964364855.1 uncultured Candidatus Marinamargulisbacteria bacterium | reverse complement strand
GCCTGCGCTTGGCAAAATATCGAAATGCCGGTGCATCCACGCTGACCAATGCCTTTTGGATGACCCATTCGCCCTTGCCATTTCGACGTTCGATGGACAGCAGCCGTGTGAGGGGCAATGCCAGCGGCGTGCCGCCCGCGTCCAGATCTGTCAGGCTGGCCATATATCCGGTATGTCCACCCAGCACTAACGACGCTGCGACAAGGCCCAAATTGTAGGTAAAAGTCGCATCAAACACAGTGGGCAATCCGCAGCGGCCCTCGTAGCCAAAGAAGTGACTTACGGGATTGAATTTAAATTTCTGCACTTGCGCTTGGCCGGCAGCGTCCACATCCATTTTGCCTGCCCCAAAAAAGAGGTCGGGGTGATTTTTGATTTCCTGGACCTTGATTCCCACCATTTCAATAAGCAGCTCCTCGGTGGGGATATGGGACACTTGCAGATTCCCGTGGGAGTCGCGGTCCAGCACCAGGCGGTTTTTAACGCTTTCGGGCAACGACGCCATCAGCCGCCCCGAATGGTCCGATAGTTTGGCCTCCAAAAACGCTAATTTTTGTGTGGTGCGCAGCGGCTCGAGGTCCTTGTCGTATTCGGCGATGATGTCATTTAATTCTGCGATCATGGATTTGAACTCGGGAATAAATTCGATCAGTCCTTCCGGTACCAACACCACCCCATAAGGCAAATTGTGGGCGGCCCGCTTGATTACGGTTTCAGCGATGCCGGTAATAATGTCTTGCAATGACATGTTTTTGCATTGGATTTCCTCGGAAATGAGGGTGATGGGCGGATGGGTTTGCAAGGCTACTTCCAAAGCAACCTGGCTAGCGGCCCGTCCCATCAATTTCACAAAGTGCCAATATTTTAATGACGACGGGGCATCTTGCAGGATATTGCCAACGAGCTCCGCATAAATTTTGGTGGCCGTATCAAAGCCAAATGAGATGGGTAGTAACTTACCCACTTGAAGGTCGCCGTCGATGGTTTTGGGGACCCCCACAACGACGCACTCCCCATAGAGCTTTTCAGCCAGGACAGCGGCGTTGGTATTCGAATCGTCACCACCGATGATGACGATGCCGTCCAGACGGTGTTTTTTGACTGTTTCCCGGACTTGGTCAAACTGTTCGTCGGTTTTGATCTTGGTGCGGTCAGAACCCAGGTAATTAAATCCTCCCATATTTTGGATCTCATCAAGTGCGGCGATTTCAAATAGGTCACCTTTGATCAGGCCCTTGGGTCCTTGGTAAACACCCAGCAATGTATTGCGCACACCCAGAGCCGCCAACATGCCGCACAGGACATTGTGGCCCCCCGCAGCTGGCCCACCGGAGAACAGCACGGCCACGCGTTTCCC
>CAYINU010000011.1:0-30426 GCA_964364855.1 uncultured Candidatus Marinamargulisbacteria bacterium | reverse complement strand
GGGTAACCAACGCATGCAGATCGCTATCGATGTCAGATTGGGCTGCCAATTGCAGGTCGGAAGTGGCGGATACCGCCGCCACCGTGGTCTGTCCCATTTTGCCTTTTGCGCCGTTGACCAATACCCGTATCATAGGTCCGAGTATAGGTGCAGGTTGGACTTTTTTGAAGGGCAGGGCCTATCTGGTCCAACAAAAATAAATACGTATATTACATTTGGTCGGAAAATTTGTTACATAGATGTTCACTCTGGTCAGACCGAGTTCGCGTACACTGTGCTCAGTTGACTGATTTTTTAAGCAATTCCTGAATAGGCGGTAACACGTCTGCAAAAATGGTGTCGGGGTCGCGCTGACCCACGGGTATTACTCGGAATCGCTTGGGTTCTTTTTGTGCGATTTGCAGATAGGTGTCCCGGACCCGCTGGTGGAAGGACAGATTTTCTTGCTCAAAGCGGTCGAGGCTTGCGCGAGATCGGGCTCGGGTAATGCCTACGGACGGATCCAGGTCAAACAGGATGGTCAGGTCCGGAACCAATTCCGCCACCTGGCACAACTCTTCTACTAACTTAGGATTATTTTGTCGCCCGCCGATCTGGTAGGCACGGGTGGAGTCAATATAGCGGTCGCACAATACAATTTGCCCGTTTTCCAGCGCGGGCTTGATGGTGCTGCAGACATGCTCGACACGATCCGCCGAAAACAACAGCAACTCCGTCAGCGGAGATGAGAATCTGGTTTGGGGATCCAAGATCAATGATCGGATTTGCAAGCCCAGGCCGGTTCCACCGGGTTCTTTGGTCAAGACCGGTGCATGGCCGGATTGGTACAAATACGTGGCCGCTTTTTGGACCTGGGTAGTTTTCCCGGACCCTTCGATTCCCTCAAATGAAATCAGTACGCCTGGCTTAACGGGGGTAGACTCGGACACGGCAGTTTGGCTCCTCTCCGATACTGATCGAATTTAAATGTAACGAATCCACATACGCATGCTGCAGCCGACGCAAGTGGGCGGTAGTCGGGGCCGCTTCGACCGTCTTTTTTTCATCGGCTACGATTTGGCAGACCCGATGGATATCTCGTAAGGCTTCTTCCTCGGCCTCTTCATCGCTGCGACTGAGTTTGAAGTACCGTCTGAAAAACCGTTTCACATCCTCTGCTTTGTTCGCACTAAGGACGTGGGTGGGAACTTGGCGGCCTTGCGTCAGTTGTTGAATTTTTGACTTGGCACCCACTTTGCTTTTGATCGTGAGCACGATATCGGCCTCGTCCATGGTATTGGCAACCGCGGCCGGAACCTCGAGAGTGGCGATCGCATTGAGAACGTAATCGGTTTTCAATCCATAGGGAAAGACCTTCAGCATCTCGGCAGGCCGTCGTGACGTGGCAGAACCAGTAGAAATGGGCTGTTGCACCGTAACATTTCCGGTAGGCTCTCGGCGACGGAGCTCGGGCCAGCAGGCTTCTTTGCGCAGCAGCGTATCCACTGCGTCACGGACATCAGAATAAACCGCAAATTCATCGCGGCTGCGAAATTCGATCAATACGTCAAATGTGGGCAGGCTCTTGCGTTCCAGGACGGTTTTTTGAGTGCCCCGAAACTTGGCTTCCTCGTCTCCCAAAATGACGCTTTGCACACCGCCAACCAGGTCGGATAGCGTTGGGTTTTTGAGTAAATTGTCGAGGGTGTTGCCGTGGGCCGTTGCAATCAATTGTACGCCACGTTGGGCAATGGTACGAGCGGCCAAGGCTTCGGCCTCGGTGCCGATCTCATCCACGATGATCACCTCGGGCATGTGGTTTTCCACAGCCTCGATCATGACGGCGTGTTGCCGGTCAGGAGAAGGCACCTGCATCCGCCGTGCAAACCCGATGCCAGGGTGGGGAATGTCACCGTCACCGCCGATTTCGTTGGACGTATCCACGACGATCACCCGTTTTTGTAGTTCGTCTGCCAGCACGCGAGCGGTTTCGCGGAGTACGGTGGTTTTGCCGATGCCGGGCCGCCCCAAAAAGAGGACGCTTTGCCCGGTCTCAATCAGGTCTTGTACCATTTGGATCGTGCCGACCACCGCGCGTCCAACTCGGAAAGTAAGACCGACGACATTGCCGGCACGGTTTCGCATGGCCGAAATCCGGTGCAGTGTCCGTTCGATGCCGCTACGGTTGTCGGTGTTAAAGGGTTGCAATTGGCGGATGGCTTCGTTGAGGTCTTCTGCCGTTACGTCGCCCAGCGTATCAAATCGAAGGACATCGGTGGAAAACCGTGCCTCCGGTTTTCGACCGAGATCCATGACTACCTCTGACAATGCGGGCAGGCGGTCATGGGCCAAAAGCGACTTTCTCAGCCGTTGCGGGAGAACTTGCAACAACAGCTGGATGTCGTCTGTCATTTGCCGTTTCGACCTTTAATAGCGTCTTTTAAGGCTTTTCCGGCCAGAAATGAGGGTGTCTTGGTCGCTGGGATTTTGAGAGTTTCGCCGGTTTGGGGATTGCGGCCGGATCGGGCAATACGTCGCCGGACTTCAAATACCCCAAAGCCTACGATACGAACAGGATTGCCCTTCGTGAGTTCTTTGGCGATAAGTGTAAATGTGCCTTCGACAATGTCTCTCACATCCGACTTGTTGAGATGGGTTTGCTCGACGAGCTTGTTGATAATGTCCTTTTTATTCACAAAGATCCTCCTTTATAATATCGGCTCGGCATGCTCGGGGTTTGTAGTTAGAGAGCTGCCATGCGACCTTGGATGGCTTTTTGTAGGGTCATCTCGTCGGCGTAATCGATATTGGCGCCGATGGGTAGGCCATAGGCCAGCTTGGTTAAGTTTACCTGCATGGGTCTTAGCAAATCTATCAGATAATAATAAGTTGCTTCGCCTTCGATAGTGGAGTTGAGCGCCAAAATCACTTCCTCAAACGCACCGGTTTTGATCCGGTCTATCAGCTCTTGCAGCCGCAAGGCATCCGGATAGATGCCGTCGATCGGGGAGATCAATCCGCCCAATACGTGGTAGCGTCCCTTGAACTCGCCGCTGCGTTCGATGGCAAACACATCGCGCGGGTCAGACACAACACAAAGGGTATTAGGAATGCGTCGGGTATCCAGACAAATTTCGCACTCAGATTCCAGACCGATATTAAAGCATGTCTTGCAATATCGAATGCGGTTTCGAACATCGGTCAACACATTGGCAAATTGGGCAACCCGCTCTTTGGACAAAGACAGCATAAAAAAAGCCATACGCATGGCCGACTTTTGACCGACACCGGGCAGGAGGCTCAGTTCTTCGACTAGTGGTTGCAGGGGGTTGCGGTCCTGCATACCTAGCCGCCTGCGAGCTTAAGTCCTTCCGTCATGGGACCCAGCTTGGCGGAGGCGAGATTTTTGGCTTTTTTGATGGACTTGTTCAACTGGTCCAATAGAGCAGATTCGAGTTTTTTTCGGTTACTCGGATTGAGCAGTTCCGGATCAATCGACAGACTTAAAAATTCCATTTCCCCATTGATGGTAACCTTAATGTCGCCCTTGGCGGTCTCGGAACTGATCTCTGTTTCCTGCAGCTCTTTTTGGATTTTTTTCATCGTCGAGCGCATTTCTTGCGCGCGTTTGAGCATCTTCCCCATGTCTTTCATGCCACCAAACATTGTCTTGCTCCTTTTTTTGTTCTTGGGTCGATTTGTTTCGCACAGTATATCCAATTTCACGGGGTTTAGAACAGACGCTATGATAGCCTACTTTGAAAAAAGTTCCTGCCGCAGGTTCAATAGCCACTCGGGAGCCGCACATACTTTTGTATGCGTATCCGGATAATAAAAGTTGCGGGGCAATCCTTTCCCAATCAATTGGACAGCAGGAATTTTTTTGAAATGATTGTGAAAGTAATTCAGAGAAGATAAATCAGGTTCAGTCCATTTGCATTCGATCATATAAATGGGACGATTATTTTCGACAATCACAAAGTCCACTTCATGCCCATCGCGGGTCCTCAGAAAGCAAAGATCCAGAGAGCGACCCTGCGTATCTTGTTGCCAATGTAGTTCTTTTAAAAGCGCACAGGCGACCAGATTTTCAAATTTGGCGCCCATATCTCCTTTTACGGCGGCGGTGTTGTACAGGTAGTGTTTGGGTTGCTGCAAATAAGCGCGTGCCAGTTTGGTACCAAATGGCCGAATGGGAAAGGTAAGATACAAATTCTCCAGAAATCCGAACCATTTTTTGACCGTTTTCGGATCCCGTTGCACATCCTGTGCCAGATTGGCATAAGACACGGTACTGCCTACCCGCCGGGACATCAAATCGATGAGCAGCTCAATGGCGTGGATGTCGGTTACCCGCTCCAGATCCAGCATATCTTGTCGCAGGATAATATCTTGATGGCTTTTTGCCCAACGGCCGTAGTATTTGGTTTTTCCCCTTAGGAAGGGCTCTGGGAATCCGCTGCATTCTAAAATTAGGTTAAAAGACTCTTGGGCTGGCAGGGCATTTCCGACTTCTTGGATATCGAGTGGGTGAAGTCTAAAGTAGAAAAATCGTCCGGCTAGCGAATCCCCTACTTTGCGGTAAGTATCGAGCTTGGCACTACCGGTCACCAGCATTTGCGGTGGAATTCCGCGGGTATCAAAAAGGCCCTTGAGATACCGTTTCCACTCCTGCATTTTGTGGAGCTCATCAAAAATAATTAAAGGCGTTTGTGGGTCCCACGTTTTTTTTGAAATGACGTCGCGGTCATCTGACTCGTCATAGTTCAAATGCGTGGCCAAAGGATTTAAGGATTTGGCCAAGGTGGTTTTCCCGCTTTGGCGAGGTCCCGATAGCAAAATAATTTTCTCTGGCAAATCTTCTAAAAGAAGTGGCTCTAGGCTCCTTTTCATAAGGAAAGTATGGATGAGATTCCCGATTTGTCAAGACAAATCAGGATTATCGTCCTGATTTATCGTGTGGTTAATCCGACCATCCGTCCCTGTTTTCTACGCAGTGATCAAGATAATAAAAGTAGTGATCCACACTATTTTTGATTAGGACAAGTTCCTCGGTTGAAACGCTTAGTTCAATTGTGGTGGAAGGGAATTGCTTTGAAATCCTCACATGGACCTCCATTACTAAAATTTGCTGAAAAGGTCTTTTAAGACTATATCCTATATGGTCAGTACTTGAAGGTCAATTCTTTCATTAACATTAAAGAAGATGGCTCTCATTGATCGCATTGTTAAAAACATCGAAATCAGACGTAAAAAGCTGGGACTGTCCGTTGATCGTTTGGTTAAAAAATCAGATGTGCCTTATCCGACCGTGGCCAAAATTCGCTACAAGAAAGTAACCGATGTTCGTATATCTACCTTATTGGCCCTTGCCACAGCTCTGGAATGCAGCGTAGATGAATTATTGCATTAATAATGGAATCGCAGTTGGATAATAATCAATTCATTTTGATGAATACGGTATACCATTCTGTGTTCCAAGGTAATTCTGCGAGACCAGTAACCGGATAAGCTGTGTTTAAGGGGCTCTGGTTTTCCTATTCCAGAAAAAGGGTTTTCACAAGTTTTTTCTATAAGCTCTAAAATTTTGCGAGCCAATTTGGGATTGGTTTTTGCAAAAAAAGCCAAGTCTTCTTCAGCTTCTTTGGATAGCCTAAAGTCCATATTTAAGTTTCAGTGATTGGGTGTCCCCATATTTCTTGAGGGTTTTGGGTTCTTGTCCCATAGCATCATGAAGCCGGCGGGCATTTCTTCGAGAACTCAGCAAATAAGCCGTTTCCTCTAATGCGGCATAGTCATCCTCTGAAATCACGACAACATTTCCAATTTTCCGGATAATTTTTAAAGCAATGTGATCGGTTACCACCCGGTCAAGTTCGGATGCCAACTGTTCTCGAGTTGCTGAAAATTTCAATATGCGCTCGTTCATATTGTACAATATATCGTACAAAATGAGAGGGGTCAATGCAGGCGATAAAGCCCGCTTAATGAAAGCCCATATCCACCTGAATCAGCAGTTGAGAATCAAATTCTTTGGTTGTGCTCATCGGATATTGGATCCCGATGCCAATGGCCATATTTTCTGCTGTTTTGATCTTCAACGCAGTCAACATGTTCACGATTGACGTGCTATTTCCGGATTCTCCCCGAATTTCAAGAATCGGAAATAGCGTTTCGGTGAGCCTATAAACGGCAGCCGTTTCCCATTCCACCATACTGTCTAGTGGGTTGTGGTGAATGTCGGCATCCAACGACAGAATAGGCAACATGACCCAGCGTCCCGAAATCCCATACAACCAAGTGATCCGTCGCTCGGCCGTTGCGCCTGTCGCAAACTCTGCTTCCCCAAAGACTGCAATCCCACTTAAGTTGGTCGAATCCCGCCAGACTGCCGCTTGTACCATGAGCTCTGTTCTGGCATTGGCACTGACGGCGTCGTTACGCAAATGAATACCAATACCATCCGCGACCCCCGCTTCGATATGAAAGCCAAAATCGCCTTGCGACACCCCATCTTCGACCTGGCGAAGAAAATTGCCGCGAAAACTGGACTCCCCTGGGCCATCTGGCAGTCCCATGTGTGTCAGAAACGGATGCACCAACGCATGGTGATCGGGTTCACTACTTTGGGACTCTTGGGCCACATCAAGCTGAATGTGGGGCGATCCCTCGTGATCTTGTGCCCAAACCAACAAAGTATGTCCCAGAATAAGGGTTACGGCTATTAGACCTGTGAGCATCAGGTTTTCTCTTTTTTTCATGGCTTCCTCCAGATAAATTTAGAATGATAAAAGCAGTTGAATACCCATCAGCTGACCCTGAGTCCCGGATCTGAGACCACGGATGTAAAAGGGTCTTAACACCGAAGTATCTGTCAGACGTACGGTTCCTTCAATAGACCCTATGGGTTGATCTTCTGTGCCAGAGTCTCCGTCATGAATATAGTCAATCTGCAGCATTCCTGAAAACACACCCGGAACAAAGTCATAATCCAAGCGTCCCATGTAAGCTTGAACTTGCCGCTCTGCGCCTGGCCCCGTGTCTGAACCAAATCCAAATTCGCCGTTGAATGTCCATTTCCCCACCTTCAGAGCGGCATCGATTGCGTAACGCTGGATGCCCACCAACTGGGATCTATCCAGGGTGCCATAGACTTGCATCGTTTCATGAGAAAAACCGAGTCCGTTTCTCCAGCTATAACTGTTACCGCTAAAATACGACACCCCAACACCCAGGTTGGAAGACAGCTCATTATACAAGCGAGCAAAATACGAATTTCGGGGGTTCTCGGCCATATTTTTGGCTTGAATGGTCCCGCCGGTGCCGTCGGTCGTGTCGATAAACAGCGTATTCGGGCCGTTTTGGAGGGCAATATTGAAATCAACAGATTGCGCCAAATAACCCGATACTTCGATGCCGAGGTCGGTGATCTGCCCAACACTGCGTATGGCCAAACTTTGGATCATATTGGAGGCCGAATCCGAGCGCGCATCATAGCCCCATTTTGCCCGAAAGCGCCCCACCTTGACCGAAAACCCTTCCGGGAAAAAGGGGTAATTGGAAAAAATAGCATAGGCAAATCCGTGATCCTGACCGACCACACTCACCAAGTCGTCTGTCTGCAGCAATTGCTCGGCAAGAATCGAGATGTTGTCGCCGATCGTGGCCGTCAAAACCAACTCGCTCACATGGAGCAATAGTCGTCCTTTTTCGCCTGAGGGCACCAGGAACCGTGCATCAAATGCGCCCCCAAAATTAATGTTTTGGATGGGTCCTGCCGACACTGTTTCAGGAGTCGCCGAACGGCCGATATCGGGGTTTTCCAGATCCAGCAGAGACCCTTCAGTTCCAAAAACTGGCCCGATCATCACCAGAGAGAGCATTAGAAAACCCAACACTCGAACGGAGAGAAGGGTATGTTTAGCGAATGCTGTCATTATTGGACCTCCACATTTGGATAAACGAAATGATCGCCATGACCGAAAACCCCGTCACCATCAAAGTGCCGGAAAAATAGGATAGGATTTCATATCCGGGCGATGCCAATTTCATGCCCCACCAGGAGGCGTTGTCCAAAATGGCCCCTACTGGCGCCAGCAGCACGATAATCCGTTTTGGACGTTCGGGCAGAGACGTCAAGAGAAACAACGACGTGCAAAGGGCGTACATTGTCGCATGCCCAAAAAAGTGGGCATGACTGAGTGCCGCCAGTTTATGGACTGGCATATAAAAAAAATACTCTTGGGCCGACTGATAGGCCACACTGGTTTTGAGGTATACCGTCAGAACGGAAAAAAGGTGAACCAGTCCATAGCCCAACCAAACCACTGTGATCGCTGCTTTTGCGCTGATGGGCAGCTGAGCAAGACGAAGCGTTGTGGGCAAGCCGATGCGATCATCTAATTTTTGAAAAATCACCCAGATACAAAACACAAGGATGAGTACTATCCCAGGCACAATGAGCCCATTTGCCAGCACGGCATGAGGATACTGGTCGGCCAATGTCCGAACATTTTCAGAGGCGGTTACCGTTCCAAAATCAAGCGTCTGTGCCATTGGCATACCTCCTCATTTTTTAGAAAACACGGCATAGATCTCGAGCAGGCCTTTCTTAATGAGCCTGCTTATCTCATCGCTAAGACTTTTTTTCTCACCCATCGGTTGAATATCTGTGCCGGTCCGAATCGCATCTCCTACCGTTTTTCCGAGGAATTGGTTAAAAAATAGGGTTTCTTTGGAAAGGGACTTGTCTTTGGCAGTCACGACTTTTACAGACGCGATTTCGCCCTTCAAATTGACACCGACCGCCAAGGTCACGTTGTCGCCTCTGATAAACTGAACAACGCCGTATTTTACCTTCTTGCCGCCCACCGTTTTGACTGCAAAATAGAAGATGGGCACTTTGTCCTCATCCAAGAGCGGACTGCCGAGACGGCTTTCAATATCCTGGATCTGATCCGGCTTTAACGTGCCCTCAAGAGCCACAAACCCTTCGGCATCCGAAAAGCCTTCTTTAAGTTCCGTAAAAGGAATGGCGGCTTCGTCAATGTGGGTAAGCCATTCGCCGGGGGTATCGGGTACACTTAACGGATCACCGGGATTTGATTTGGCTTGAATCTCTTGCAAATTGTGGATCCCATCTTTGTCGGAGTCCCGAGGTGCTATGCGACTCAAGGCCAGCAAACTGAGTCCGTTTCTTTGGAAGTCTTTCCCATACGCGTTCATGGCAGAGCCTCCCTCTTTGGTGTGGCAAATTGCGCAGCTGACCGTGTATCCGTAGGTTTGTTTCACCAGCCTGCTGTACGAAGGCAATGCCCAGCTGGCGCGAGATCCCAAAAGCAGAAGCAGGGCAACGGGTACACCTGCGTCGTGCCATTTCATTGCGGAGCCTTGGTGTCGGTTGTTTTATGATGCGCTGTTTGCAACGCTTCGACATCGGATCCAAAGGCCTCCATCGTGATCAGCAATCCGCGTTTCAGCGCAGTGGTAAAAGCATCCGTTTTGACATCCGGCGGGAAGTCAAAAAACGTTTTCCCAATAAACGGGTGCAATAAAGCATCGGAATTCATGTCACGATCTTCGGAATGTTGCCAAACATTCACTTTCGCAATCCGGCCGTTCGGATCGACACCCAATGATATCTCCATCTTCCCGTTTTGACCGTAGGCATCTAGAAATAGAACCATGCCCAATAGCTTTTTTTTATCCGGGGCTTCATAGGCGTAATAAAACACCGGTGTTCGATCCTCTGTCAAAATGGGGGAACCCAGGACCCTGCCGATTCGGGTGACTTGATCAGGACTTAATGGCCTCGAAATCCTGACAAACAACCGTGCTTCCGGCCAAGCTTTCGCTAACCGCCTGCCTGGCCAAGACTGTTCATGGGCCAGTACCGGAATCGCCAGCGCTATCGCAACGAGTGCCAATAAAAACCGATATCGCACGCCCTTAAAATAACTGCTGGGCCTTTTTATTTCAACGACAAGTGTCGTACTCCTAGTGCTTAGTGCTGTTGCCACCGAATATCCATTAGGTTACGAAACCAGTGTTCCTTCGAACAGCGACACAATGTCGTTGACGGAGCGGCTCTTTTGAGAAGGCGATGGCGCGGGAGGTGTGGTGGCGGTGGGCGAGGAGGAAGGGGTTGCTGCCGAGCCAGCGTTTGGTGCAGAAACAGTTGGGGCAGCGGCGGTGGCTCTGCCCAAGGCAATGCGCAATGGACGGCCAAAATGGGTCTGCAAGACTTGCTCAAGCAAACTCTGGTGGGGGGATTCTTTGATTTTTTCGTGGAAGAATTTGTAATTTTGGTGCAACTGAAGCACGACTTCAGAAGGCGTCACCTCTATGACACGAGACCCTTGGAGAATCATAAATAACGAAGGTTTTTGCTTTTTGATGGTGACCAGCACATTGCTCCATTGTGCGTGGACGTTATCTGCTTGGGGTTCGGGCTGGGGAGAGGCTGGTTTTTCCGGGGGAGCCGCAGGGTCTGGTGCGGTTGACGGAATAACGGGTTGAACTTCGGGTTGTGGCGTAGGCTGAGAGGGCTCTGAGGGCACCAGGGGCTCTGGCATGGGCGATGGGATTTCCGGGGTTTGGGCGCGGACGGGGATTACAGTTGCAACCGGACCAGCACCGGCGACTCCCTGGGGTGCAGCCAATAACACCATTCTGGCCCGGATCAACAGCTCCGGATCCATAAAATAGCGCAGTTCGTTTTCCAATTTGGCTGTGGCGTCTAGGATGCGATATAGCGTTTGGGGGGGCAATTGTCTGCAAAGCGCCTGGAGTTGGTCGGTGGTCAGGGTATCCAGATCGGCTACGGTTTGACCGGCATGGAGAAGGACACAATCATGAGTGACTTTTAACAACATCTGGATGAAATAGTGGGGATTGGCCCCCTTGGACAAGATCTGATCCAGCTGCCTAATGACAGCGGCCGTATCGGATTGGCCAATAGCCGTGAGAAGGCCAGCCATTTCGGAAGTGGATAGCAATCCCAATACGGCGTCTACGTCTTGGGCCTGTACGATGTCTGTACTAAAGGCGCGGACTTGCTCCAGCAGCGAAATGGCGTCCCGCATACAACCGCCGGCCAACTGGGCCAATTTGTGGAGAGCCTCGGGTTCGACTTGAATCTGTTCGGCCTGACAAATGTGGGTTAGCTGGCCGACGATCTGGGCTGTCGTCAGCTTTTTGAAATGCAGCTGTTGGCAGCGAGACAAAATGGTTGCCGGGATTTTGTGGGCTTCTGTCGTGGCCAAAATGAAAACCGTATTGGCGGGGGGCTCTTCGATGGTCTTGAGTAACGCATTAAACGCTCCGCTGCTTAGCATGTGCGCTTCGTCGATAATATAGAATTTTACCCGACACTCTACAGGCGAGAAGTTGACCTGGTCGTTTAGGGTCCGAATATTGTCCACGCCGGTGTGAGAAGCGGCATCGATTTCGATGACATCCACGGCCTGTCCGGCTGTGATTTTTAAACACAAATCACAGGTCATACAGGGCGTTGGCGTAGCGCCATTGCGGCAGTTTAAAGCCTTCGCTAAAATCCGGGCTGTGGATGTTTTCCCCGTGCCGCGTGGACCCGAGAAAATGTAGGCATGGGACAGCCGGTTGTGGGTGATGGCATTACTCAGTATGGTAACGATGTGGGACTGTCCCACCATCTCGGAAAAGGTGTGGGACCGGTACTTTCGATAGAGGCTGGTATGCATACCGCTATCCTAGCGTACAATAGAAAAAAGGTGAATATTTTCCCATGAAACTTATTCTTCTCGGCGCGGGCGGAATGTTGGGGTCGGATATCGTCCGGTTTTTCGAAGGAAAAGCGGCTGAGGTCGTTGTGTTTTCCCGTGTGGACTGCAACGTCACACGTCACGCTGAGGTGCATCGTGTGCTGTCTCGGCATCGCGATGTGACGGCTGTGATTAACTGTACAGCGTATACGGCGGTGGACGCATGTGAGACCCACCGCGAAGAGGCATTTTTACTCAATGGTGATGCGGTTGGCGTCATCGCGACGGTTTGCAAATCGCTGCAGTTACCCATGGTTCATTTTTCGACGGATTATGTGTTTGATGGAACCCAAGCCACGCCTTACGTCGAAACCGATCTGCCTGATCCGATCAGTGTTTACGGGGCCTCAAAACTCGCGGGTGAAATGGCCCTGAATGTGGCTTTGGCCAAACATTATATTTTCCGGGTGCAATGGCTCTACGGTAAAAATGGCACCCATTTTCTGGCCAAGATTTTGCAGGCCGCCAAAACCCGCGATAACGTGACTGTGATTAATGACCAGTGGGGAAGTCCCACCTGGACCTGGCAAGTGGCCGAAGCCGTCTATACGGCCCTGACGTTACGTATCCCGTTTGGGATTTATCATTTCCGAGCCCAGGGCGAGACGACCTGGTATGACTTGGCGTGCTGGGCCATCAAAAAAGCCCATTTATCGACAAAAGTCCTACCGATTTCAACAGCGGACTATGTGGCACAGGCCCGGGGGCCTGTGGCGGGGCGGCCTGCAAATGGCCGGCTGGCCATTGACAAGTTTTTGTCTGCGACAGGACTGCCCGTCCTGTCGTGGCAGGACGCCCTTACCACCTTCTGGCCGGAGCTGATGTCATGATCGGGTTCATCGTCCTGGCTGTAGCGGGGAGTGTGCTGGGGTGGGTGGGGGGATGGCTTTGGGCGCAGCGGGGCCGCACATCTGTGGCGGCCCCGCACTGGGCCGATACCATGCCTTGGGGTGTGCTGGCCCGGTCCGGTATCGGCAAGTGGCATGCGAATGCCTGGGCAAAGGCCCATTTGGCAGATGAAGCCAACCGCAGTTGGCTGGTCACATTGTTATCGGAATTGCCTTTTGATGCTCCTCACTTTAAAACAGCACCGGCCGGACCGATGTTGGCAACCGAATTTCGGCAAGAAGACATGCAATATGTCCTGCTGATCCCCCTTCCCGCCATTCCGGTATCCCACCCTGTGCCGGTAGACCAATTGGAATCTCTACAACTGATGGCCCGCGGTTTGGCCCATGAACTCAACAACCCCCTGACGGCCATGAAACTGATCTTGCAAATGCCGGAACTGCAAAACCAACTGAAACCCGAACACTATCATGTCTTGCGATTTGAGTTAGAGCGCTTGGACAAAATCATCAGTGATTTTACCGACTTTGCGGATTCTCGGACCTTGGCCCAAGCCCCCGTGGCCCTCGCCGAGGTTTTGGATGAAGTCATCACCATCGTCAAAAGTTTATATCCGGATATGGCGGTTTCCATTTCAAAAACCTATTTTTTGGCACCCAAGGTCATTGCGGATCGGCACAAACTGGTCCAGGTATTTTTGAATCTACTAGTTAACGCCACCGAAGCCGTACCGGATTATGGCGGATCTATCGAAATGACACTCAAACGACACGACCAGTTTGCAGAAATCCAGATCAGCAATAGCGGATCAGGTATTGCGCCCGAACATCAGGATCAGATCTTTTTGCCGTTTTTTACCACCAAACCCGACCATGTCGGATTGGGCTTGGCCATCACCCAAAAAATTGTCCATGCCCATCATGGGCAGATTGCGTTTGTCTCGGATCCTGGAAAAAATACCGTCTTTAAAGTAAGGTTACCCATCGAAAAAGTACGCGAGGAATCCAAATGAAACTGGCCATTGCCGCCGACCATGGCGGATTTGAATTGAAAAATAGCATCAAACATGACCTTGAGGTCCGCTACCCAGACCTAACTATTTTGGATCTGGGTGTGAATGCCCCAGACTCAGTGGATTATCCTGACTTTGCCGACAAAGTGGCGCAGGCCATTCGAGTGGGAGCAGTGGACCGTGGCATTTTGGTCTGTGGTACCGGCATTGGCATGTGTATCCGGGCGAACAAATTCCCCGGTATCCGCGCGGCCGTCGTTTTTGATCCTTACACAGCGCAAATGGCCAAGGCCCACAACGATGCCAATATCATTTGCCTGGGTGGCCGAACGACGTCGCCCGAAACGGCTATACAGATGGTCCAGACCTGGCTGGATACCCCCTTTGAAGGCGGACGCCATGTCCGGCGTGTAGAGAAGCTGGACGGGCCGGTTGGCTAGCGACTAGCTTGCAGGTTTCAAGTCCGGAATTTGGGCGATAACCAGTGTTCCCGGAAAGGTGCCCAGACCCGACAGCATGCTTGGGTCCACAACGGGGCTTTCGAAGCGTACTAGACCACCGTCGATGCCACGGATGCCTCCAATGACGTTTAAAGTGCCCACGCCCCAATTTTGATGTCGGCGGTGTTGGTCAGATACGGACTGGGGCACACCGCTGGAATAGGAGCGTGCGCTCGATAGGGAGCGTTTACTTGGCGTGGTTGCCGCTGAGGCAATTCGAGTTCCACCACCTAAAACCGGCGTCGTGGGACCAGACATGCTTGCTGAGCTGGTGGCTGACCCCCCGAGGTCGGTAAGAAAACCAGGTGTCAGAGGCTCGACCGCGTTGAATTCTCGCAGCTTATCGGCCCTCAATCCTTTTCCGTTATCCGTGACGGATACGATATAAAACCGGCCAAAGGTTGGATCTTCATATATCTCGACATTGACTAGGATAGCGGTGCATTGGGAATGTTGAGCGGCATTTAATACCACATTATGGACAAAAGACTCTAGCAATCCGGTTGCATGTGTTTCTTCCAGAGTTAAGTCAGGACAATTGAGTGTGACCTGTTGTCCATCGTTTCGTGCCAGCATCCCCTGCTGCAAGGCAAAGCGCGCGACATTGTTCATGTTGATTTGACGGGTTGCTGTTCCTGGCTGCGGGGTGGGGCAAAGCTTGGAAATCAAGGACTCAAATTTCTCGGCTGCTTCGGCGACACTATCGATGATCATTTTGTAGAATGAATTGTCTTTGACCGCCTCTGCAAAGTCGCCCTGGGAGGCGGTCTGAATTGTTGATTTGTTTTCTTCAAGACATGTGTTTAACGCTCTAAATTGAGTGAGGAGTCCGCTCAAAAGCGGCGTCGTATTTGCTGGGGTTAACGCGGTGTTTGTCTTGATCAGTGCCAGTACGTTATCCAAAATGCCATAGACCTCTTTTTGGAAGTGGCGCAAACGGTCTTTTAGCTCGGAATGATCGGGCAAGGATTCGGTGAGGGGTTCCACGCAGCTAAACGGGCTACGGCCATCATGTCCCACCCGCTTAAAAAGCCCAACCTGGTCAGCCGAAAGCGGCATATTGTGCGCAACTGCGAGTGTTCGTTTCATGGTTCCTGCCTTGTGAAAAAATGGTAAGTACCTAGAGGAGCTGGTCTCATAAATAGGGAAGCCGTCGAGATGGGGATGGGCACATACAATTTATTTTTCGAAATTGGCGGGACGAGATTTCACAAAAATAGTTTAGAACTACCCGACGAACTTGTATCCCGGTCGGATGATCCGCTTGCCGGAAATCGTTTCCTCGATGCGATGCGCACACCACCCGGCAACCCGCGCCATGGCAAACATGGCTGTATACACCGGTTCCGGAATGCCGAGGCAGTCGTAGACAAAGCCGGAGAAAAAGTCGACGTTGGCCGAAATGACTTTTTTATCGCCTTTGATTTTTTGGAACAATTCCGGCCCGAGTTTTTCGACGTTGTAGTAGAGTTTCAATTCTTTTTCGCGACCTTTGCTTTTGGCGAGGTTTTCGGCGTGCTCTTTGAGCAGAATGGCACGGGGATCCGACAGCGTGTACACCGCGTGGCCCAAGCCATAAATTTTGCCAGACTTGTCATTGGCTTTTTTTTCGATGATCTGGGTGAGATAGGCAGACAATTCATCGACATTGTTCCAATCCTTCACATGGTTGGCGATGTTAGCCATCATCTCCATGACCTTTTGATTGGCGGCACCATGCAAAGGACCTTTCAAGCTGCCCAAAGACCCCACGATGGCACTGTAAATATCGGAATTTGTGGACGAGATGACGTGGGTCGTGAAGGTAGAGTTGTTACCACCGCCATGCTCGGCATGCAATACCAAGCACAGATCCAAAATATGGGCTTCCATGGCTGATGCCGGTGTGCCTTCGCGGAGCATATAGAGGAAATTTTCGGCGAGGGAATATTCGGGTTTTGGGGCAACGAATTTGGGATTGGGTTTGGATGCTGTCAAATAGGCATAGGCGATAATCGTGGGAAATTTGGCAATGAGATTCAAACTCTTAATAAAATTTTCGTATGAATCCAACGCGTCGGGGTCTTGATCGTATCCGTACAAGGCGGAAATACAGGTTTGCAGCTTGTTCATCACGTTTTTACCGGGAAGGCCTTCGATGATGTTTTTGGTGATGGCTTCAGGCAAACTCATATGGGAACCAATATAGGTTTCCAATGTGTTGAGTTGGGCCTCAGAACATACGCATCCGACCAGCAGCAGAAACACTACCCGTTCAAAACAATGCCTGGAGTCTGGGCCAAAGGACTCCATAATGTCACGTATATTCACACCGCGATAAAGCAGCTCCCCCTCGATGGGGATGGTGTCCCATTCCGCCTTGCGGTTTCCCATGACGGCGGAAATTTTGGTTAGGCCGGCCCGGACGCCGCTGCCGTCCTTGTCACGCAAACCGCGTTTGACCTCGTATTTTTCATACAGATCCTGAGGAATGGAATTGGCGTTTACGATCTCGGGGCCAAGTTCAGAAAAAATGGCATTGGGCATGAAAGTCTCCTTATATAGTTGGCGAAAAATTCGAGTTCGTTTGGTTCTGAGCTTGGCGTACATTCATAGTATACGCTGCCTCCTTATTTGACGCAAAACCGCTCCCCGGTGCATCATAGTAGGCTATGGCCATTGATACCGTGTTGAACGCAAAAGAGAATCCCGAGGCCGTCACGGACATGTTTAATGATATTTCCGGACGCTATGATCGCGTAAACCGGGTACTATCGTTGGGTCAGGATATTTTATGGCGCCGGCGCCTTGTCGAATCTGCTACGGATCTGCAACCCCGAAACGTGTTGGATTTGGCTACCGGCACTGGCGATGTATTGTTCTCGTTGGTCCATCGCTCTCCGTCACTAAGCCAAGCGGTTGGCGTCGATGCCGCGGGAGCTATGATTGCGCTGGCCCAAGCTAAACAAGAAAAAAGAGATCCATTGCGTCGGATTCAGTTTTTGGTAGGTGATGCGCATCATTTGGATATTGCCGATGATGCGTTTGATGTGGTGACTATTGCGTTTGGGATTCGTAACGTGGAGGATCCGGTCCGGGTGATGCGGGAGGCCCATCGGGTATTGAAGCCGGGCGGCCGGCTGGCGGTATTGGAGTTTTCCTTGCCCGCCAATCCGGTGATCCGACAGATCTATTTGGCCTATTTCCGGCATGTATTACCGGTTCTGGGCGGCTTTATTTCTGGCAATTCCGCAGCCTATCGTTACCTCAACCGGACAGTCGAAGCCTTCCCTTACGGCAAGTCGTTTTTGCGCTTAATGGGTGCGGCCGGGTTTGAAGACGCCAAGGCGGCTCCCCTGGCATTTGGCATTGCCACGCTGTACGTTTCACATAAGCTTTAGTCTGCTTGCATATGAAACAACTCTTTGTGGCTGCAACGCGTCAAAACGATGGCAAGACGATGGTGTCGCTGGGCCTTTTTAATGAGTTCCGCAAACGGTTCAAAAAAACAGCCTACATGAAACCGGTCGGTCAGCAGTACCTCTTGGTTGATGGCAAAAAGATCGACAAAGATGCGGTCCTAATCTACAAAACCTATCGCCTCAAAGATGCGATTTCGGATATGAGTCCCATTGCCATTCCACGGGGATTTACAGAGGAATTCATCCATTCCGGAACTAACCCACAAGTCCTGCAGGACCAAATGATGGCAGCGCAAGCCCGGTTGATTCGCAACAAACAGTTTGTTCTCTACGAGGGCACGGGGCATGCAGGAGTGGGGTCGGTGTTCAATTTGTCCAATGCGACCGTTGCCCGGGTATTGGGTACCAAGGTCGTCTTGGTGGCGCTGGGTGGAATAGGGAGTTTCATCGATGAAATTATGCTCAACAAAGCCCAATTTGATCTGATGGGCGTCGAGGTTATCGGTGTGATCATGAACAAGGTACGCCCCGACAAATACGACAAGGTGAAGTCCTTAGTCGAGATTGCCTTGGCCGAAAAAGGAATTCGGTTGTTGGGTGCCATTCCCATGGAACAGTCCCTGTCATGGCCGCCGGTCCGGGAGCTGGTGGATGAAGTGGATGCGACTTTGCTTGGCGGCGAATCCGGCCTGAGCAATCTGGTCCAAAAGTTTATTATCGGTGACCAGATCCCCCATGACGCCATTGATCATTTTTCAAAAAATACCTTACTGATTGTGCCGGGGAATCGGGAAGAAGTTATTTTGACGGCCCTGCTGGGGCACACGATGGATCCGAATCGGGCCGATACCGTGTCGGCCATTATCTTTACCAATGGTATCCGGCCTCATCGCAAGATTTTGAACCTATTAAAGCGGGCCGAAATCCCCTTACTTCTGGTCGAAGAAGATTCGTTTTCGGTCGCGTCAAAAATCAATCATATGATCCTTAAAATGAGGGCCGAAGATGCCGAAAAAATTGCTACTGCCCAACACCTGATCGAAAAATATGTGGATGTCGACGTCCTATGCCATTTGCTCTAGCGATTAAGACCCATCTGGATGCGGTGGAGACCCGTCTTTCCGAACGGCTGCTTGCCTGCGAAGAGTCGGGTGTTCGGGCCATCAATGTCGCCATGGTGGCCAGTCCCGGAAAGCGCCTGAGGCCTATCCTTTGTCTGTTGTCCTATTTTGCCACCGCCAGGACACCCCGTCCGGACCAGATTTACAATATCGCGGCGGCTTTGGAGCTCATCCATATGGCGTCATTGGTGCATGACGACATTATTGACCATGCGCCACTTCGCCATGGCAGACCATCCGTGCAGGCGCAATGGGGCCCGGAAACGGCTACGGCATACGGGGTGTACTTATATGCCGAATCCCTGGCTTTTATTGCCAAGAGTGACAACCGTGATGTACTGCGCGCCATTAGTGAAACCGTCAGACAAATGTGCCTGGGGGAAATGCGGCAGGTATTTGACCGGGGAAATTGGGATTTGGATATGGACAGCTATTTGCGCATTTTGGAACAAAAAACCGGTGTATTGTTCTCTGCTGCATGCCGCAGCGGGGCCATTATGGCCGATGCGTCGGACAACCAAATTGCGGCGCTTGGTGAATTTGGTCGTAAATTGGGGGTGGTGTTTCAGCTCACCGATGACTACTTAGATGTGTTAAATGATGGGCAAATCTTGGGTAAGGATGGGGCCCAGGATTTTAAAATGGGAGAACCGACCATGCCGGTGATTTTATTGCTGCAACGTGTTCCGCCAGCTGAGAAAGCCGATTTGATTCGGTTGCTGTCTGCACCGAGTCAGCCGAATTATCAGGCTCTTTTGTCCCGGGTACGTGCGTCTCAAGCCTTGGCCGAAACATTGGCGATTATTCATCGCACCCTGGACGAGGCGGTGACGGCGTTATCGGTACTGCCCGACTCCGGGTATAAAAAAGGGTTTTTGAAAGTGGTAGATGCGATTTTAGAGCGGGTGAAACCATGACCCAGTTGCGATTTAATCGCCCGTTCTGTCTCATTCAAAAACAAGATCAGGATCAGGTCTTGGCGTTGTTTGGCCATGCCGCTAAAAAAAGGATGCTTTCCCAACTGTCCCGCGGAAAAGGGGCCCCGACACCAAGCGGTCGCACCTATCGCTCGGTCAATGTGATTCCGTTTGCCCAATTAAAAGAAAAAGGGTACCCGGTTCAGGATGAGGGCCATCCTATCTTGACACTGGAGATCGACACGGCTCAGGAAATGGCCGTTGTCGATTTGCTGGCGCAACTGCCGGTTCGTGGCGTATCGCTTTCCGGTACGCTGACCTCAGATCTTTCCGACGCCCAGTTTAAAGACTTGGTTAACAAGGTAACCCGAGACGAAATTGGCAATGGCGAAGGGGCCAATTTTGTGATCCCACGCACATTTTATGGGCGTATCAAACGGTTTGATTTGGCTGCTGCGCTGAGCATGTACGGGGCCTTGTTGCGCACCGATTATGGGACGTATTGGAAATATATTTTTTACGATGGAGAAACCATTTTTTTGGGATCCACGCCGGAGCGCCATTTGGAAGTCACGGGCGGCAAGGTCAAGATGAATCCCATTAGTGGGACCTTTCGCAAGGGGGGGGCTTTGCCGACCACCGGTCGATTTAAACAGGATTTGCTGGCTTTTTTGCAGAACCCCAAAGAAGTTAACGAATTGTTTATGGTGGTAGACGAAGAACTTAAAATGATGGCGCGTATGTGTGAGGCCGGAGGGGCCATCATCGGCCCTCTGCTCAAAGAAATGTCACGGCTCATTCACACCGAATATCTGCTGGTGGGCAAAAGCAAAAAAGACATCATCGACCTGTTGCGAGACTCGATGTTCGCGGCCACTGTTACGGGCAGTCCGTTGGAAAATGCCTGCCGCATTATTGCGAAGTACCATCCCAAAACCGGTGGTTATTATGCCAGCATGATCGCCCTCGTGGGCACCGACGACCAGGGTGAGGACTATCTGGATTCCCCAATCATTATCCGAACCTTGCAACTGAAAACGGATGGCCAGTTTAACATTAGCGTGGGGGCGACCTTGGTGCGGGATTCCGTTCCCACCGAAGAACTCAAAGAAACCCAATCCAAAATGGCAGCCGTTGCCAGTTTGTTTTCTGGCGAAAAGGCGACTCCTACGCCTCGTCTGTTGCCTCCGCTCTTAAACGATGACGAGCTGATGGAGGCCTTGGTGAGCCGCAATCAAAATCTGTCGTCGTTTTGGTTTTTCTCGCAAGAGCAAGACCGGTCCTTTCGCACGCTGTTTAAAGGCATTCGGATTGTCATTATTGATAACGCCGACGATTTTACCCAGATGATCCGCCATATGCTGGGCCGCATGGGGGCTCGGGTCTCTATCGTTAGGTATTCCCGTCTGACCCCGTCCAAGATCAAGCGAGCATCAGCCAATACCCTGTTTTTGATAGGCCCAGGGCCTGGCGACCCGAATTCCGATGATGACAAAATGATGCACAACTTGGCGCTTATTGACGCGTTGGTCAAAGGCAAACGGAAATTTATTGGGGTATGCTTGGGGCACCAGTTAATTGCCCGCTATTTTCATATTCCCGTGCGTAAGAAACGCGTGCCAGCCCAGGGGGTTCAAGCTGACATCAATTTGTTTGGTCGGCCGGAAAAGGTAGGCTTTTACAACACATTTATTCCGAAACAGACTGCTCCAGTTCGTGGTATTCAGACGAGTATAGACAGCCAGAAAAATATTTTGGCCATGCGAGGGGCCCGATTCGTCAGTTACCAGTTCCACCCGGAATCGATTCTGACCCGCAATGGCATTACGATATTTAAGGACACGTTGGACTACCTTAGCCGCGCATAAGGAGCCTCTCACCAACCTGTCTTTTTTTGACTAAAAGCAAAAAAAAGAACTCTAAAATTTGCTTTTACGCAAAAAAACACGTATTCTCTGTTTATGTTCAAAAATCGGTACTTAGCTCCTTACATCGTGGACGATTTGAAAGAAAAGATGGTCTTTTTGGGAGGGCCTCGCCAGGTGGGCAAGACCACGCTGGCTAAAGACGTGATTTCCGGCTGTTTTGCGCATGCTCTGTATTTCAATTGGGACAAACGAGAGAACCAGAGACAGATTTTGTCTGGGGTTTGGCCCGCTGGGACGGACCTCATTATTTTGGACGAGTTACACAAATATCCGAAATGGAAGTCCTTTATCAAAGGGGAATATGACACCCGGAAGTCGGGAATGGCGTTTCTTGTCACCGGCAGCGCCCGCCTGGATACCTATCGGAAAGGAGGGGATTCTCTGCAAGGTCGATATCATTACTATCGGTTGCATCCCTTTTCGTTGGCAGAGCTCCATGCATCGAAGCCTACACAGATGGCAGGAGCGGCATTGGAATTTGGCTCCTCTTTTCATCCGGTGACGCTGAAAGAATTGTTGCAATTTGGCGGCTTCCCAGAGCCTCTATTGAGGCAAAACGAAAACACCCTTCGGCGTTGGCAAAATGAGCGCGTCGAACGTATGTGCCAAGAAGACATTCGAGATCTCGAACCGCTCCGCGATATCGGAAATTTTCGGCTTCTGACTACCTTACTGCCCGACCGAGTGGGATCGTTGTTGTCATTAAATTCCATGCGAGAGGATCTTCAAGTGACGCACCGTTCGGTTTCTCATTGGATGGATATTTTGGAGGCTTTCTACTATCAGTTCCGAATTTATCCCTTCACTTCTCACACCATTCGGTCCCTTAAAAAGGAGCCTAAACTGTATCTGTGGGACTGGTCGGAAATCTCAGGTACCGGCGCTCGTTTTGAAAATTTAGTCGCCAGCCACCTATTAAAATATGTCCATTTTTTGAAAGATCAGGAAGGGTATAAAGCGGATCTCCATTTTGTTCGGGACGCCGATAAAAGAGAAGTCGATTTCCTAGTCACCCTCTCCGGAAAGCCGTGGTTCTTATGCGAAGTGAAGTCAGAGAATACCGGGATTTCCCAGTCGCTGATGTATTTTAAACAACGCCTCAACGTGCCCTTCGCCTACCAAGTGGTTAGCAAAGAGCATGTCGACATGGAGAACCAAGACGTCCGCGTGATCTCAGCCTCCAAATTTTTGACAGCCCTGATTTAGAGGGCTATAAGCGCTGCAAGAACGCCTTGTACTGATTCGCCGACATCAAGTCATCGAGTTCCAGGGGATCTGCGATGGTGACCCTTACCAGCCATCCGTTGTCATAAGGGGAATCGTTGATGAGATTGGGGGACTGGCTCAGGACCGTGTTGATCTCGGTGATTTTGCCCGATACCGGAAGATACAGGCTGGAGACGGTTTTGACGGATTCCACAGATCCGAACTCGTCCATCTGAGAAAAACTGTCGCCGACTTGGGGAAGCTCGGCGAAGACAATTTCGCCCAATTCGTTGGCTGCATGTTCGGTGATACCGATGATAGCCGTGTCGCCTTCGACGCGGATCCATTCATGCTCTTCGGTGTATTTTAAATCAGATGGGATCATCCTCATTTTCCTTTCCACTTCGATTATGTAGACCTTGTTGCAAAACCCAGTATACGATGCAGGATTGGACCCGCAAAGACTTTGCGTTACACTGCAAAGAATTTATCTGTTGGGTCGCCAAAAGCACGGACGCTATGGCAGGCCAAGGCCCTTTCCCAAGCATCGCAGGTAACATAAATGTTTGGAAATAGTATGAAATGGGGGGGATAGGCTAAACTAAAGCCTATGTCCAAAAAGCTCTTTTTAATTGACGGATTTTCATTGCTCTTTCGTGCGTATTTTTCGGTGCCGGGACATCTGTCTTTGCCGGACGGCACGCCGGTGAATGCGGTTTATGGGTTTGTTTCGCTGATGATGAAAGCCATTGTGGATTACAATCCCGACTACCTGTGCGTATGTTTGGACTCCAAAGAACCGACCCTGCGGGAGCAAAGATATGCCGCTTATAAGGCCCACCGACCGCCGCCGCCGGAGGACTTGGTCAAGCAGATCCCACTGCTCACAACCGTTCTGGATGAGATGGGTATCCATCGTCAAAATCTGGCGGGGCATGAGGCCGATGACCTGATCGGGACGTTGTGTCGCTTTGCCCGAGAGGCTCAGGAAGTCGAGTGCCTCATTATGACGGGGGACTTGGATGCCTTGCAGTTGGTTTGCCCTACCACGGCTGTGTTGACCAATCAAAAAGGGGTTTCGGATATCAAGACCTACACGCCCTTGGCCGTTCGGGAACGGTATGGCCTGGATCCGAGCCACATCATCGACCTTAAAGCACTCAAGGGCGATGCCTCGGACAATATACCGGGTGTGACGGGAATTGGGGAAAAAACGGCCGTAACCTTGCTACAAAAATGGGGCAGTCTGGATGGGATTTATGCGCATTTGGAGGAGATTAATCCCGCCCATGTCCGGCAAAAGCTGGCAGATGGGCGAGATATGGCCATGCTGTCTCGTGAATTGGCCACCATCGATTGTCACGTGCCTGTCCCGGTGACTTTGGAAGAATTGCTGTTTGCACCGGACTGGCCACGGTTGTTGTCTGCCTTTGAAAAATACCGTTTTACCACGCTAAGCCGGCTATATCAGAAACAGATGCCCACACCGGTGGCGCATGTGGAGAAAAATATTTCGGACCTGCCGGTGCGTGTCATAACGGATGTGGCGGATCTCCGGAGCTACGAGCCGCAACTTCGTGCCGGGTTTACCATTGACCTGGAAACCACGTCACTATCTGTTTTGGATGCCCAGATTGTGGGTATTGCCTTGGCGTTTTCCGAAACCAATAGCATTTATTTGCCGTTTTCAGTTTCCTCTGACACTTCGTTACTGGCCCTCATGGAAAATGTGCGTGATACTGGGAATAATGCGTCTCCGATATTGACCACCCTCAAGCCGTTTTTAGAAGATCCCGCCATTCCCAAAGTCACTCATCATGGGAAGTTTGACTGTCTCGTGCTCCAAAACTATGACGTGACGTTGCGCGGGCTACAGTTCGATACGTTGTTGGCCCATTATCTGCTGTATCCGGGAGAGCCGATGGACTTAAAAAGTGCAGTGGAGCGCCATTTGGGGGTGGCGATGACCACGTTTAGGGAACTGGTGGGTAAAAAAGGCCGTATCACGGATGTCACAGTGGAGCAGGCAGCTCAGTATGCGGCTGCGGATGTGATCTACACCACACAACTCAGGGCCTTTTTAGAACCGCAACTGGGAGTCCAGCAATTGACTCGGCTATTTCATGACATGGAAATGCCCCTGCAGTTGGTGTTGGCCAAAATGGAAAAAACCGGTGTGCGTCTGGACACGACGTATATGGCTACGCTGGAAAGTGACTTTTCAGTTGAATTGTCAAAAGTGGCGGCTGATATTTACCGCCTTACCGGCGAGGTATTTAACCTCAATTCGACCCAGCAATTGGGCCAGATTTTGTTCCAAAAGTTGGGGTTGCCGACGGTACGCAAAACCAAAACGGGTTTTTCGACGGACTCCTCCGTGCTCGAGGAACTGCGTGACCAGCATCCCGTTGCCGAGCTGCTGTTGCGCTATCGCACACTTGAAAAACTCATGAATACCTATGTGCGTGTCCTGCCGCAATTGATCCATCCGCGTACGGGTCGCATTCACACCAGCTTTAACCAAACCGTGGCAGTGACGGGTCGCCTGTCATCGACTAATCCCAATCTACAAAATATCCCCATCCGTACTACGGAGGGCAGCAAAATTCGCCGCGCCTTTATTGCCGATCCGGGTTATAAAATAATGTCTGCCGACTATTCGCAAATCGAGATTCGGATTTTGGCCCATTTATCCGGTGACGCCCATCTGGAGGCGGCCTTTCGCAACCAGGAAGACATTCACAAAAATACCGCTGCTCGGATCTTTCAAAAGCCGGTGGATGCCGTTACCAAAGAAGAGCGCTATCGGGCAAAAACGGTCAACTTTGGGATCATTTACGGTCAGTCGGCGTTTGGATTGTCCAAACAGCTGGGCATTTCCGCCAAAGAGGCCAAGGGCATCATCAACAGCTACTACGATCAATTCCCGACCATCCGCCGATTTATGGATGCCACGTTGGCATTTGCCAGGGAGCACGGTTTTGTCAAAACCGAACTGGGTAGAAACCGACCGATTCCGGATATCAAATCGTCCAATCCGGCTCGGCGAGGCTTTGCCGAACGTACGGCCATCAATACCCGTGTGCAGGGTACGGCAGCCGACATCATCAAGCTCGCCATGATTGCCATCCAAAGACGGTTGGAGGCCGAAAACTTTAAAAGTCGGATGTTGATCCAGGTTCACGACGAACTGGTATTTGAGGCCGCCGAAAGCGAAATAGATCGTCTGACTCAGCTCATCCGCCAAGAAATGATGGGGGCTGTATCTCTAGGCGTCCCGTTGGAAGTGGATATTGCCGTCGGGGACAATTGGCAGGAAACGTCATAAGTCCAAAAAAATGTGTTCCTCGGCAAAGACAGGCGGGCTATCCGGTACCGCAATAGCTCGCCATCGGAAAAGTCGCTGCTCACCACCGGGCATGCGGGCCAGGGCATATAGATAGGTTGGGGACCGCGACAAGCAGAGTGTAGTGGCCAGCCCCAGATCGGGGCAGAAGCCAGAAACTGTCTCTGGCAGTGTCTTGGCAAACCGTTGATCGGCCTGGCTATCCATGGGAATTTGCGCCCAATAGGCCCTGGCAATGTGGGCACCTGAGGCGGCTGCATAGTAGGCTCGTGCGCCGTTAATGGCCATGCGTTGGGACTGTTGCGCCAGCACCAGTGCCCTAAACATGGTGGACAGGCTAGTAGCGATAGCTGCCGTCGCCACTAGCGTGCCCAACATCATGCTACCTCTAGGCGTCATTGGGGATGTATATCTCCCATTGCAGCATACCTTCCGATGTTCCGATGGAGATCCGAATGACATGTGGAAAAGGACGTGAAATGGCCAGCTGGGTGACTGGCCATCGGTCGTTGAGGATCTGGGTAGATAGGGTGGATTTGCCATTTTGCCATTGGGTTTGACGGCGTTTGAACTGGCCCTTTTCCAGTAAGTACGCCACCGAACGGCCAAGACTGTCGGTAAAGCGTAATTGCGTGGGTCCTGCCATGTCGATGGACGTCGCGTCATGGACCTCCCGCCGGACAAACTGGGCGCAATAGCGTTGCTCGTGCGTACGGGTAATATCTGTCATTCGGGCATGAAAATAACGCTGCACACCCAGCAAGGCTTGTGTGGCAGATGGTAACGCAATGGCCAGTACGGCCAGGGTCACGGTGATTTCAAGCAGGGCAAACCCCTTATGGTGCGACATAGTCCAACGTAAGCCCGGGCCGGATCTCGATTTCGTATCGGTTCAGTCCCTCGGGCAGGACAACTTTGCGAATTGCGGGGTCTGCCACACCGGCCCGGAGCCGCTCTGCCTGGTTTTGTGCCGTGGCAAAACGTGTTTCCGTATCCACCAGGTTTTTCAGCGGTTTGGAGAATGCGGCAATGCCCAACCAGATGCCTGAAAACATCAGTGCCAAGACACCCAATGCCAGTACCGTTTCGAGCAATAACCAGCCATTTTTTAGGGGCCGTTCGAGCAGGCTTACAGTAGCAAATTCTTTAGTGCATGCGGATTTGGCCAAATCCTACCCCTACTGTAATGACGGTCTGCGCTCTCCCGGTTTCGACCCACACGGTACCGGCGAATTTGCTGTTACCATTGGCCTTAAACCCCAGGTTCTGATTGCTGCGTATCGTGGTGCCGCGGGGAGTGAACAGTGTTGTTAAAATGGTCTGGGTCTGGCCGTTTTTTAAAACCAGTGCCGTGGGGGATACTGTTATCACGGTATCCGTTCCTAGGGCCATCGCAGCCTGCCGGGCCGTCGACAAAAATTGATAGACCAAGACACCAGTCACCCGATTTTGAAGGGCCGGACCTGCTGACATCATTCCTGAGCCCAAGCTCACCATCACTGTGCTGACCAGTGCAAGCACCAATACCCATTCCAATAGCGCGGTGCCGGTATTAGCCCAGCAAAAATTCTCGGATGACATGACCCCGAAGCAGCGCGATCCAGATACCGGCCAAAAGCGCCGGTCCGAATGGCATGTAAGACGTACGACTTTTGCGTTTTGTGATGACCAAAATCAGGGCCCACACCCCACCCAATATAAACCCGACATATAGCCCTGTTAGGGTATGAATGAGCCCCCAATAGGCCCCGATGGCGGCTTCAAGCTTAACGTCACCCCAACCCAGGACGGGCTTACGGTAAATCAGATACCCCAATCCTTGAATCACAAGCAGGATGAGAGCACCCGCAGCCGCGGCCAATACACTTTGTACCAGTACACCCAGCCATAAGGCTTTGGCCAGACCCACCATGGCGAGTCCGATCGTCAGTCGATCCGGAAGCGTCTGGGTTTCAATATCCGTCCATACCAATCCCCACGTGGTCCAGGCAAAAATGGCCCAAAACAGGGCCGCCAATCCCAGCCCGAAAATATGCAGGATTACAACCATCATGGCCGCGCTGCCAAGCTCCACCACGGGATAGCGCCAGGAAATATCCTCTCGACAGTGGCGACACCGCCCGCGCAACAACAAAAACGACAACACGGGAATAAGATCTAGGGCAGACAATGGGCGGTGACAATGGGAACACCGGGAACGACTCCACCCAATTGTCTCGCCACGGGGGAAGCGGTGGATAATGACGTTTAAAAAGCTGCCAAATACCAATCCCAGTACTGCGCCTAAAAGCAGTAAGGGGTAATCCGGACCGTGATGGCCGATCATTTAAGCAGGGGCTTTATTTCCGATTCCAGTTGCGCCTTGGAATGGTATCCCGTGAGCACTTTGACGATGTTACCTTTACGATCCACAACCAGAGTGGTCGGTATGCGGTCGATGGTTCCGAACTGCGCGGCGATGGTATCCGTAATAACCACGACGGGGTAGTTTAATTTTTTGGCTGCGACGAACTGTTTTAGTTCGGTCAATGACTCATCCAATGACAATCCGATCACTTGGACTTGGCCGGCATACGCATTTTGAAGGGCGATAAATTCGGGGACTTCGGCAAGGCAAGGGGGGCACCATGTCGCCCAAAAATCGACCAGCAAGACTTGATCTTTAAAGTCGGAAAATCTGAAACGTTTGCCATCTAAGCTATTGAGTTGAAGGTCAGGCAGCGGCACGGGTTGTGCGGCGATGGCCTGTGCGGGAACCTTGGCCTGAGCGAGATCTTTTTTAAGCACATCCGAACGGCTTCCCCACCACAACAACGTGGCAAGTCCGACACCGATTAGCCCTACGATGATCCAGCGATTGGACATGAGAACTATACTATACAAAGCTTTCCACTTTCCCTCAATATGTTAGAGGGTGTCTGAAAAGCCGTGATGCGGCGTCATTGCTCACCTTCGCGTGCTCACTGTAGCGCTGCTACAGCTCCGCGTACTCAGGCTCGCATTCCTTGCCTGACGGCTTTTCAGACACCCTCTGAGGAAATTGAACGCTGGTCTTAATGCCGTGCAAGTTGTAAATTAAAAGAGTGTATGAACCGCACAAATTCAAAATCTGAACAGCCTCGGCGCAGCGCCTACGGTTTTGCCGAGCCAGAACGTGGCCAACCCTTATTAAAAGAAGGGTGGGGACGCATACGTGGTCTGATTTCCAGGTTGTTGCGTTTTGATGTCGAGGTACGAAATTCGGCCAATAAGATCGTGGTGCAATTGCCGCTGATCGCCGTATTGGTGGGGTGTTTGCTGGCGCCGGCGGTTGCCGTGCTGGCCTTTATTGCCGGTCTGGTACTGCGCTACCGCATGCAACTCATTCGCCGAACCCCGTCTTAATGCCCCGGTTGGCGATTCGCTATGTTTTGGTTGCGCTTGCCGCGGCCGTCATCGCCATGATGGGCGGTTTGCTGATGATGCCTTCCCATTATCAACTCGAGGGCCTTGGTCTTGGCGTTCCCTATCGCATTTGGCTGCAGGTGCCGCGTTACAAAGGGTTTCCCTACGAGATCCAATCTCAGGCGGATGTGATCCTGAAGCGAGCGGAAGGGTTCTTGTCTCATGACGGCAGTCAAGTTGCTTCTTTTAATGCGCTGCAAAGCACATTGCCTGTAACCGTAGATCCATGGCTTTACCAAGCACTGGAAGCTGCGCAACGGATATCGGTGCTGACAGGGGGCGCCTATGATGTAACCACGCTCTTGGTGGGAGGTGTTCGCCAGCCAGGCACTTACCGATATTTGGAACTGCTGAGCGAAAACCGCATCCGCAAAACCGTGCCGGAACTGACCATTGAGGTATCATCCATGCTACGGGGATTAGCGGTGGATCAAATCGCCTATTTGCTGACTGACGAAGGGATCCCTGATTTTGTTATCGAGGTTGGAGAGTCCATTCGCGTTCAAGGCCGCCCTGCACCGGACCGAAAATGGCGCATTGGGGTGAGTTACCCTGGCTCCAAAACGGCTAATCTGGCTATGAGGTTGGCCGTTGAAAATCGATCCGTCGCTACACGGAGTCTGTATCAACAGGCCGTAGTGGATCCCCGCACAGGCCTTCCTGTGTTGGGTCCGTTGGCCAGTGTTACTGTCGTATCCAATTCATGCATGTGGGCCGAAGCCTTGGCCACGGCGCTGATGGCCATGACGGTTAATGACGGATTGCCCATTGCCACCCAATTTCCGGATACCGAGGTGCTTTTTATTTCCCGCGGAACGGCAGGACACCCTTGGGTAATGACCACCACACCAGGCTTTGCGATATTCGTAGAGGCCATCTCATAATACCGCCATGGAGCCCTCTGCTCCGCTCAAAATGCCCT
>CAYINU010000010.1:0-31121 GCA_964364855.1 uncultured Candidatus Marinamargulisbacteria bacterium | reverse complement strand
TTTTGTGCTCACACAGAACACCCTGACGCCATTCTGAGACGGCCTTTGGGATTTATGAGAGGGGTTCTGACAACCCTACAGGGCTGCTTCAAATTCTGCGATCAGTTTTTGGGCGGCCTCGCGGTAGTTTGTGGCGGTATACAGACTGCGTCCGACGATAGGATGCCAAGGTGCCTTCACTACACTGAGCATGGTCGCAAATGAGCCGCCCTGAGTACCTAGCCCCGGAGAGTAGTACACCGGATGGTCCACCAATACGGCCAATTCGTCTAACAATGGTTTGATCGCGTCAGGCTTGGTGCCGGGGATGACAAAGTCCCGCACGCCAGCCTTGGCAGCGACGCGATACATATTCCAAATACCCACGTCCGAAAGATACCCTCCGTCAGAGGCGGCATAGCCCTGATGGGTCATGAGTCCGCCGACCATGACATGCAAGCCCTCATCACGTGAGGCTTTGATCCAAGCCGCCTCCGTAATAGGGCCAGCTTGTGGAAATAAAATGACACTGTTGATGCCTGCTTTTTTCACCACTTTTGCAAATTTGGCTCCCGTATCTGGGATGTCAGTTGCGGCCTTTTGATGATCATAAATCATGGGCTTGTCTGTGTATCTCCGGGCTACCTCCACGACACGGGGTAGGCCATAAGCCAGGCCCAACTCAAATCCCAGCTTGTAGGCACCGATACCGGGCAGATCCGCTGTATCTTTGACCAAACGCTCAAAGTCGGGCAGGTCCACATCACAGGAGGGGATCAGGCAGTGGCGGGCAGCGATCAGTGTCATGAGGATTTGCTCGCAGCAGCGACCTGGAGTTGTTCCGCGAACGTGGGGCTCTCCGGAAAGTCGTTAATTAGGGCCTCCACGATGTGAGGCGCGGGTTTGAGTGCGCGAACGGCGTGAGGCAACACATCGGTGGCAGATACCAATGGAAAATAGTTAATCCCCATGGATTCCACCGCTTGGCGGACGGTGAGTCCGTCCGGACGTCGGCTACCGCGATCCGTGAGGGTAATGGCAGACTCTACAAAGACGCCCATTTCGCGCAATTGGGCCAATACGGCGATAAGAGAGCTCCCTGTTGTGGTGACGTCTTCGAGCACCACCAGCCGTCCTCCCGGCTTCCCGACAAAAAAACGGTCCTCAGGCAAACCATGGTCTTTCGGTTTGCCGCGACCCATGGGCAAAACAGCACTGCCCACGCTGGGACGGCCATCGCGCATGGCCCATTTGTATTGCATGATCAAGCCCAGCTTGGTACAGCCTTCCGGCACACCATAAAACGTTGCCGCGCGCAGCTGCAAATGCGCCGAAAAGGCCATTAAAATATCGGTGACTTGATCAATTAGGGCCACGTCGGATAGCAGGCTACGCCAGTTCACATACCAATAGGACTTTTTGCCGGATTTTAAGGTAATCGGGTCTTGATAAAATCCAATGGCCCCATGCGAAATCATCAGGTCGATAAGGGGCTGAGCGCTAAATTCGCTTTGGGCAGCGGGAGTGGGGTTGGTCGTCATGGCGTATCTCCTTGTGGGGTTTTCTGGGGGGCGAGCAGGCAACGTCGAAGCTGATTCAGCAAATTGGCAATGGCGACTTTGTCGGAAGTGGTGTGCATATCTACGACAATGTCTGCAACGCTGTGATAGAGGGGCAACCGTTCGTTGTAGAGTTGCTCAAAACTTTGTTTACCGATGCCGACAATGCCACGCGTTTCCATATTGGAAATTCGGCGGCGGATGTTTTTGATGGAATCATGTAAAAACACAATCACGGCCGTGTCTTTGGCTTGGATCAATAGCTCCGGGTGGTATACGATGCTGCCACCGGGGGATACGACTTTTTGAGTCAGGTCCAGATTGCGAAAGGAATTGCCCTCTAGAGCGACGAAAGCGTCCTCACCCATCTCGGCAATCAAATGGTGCAAGGACTTGCCGGTGTTTTTGACGATCTGGTGGTCCAAGTCCAAAAAGGCATAGCCCAGTTGCTTGGCCAAGTACTTGCCAATAGTGGTTTTTCCCACCCCGGCCATACCCACCAAAATAACGGCGTTTTTTAACTGTGACACCGACAAAACTGTATCATGATGCCCCTGTTTGGCCAACCTCATCAGGAGTTGAGAAGGGGCTTATTAGGTTTGCGGTCTTAAGCCACTTCAACAGCGGCCTCCATGGATCTGTTGCCTCTTGTTCGGCTTGAGTAGCGGCCAGAAGCTCTAGAAGATTGGGAGGGATATCGTGGGCTGATGCTACGCCAATGGCGGCTTTCTGGAAGGCGTAAAATGCTGGGCGGACGAGAGAGAGGGGTGCATTATCTGGTTTTTTAGTAATAGCCGTCCATATGGTATTCCAACCGTCGAGTGCAGATCCCGCTGATTCGAGTTCCACTTTGAATTCCATCAGATCTACGTTGAGTATCTTGTTGGATTGCATAGCCGAGATTAATGTCCGAAGATAGGTTAGGACGATATGGCGTTGATCTGTGTTGTCTTCCAGCGCTTGGGCTGCTCTGAATTTCTGCTGATACGCGCCCAGCTCTGTAAAGCCTTTCACGTTTTCTGCTGTTACGGCATAAAAGTCGCACAATGTTTTTGATGGTGGAGGGTCTTTCTTTTCATCGAGAAGATCGGTCCATGTCGCTAGTGTCTCTAACACATGAGACAGTGGCTGGGAAAGGGTAACAGTGCTCAAAGCCTTTTGCATGGCAAGAAGGGCCTGCTTCCTCTCGCTGAGTGTTACCAATTCGGCAAGGGTGTAGAGATGTTCCTTTTGTGAGAGCGCCTCTTGAACAGAGATGAGACGGACAGTGACTTGTTCCGATAGGGCAGGACGACTTGTTTCTGCTAACAAACCCAATGTTTCCAATGGCGTGTCGATAGTCCGCTGGATCTGAGCTTGAATCTGTTTAAATTTGGCCAGCCATTCCGAAAATGCCTCGGACTGGATACCCGGACGGTGACTGATAAGTGTTTTGAATTCCGGGAATTGATCTGTACCGATTCCGAAGGTTTGAACAATGCGTGTGACTTGGGTTATCGCAAGTTTTGCCGTTTCCACCTCCGTATCCAAGGCATCTTGGTAGCCTTGGTTAGGTGTTTGCCGGGAAGGAGACGGGCTGACAGAGTCGGCACTGGGTGCACTGGGTATCGAAGGGGTAGACCCCAAGCTAGCCTGAGAAGGGGCACGTTGCATGGCCATGACCGACCTCACCCGGGTCAACCCCCCCAATCGATCGGAATCGACGTGATTATATCCATCGAATCCCAACATGAGACGGCGAAACTCTTCTGTTGAAAATAACGATGACCACTGCTCGATTATCGGCCGTTTTAGGGCAACTTCCTTCCTAAGTGTGTCATCCGATGGCCCCCTATTGGGGGTGGGCATGATCTCGATTAGTAGAAGTCCGAGAATTCGTTTTTGCAGTGAGGTAGATGCTGCTCCGAGCAGATGATCCAGAACGTGAATGGTGGCTAGCGTTTTGTCGTTTCCATTTGCCTTTAATAACTCGGCTGATTTTGCCTTAACATAGCCACTGAATAACCGGGACAGACGGTGGAGAAAGTTGCGGGTATCTGAGGGGCAGCGACCACCTACCTCTAGGCCTGCGCTAGCCAATTGTGCCAGTTCGTCGCCCACGCTAGGATCCATTGCAAAGGCGTCCAATTTGCCCAATACGCGTGTTCGAAAGTCCGTGTTTTCTAAGCTGGTGTGGGCTAACAAGGCCCAAGCGACGAACTGTCGATCCTTAGGAATCAGGGGGATAAGGGTTTCAAAAAAAGCCACCTGATTGGGCTGAAATGAGTGTACGTTGCTTACAAGCTGGTTCAGGTCTTGGGCTGTTCGGGCCGTTGCCAATCCGATCAGAACTTTCAAAACATCATGACGGGCTTTCAGGGACAGATCTGTCCCTGAAACAAGCGTGACAGACTGTAGGGCTTTTTCCAAACCCGCGATGGGCTTCAAGCCCTGGTCCGCCGGAGCCGAGGTGGGTAGGAAACCGAGTTCCCTCAACGCCGCATAGGCAGGTCCAAAGGCCTGGTTTAAGGTCCTGACATGGGTTCCGATCTCGACAGCCGACATACGAACTTCGTCTTTATGTTCAACGATGGCAAACATTTGCTTCTGATTATCCCAAGTAAACGAATGGATGGGATGCACGCCATTGTCAGTAGGTTGAAGGTCGGCCAATGCAAATGCTCTCGCTTGCTCAATGGCTAAATTCACCTGATATCCAACCTGGCGAAGGGTCTGGTTATCGAAGGGCAGGGTCGCAAAAACCGCCGATACTTGCCTCGAAAGATCGGAGTCTCCAGGAGGCAACTGGCGAAGTGCGTTAACGGATGCCGTAATTTGTTCGGATTTCTCCTGTGATACTGTCCACATCGGCTGCGTTTTGGTGGCTTCGTAATGGGACAGCAAATATCCGACCCAGAACGTTTTCTTGGTGCTGGTCGGAAGCTGATTTGCAGCCTCTACCAAGTTCAAGAATTGATCAGCAGTTAATAATTCCACCTGGGCCAGATCGTCAAAATTCATCAGAGGATCGCGCATGCGTTCCCCAATCGCGCGAACACTCTCGTCGGAAACCTGTCGATAACCCGGCAACTGCGTCACGGGCTGAGCGATGATCGGAGGGGGGCTGTTCAGAATTGAGACAGGAGTAGAAACGCGTTTATGGTTGGACATGACAGCTCCTCGAGGTTAGCAAATTGTAAGGCTCAGATTAGAAAAGTATTTGGTAAAAGCGGTGGTAGTGTCTCATATCTTTCTTGAGATTTCAATAAAAATGATCAGTTTTGATGGTTCGAACTCGGGGGTATGATGAAATCCCATTGTTATATTTCAGATATATCCTATAATATATATAGGGTTATGAATACATAAACGACCGAGCGCCCAAGTGCATAGGCGTAACAGGAGATCATAAAAATGACAGAATCCAAAAAATTAAGTTTAATTTTGTTTAGCGGAGATTTTGATAAAGCGGTAGCGGCGTTTACGCTGGCCTCCGGTGCCGCCGCGGTAGGATATGAGATCCACTTTTTTGCCACGTTTTGGGGATTTAATGCCTTCAAAAACAAAAAAGGCCACCGGCCCGTGGGCAAAGGATTTTTGGCCCGGTTTTTTAATATGCTGATGGGTGGATTTAACAACTTGCCGCTGAGTCGCCTAAATTTTGGGGGCATCAGTCCGAAATTAATGACGTATATGATGAAATCCCAAAATGTGGCGACTTTGGAGGAGCTCAAGCAAGCGTCCGTTGATCTGGGCGTGAAGTTTTATGCCTGCGAAATGTCGATGGTGATTATGGGAACGGAGCTATCGGACTTTGCACAGTTTAAAGAAGTGCTAGGCGTGGCGAAATTTTTAAAACTCGCAGAAGGAGGGCAGGTGTTATTTATATGAGTACCTATCAACTCGACATTACTCGCGACCACTGTCCGATGACGTTTGTGAAGACGAAACTCAAGCTGGACCAGCTACACACCGGCGACGTATTGGAAGTCTTGCTCAACGACGGCGAACCCCTGGAAAACGTTCCGCTCTCCGTCACCGAGCAGGGCCACACCGTTCTGGACGTCGTCCCGGTCGAAGGCCGCGTTCATCGCGTGAACATTCAAAAGGGGGCGGGCTAACCGTCCCTTCCTTCGTAACCATGCAACAGGTCTCTGATCAGAGCGGGGTAGTCTGTGTGTGAAGACCGGGGACATAGTGTCCCCCTGGGGGGAGAGCGGAAAAGCGGGTAAAGATATCCCAATCTGTGGATAGGAAAGGGTCAGGGAGGCCAGTTCTGTGGGAAACCAACTCACCTGGCAACATTGAGAGATCCTTTTCTGGCATAATCCTACCCCCTCCCCACCCCCTCCAAAATCTCCGAAGCGCAATAACACGCCGCACGAAGCTTTTCATTCTCCGCCAAGGCCTCGCGGTTGAGCCGTTGCGCGACATCGTTTTCCAGCCACAACGCATAGGCCTGCCAGTCGGCGGGGGAAGGCGGGGCGAGTTTGATGTCAGTTTCGGATTCGAATCGGGCGCGTAATTCGGTGAGGGTGATGTCCATTTGGGGGCCTCCTTGTTATATATAAGGATTACCCGAATACTGACCATATAGCAAGTATTAAATTGGGAAACAACGTTATCATTTGAGGCATGTCGCAGCACGAAGAAGCTCCCGAAATTCAGCTCGTCGTCAAACGGTTTCAGGCGCTTATGAAACAAAACGGCTTGACCGCCTATGAATTGTCTATGCGTAGCGGAGTGGATCAGTCCGTCATCAGCCGAATCTTAAAAAAGGGTAGACGTGAGTTTACCGTCATTACCCTCCTTAAACTCATCGACGGCCTCGACATCACCCCTGCTGCATTTTTTGACGGTTGGGACCGGGGTGCTGTGTGACGCCAGAAATGAAATCGGTTGGAAGAACGCGAGATCTCGCAAAAAAGCCCCGAAATCCAGGGCAAATGCCGCCTAAGACAACGCCATCGCCAAATCATCATAGCGTGGCAAGGTCCAGTTTTCGTCGGCGATGAGAACTTCGGCTTGGTCCACCACGCGGCGCAACGCTTGGAATTGCGCGGCGCCTCCGGTGGCAAAGGCCAAGGCTTTGTCGTAGACATCGGACTTGCCTTCCGCGGTATGAAGCACTTTTTCCAGGGCTGAGGCTTCTTTGCGGATCCCCATATACAACCCATCCAACGTTTGAATGTCGTTTTTGATGGCGGCAGACAGTTTTCCGGCAGCCAAGGAGGCTTGAGCGGCAGAGCCCAGCAAGGCCAGCTGATTGAGCAGGGACGGCAAAATACGGGTGTTGACCATATCCAAACCGATCCGAATTTCGATGGCTTTGGTTTTGCAATACGCCTCCAATTTAACTTCCGAACGGGAGTCCAGTTCGCGCCTGCTAAGTACGCCCAGGCTTTCAAAAAGCTGAACGCAGTCTTTGGACGTGTAATACCGAATGGCCTCGGGCGTGTTATCCACCATATACAGACCGCGGCGTTTGGCTTCTTTGCGCCATTCGGCAGAGTAGCCGTTGCCTTCGAATCGAACGGCCTTGGTTTCTTTGAGGATGTCTTTAAGTATCAGAATGCAGTTTTCTTTGACGCTGCCTTTCATTTTGGCCAGTCGTTCCAGAATGGTGCGATAGCCATAGGTACACACCATATTCATGGCGGTGGCGGCGTCGGAGCAGTTTGCGGCGCCCCCCACGGCACGGAATTCGAATTTGTTTCCTGTGAAGGCGATGGGCGAGGTGCGGTTGCGATCCGAAATGTCTTTGACTACCTTGGGCATATTTTGGATGCCGAGGTTGATGTAGTTCATGTCTTTTTCAGACAGTTTTTTGATGCCTTCGATATGATCCAGAATCTCGGTGAGGTAGTCACCCAGGTATACGGACAAAATGGCTGGAGGGGCTTCGTGAGATCCCAAGCGATGTTCGTTGCCGGCATCGGCAATGGCTGCGCGCAATAGACCGGAATGCTTGTGTACGCCCAGCAAGATTGCTCCCAGGGTCATCAAAAAGCTGATGTTTTTCAGAGGCGATTTTGACGGCTCGAGGTAATTGGTGCCGGTATTGTCGCCCAAAGACCAGTTCATATGTTTGCCCGAGCCGTTCAGACCGGCAAATGGCTTTTCGTGGTGCAATACGATGAAGTCGTGATCGGCTGCCACCCGGCGCATAATGTCCATCGTCAACAGATTATGATCGATGGCGAGGTTGATTTCTTCGTGCAATGGCGCTAATTCGAATTGGTTGGGCGCCACTTCGTTATGCTTGGTTTTGACGGGGATTCCATATCGATACAGCTCGCGATCCAAGTCATTCATAAAGCTCATGACGCTGGTCTGAATGGCGCCGAAGTAATGGTCTTCCATCAGCTGGCCTTTGGCAGCTGGGGCGCCAAATAAGGTGCGGCCACAAATCAAAATGTCTGGGCGCTCCATACCTAAGTCTTTGGGGATGAGGAAATATTCTTGTTCCAGACCTGAAACCACGGTAATACGCCGTGCAATACGGTTGCCCAGTTCCCGCTGAAGGCGGATGGCATTGGTATTAAGCGAATTTAATGAGCGCAGCAATTGGGTCTTCATATCCAGGGCTTCACCCGTCCAGGATAGATAGATCGATGGGATCACCAAAGATCGGCCAGCGGCTTCATCTCGCAGGAAGGCTGGGGAGTTCGGATCCCAGGCCGTGTAGCCGCGTGCTTCAAACGTCGAACGGATACCACCCGAAGGAAAAGACGATGCGTCGGGCTCTGACTGAATCAGCTGTTTGGCGCTGAATGTTTCGATCACGTCTCCGTTGTCCCCGTAGCTGATAAAAGAGTCGTGTTTTTCAGCGGTGCCGCTGCGTTGGGGCTGGAACCAATGGGTGAAATGAGTTGCACCGTTTTCCAGAGCCCATTCTTTCATGGCGCGGGCAACATCCTCGGCAATGGATTGGTCCAGTGTCTCGCCTTGTTCAATCGCGCTGCGCAGTTTTTCGTAAACGGAGGCGCTTAGCCGATTTTCCATTTCTTTTCGGCCAAAAACCAATTCGCCATACCGGTCTAAGATCGTACCCATTCCTAAACTCCTTCACCTGGTGAAAAAAATAGTATCCTCCATGGTGTGGATGGCTTTGTACATTGTCAAGGCAATTTATAAAAAAATACGGCAATTTTAAGTGTTTGGTTTCGTAAAATCGTTTTTTTTTAAAAATGACGAGTAAAAATGACTAAAGTTGCGCTTTGGAAGGAGAAAATTGGCTGGGGATGTTGCGAATGAGTGCCATCAGTGCCGGCATGAGGAAAAACCACATCACAGCCAGTATCGCCATAGTCACTGCCGCGTGGGGCATGATGGCCAAGCGCATTTTTGCCGGTCCCAGATAAGCCAGCGGACCAAAAATGGCACCCAATAGGCCAGCTAAAACCAGCCGATTTTGTAGCCAGGCCAGAGAATATTCCAGTGTCAACGCGAATGATCCCCACAATATGGGCAGCCACAAGGGGAAGTAACGGATTTCATCTTTATCGATAAAATAGTATAGGTGGAAAAAAATGCCGATCTTGTCAAGGATCAGACCGATCATCATGACAGAGACCATCACCAAGAGGTCTTTGAGGCGCTGTGTCGAGAGCAAAAAATGAATGGCGACAAATATAATGCCCGCCGAAATTCCAAATGGCCATTCATGCATGTGGGCACCGTAAATAACAGCAGCCCAGACCAACTGATAGCCGATAAAATTCCACACCATAATCGCTAAATTACGCTTTTGATCCATGGGTTCTTATCTTTAATTTAAACACGAAAACCCCATATATAAAACAACCCGCCACGTGAGGCGGCGGGTTGTGATGGGGGGCAAAAATCAGAGACAGGCTAGAGATAGTACTTGGCTGTCGCAACAAGACCGGAAACAGAAGACCTTGTGCTGTCATAGCTAAAGAATTGCTGGCCGATTCTAACTTCGGCGGGACCCACATTGAATCCCAGTCCGTACTGGACGTCTTGTACGATCCAATTCACTGTTCCGCTAGAAAAGTCATTTTGGAAACGGCTGTCGTAGCCAGCATAGATATTGAAGGGGAAGAAAGGAAAGAACTGCGCATGAATCCCCCAGTTAAGTCCGATGCTGCCCACTGAACTGGCTTGTCGGTAAGTCAGACCAAAATGGCTTTCCCAAGACAGGTGGCGAGCAACGTTACCGACACCGACGCCGATGGATCCATATTGTGTGCTGGAAATCCCCGACCCCGATGTTTGATCGTAGCGGATTTGCCACAGGCCGAATTGTGCGCCTTCGCGGTAAGGGTAAGGGGACAAAATGCTGCGCTGCTCATATTTGATGCCCAATGGCACGGGAGCTGTATTATACAGCCCAGCTTGGACGCTGGCATCGCTTACCATTCGAGGGCCGTTTACACCGATAATTCCGCGACGGCCGCCGAAATAAGGAAAAGGATTGAAACCCACTGTAATCTCAGGGTAATAGCTGGGCATATAGACACTGGGTGACCAGCCCACCTGTTGTTTGACAACCTGGATGCGATCCGGGCTGAGCACCGCGCTAACGGTATTGCCAACCACGCTTTCCACAAAGGCATTAAAAATATTGTCGTTGCGAGATTGGTAGCGTGTCGTTTGCTCTTGGGTCACCTGTAGCACACGGTTTTTGGCGAGTAGCAGGCTAAACAGCTCCCGACGAAGTTCGGTCTGGGCTGCGGGATCGGTGATCCCGAAAGTCAGCGTTTCCAACAACGGCCCCAAAAACGAAAAATCCATCTCGGCAAACGGTACGGTGACGTTTTGGGTTACACCTTGCAAGTACCCCTGGTTGGACAAAACACCAGCCTGAATCAGCTGACCAAAAGCGGTTTGAGGAGTGTACTGGGCCGCGAATGCGGTCACCAAATCATCAATTTCGATCGCTTTTCCATATGAAAAAGTCGTATTTCCCACACTGACGACCGAGGCCAATACCTCAGCACGCTGACTGACTTTTCCCTGCTGGATCCATTGTGAAAGTTGTTCAAATGCCTGCGCGGTGTTAGCCAAGCGCACCCATCCTACTAGGTCGTCTGCCTGAATACGAGTCAGTACAAAAAGCTCTTGTGTGCCGACCACGTGTGTGGTGGTGTCATAGCCGCCTTTTTCCGTCACATAAACCGTATCTGCAAATAAAGGCGAAACCGTCGCAGTAATTACAACAAGCGCAATCGAAACAGAAAATTTTCGCATCGAAACCCATCCTTTACGTGAGACTTTTGAATAGACACTACTTGCGGGAAACCGTTTTGTCAATTTGCGGGGGTATGTAGAACCACCAATTTTTCCGTGGACATCTCGTGTGCAAAATAGGCCACGCCGCCGGTTCCCAGACCGGACTGTTTTGCGCCGCCAAACGGCATCCAATCCACGCGAAACGCGGTGTGGTCATTGATCATTACCGCAGTGGCATTCAACTGGTGACTGACCCGGACTGCCGTATCCAGGTTTTGGGTAAACACCGCAGCTTGAAACACAAAGGGCAGACTATTGGCCCTGGCAACGGCCTGCTCCAGTTGGCTGTAGCCATACACACACACCAGCGGTCCGAAGACTTCGTCGGTGGAGACTTTGGCTTGGGGGGAGGGGTTTAGGAGCACGGTGGGCTCATAACAGGTTTTCTGTGTAACATGGCCGCCACATAGCAGTTTTGCCCCTGTTTTTTGCGCCTCGGCTATCCACTCGGTGATACGCTGCAGAGGTTGGGGCCGAATGATCGGACCGATGTCGGTCGTTTCTAGCATGGGATCTCCGACATGCAAGGCTTTTACCGCAGCGGTAAACCGATTGCAAAACGTGTCCAATATCGAATCGTGGACATACACCCGTTGCACCGAAACGCAGACCTGACCGGCATGGTAATACCCTCCTTTTACTAAGGACGGAATGGCCGAATCCAAGTCTGTATCGGAACACACAATCACGGGGGCGGCTCCTCCATGTTCGAGCAAGCAACGCACGCCCGGTGCGAGCCGGGACCGCAGCTTCCAACCCACCTCAGCTGAGCCGATAAATCCCACGACGGCCAGCCGGTTGTCAGCCGCCATTTCGGCGGTGATCGTGTCAGGTACGATCAATGGCTGACACCACCGGGGCGGGAGACCGGCTTGGTAGGCCAATTCGACGAATTTTAGACAGGATAATGGTGTCTTGAGGGCGGGCTTGATGAGGATGGGACAACCTGCGGCAATCGCCGGTGCGACCAGGTGGGCAATCAGATTCAATGGATGGTTAAACGCGCCGATGCCCAATACCACACCAGCGGGTTCTGGTGTTGTCCAGGAGGTGCGATGGGCGGACGCGGCGTTGAGTCCCATGGGGATTTTTTGCCCGTCATAACTAGCGAGATATCGTGCGGCCTCTCCCACGGTGTCCGCGGCCCGCATGGCTTCGACCCGGGCATCCCGAATCGGCTTTCCGCCTTCCTGTGCAATCAACTGGGCCAGAGACTCTGATTGGTCATGTAGAAGCGATTGTAATGTCTTTAGTATCCGCAAACGATCGGGTTTGGGTAACCATTGGCTGCGCTGTGTTGCCAACCGGAAAGCCATGGCAATGGCGTCCTCGACTTGTTCCGGGGTGTGGTAGGCCAGATCGGCCAGGACTTCGCCATCAAATGGAGACCGGACTTGGAGTTGATCTAACATTGTCATTTCTCGCAAAAAGGAGCAAATATTTGATAGGTGACTGGCGCAAAAAATGTCGTATCGGCCTAGATCATGGTCGGGGCGACTGGATTCGAACCAGCGACCCCCAGTACCCGAAACTGGTGCGCTACCGGGCTGCGCTACGCCCCGACTGCCGGTCATTGTATCAGAATACCGATTCTTTGCTAGAATGCTTTTATGGATCACATTCCACACGGAAAAACGGGCTTGGTACTAACAGGTGGTGGGGCGCGGGGTGCTTACCAAGCAGGGGCCTTGCGTGCCATCTCCGAAATTGCCGAGCAGCTCAATATGGAACGCCCGTTTCCGGTGCTATGCGGGACCAGCGCAGGTGCATTAAACGCGGTTTTTCTAGCCGCGCATGCCCAGTCGTTTCAAGAGGCTGTGATGAATCTGATTGACCTATGGTCCCATGTACAGACCCAGCAGGTTTTTAAAATCGATCCGGCCTCGCTATTACGCATTGCCACGCGATGGATGATCGAACTCAGCACCGGTAGTTTTTTGGGACCCAAAAAAGTTCGAGCGCTACTGGATACCTCCCCACTGTGGCACCTGGTCGAACATGGGGTTCATTTTCCAGACATCCAAGCCAATATCGATGCGGGCTTTTTTGAATCTCTGGCGATCACGGCAGTCAATTATGTCCAGGGCACCACGCAGACCTTTTACCAGACCAACCAAACCATCGAACCCTGGCAACGGGCGCGCCGAATGGCATTGAAAACCACGATTTCGGCCCCGCATGTGATGGCCTCGACAGCCATTCCCATTCTCTTTCCGCCGGTTAAGCTCGGCGATAATTATTTTGGGGATGGCAGCCTGAGAAATTACGCGCCCATGAGTCCTGCTATCAAGCTGGGCGCGCGCAAGCTGTTGGTCATCGGGGTGCGCCGCCATGAATGGAGCGAGGCGCCACATACCTTCCAAACCCCCAGCCTGGCTCGGGTAGTGAGCGTGATTTTAAACTCTGTATTTTTGGATGCGGTGGATCTGGATATGGAAAGGCTGCAACGGGTGAACCGCTTGCTCGAAGCCGTCCCCAACGAAAACCAGCTAGGGCTGCAACCCATTCATGTAAGCCTGCTGCGGCCGTCGGAGGACATCGGCAAGATCGCGGAAGAAGAAGCCAAACACATGCCGTTTGTCATTCGGCATCTGATACGGGGACTCGGGTCTCCGGCAGAAGCCGCCGATTTGGTCAGCTACTTGCTGTTTGAGCCGTCGTACACTCGGCGACTGATGGAGCTGGGGTACCAGGACGGCATGGGGCAGGCAGAAGCCATTCGGGAATTGCTAACTTCCTAGCTGCACGATAGAATTTTCCGATAACCATCCCGAAAATCATTAATATGTCAATTGCCTCCGGTGTTCCTTTATCATCGCGACCGCTTTTCCGATCAACAGAGCCCCATCGACCTGCGGAGACCAGCAACACTGCAAAAGAGCCGCAAAAAGCACGTGATATAGACGAGTCCATCGCTGCCTCTCGTCACGTGGATGCGGTACATCATGTTGAGGCACGGGAAACTTTACCGGATCTGGCAGCGATCTATCGACCACCGGTCATTGACGCCATCAACCCCCAAAAACCCCCGCCGGAGATACATCATACGGTACCCACCGCACCCTTTTTTATTTTGACGCCCCAAGGCCCCGTGACGTACTACTGGCAAGAATTTTTCGAAGGCGTCAAACGCGCCCGGCGGGAACGCCGGTTAATGCACCTGACCGTAAAATATCCGGTGCTGGTCGGGGACGTTCGCCAGCAAGTCCAATTGCTAAAGGAAATGCTGGATGAATCACCCTCAGGGGTGGCCCTGTCATTGCCGCAAGTTGAGCCGTTTTTAAAACAACTTGAACGGGCCCGAGCCGAATATGTGCCCATTCTCCTGCTCAATTCACCGCCGCACCATGAGGCGGACCCGCTAGCCGATTTCAAATTGCCCTTTGTATCGGTAGACCATTATTTGGCCGGTCAGCTTGCGGCCGCCAAGTCCAAGAGCATGGGGTATGTACCGTCGCGGACCCTGGTACTGGACTGCGGGCCGGACCACATGAACCACGCCCTACGATACCGGGGGATTTGTGATGTGTTGTCGGAAGGCGGTAGGGTGGACCTGCTAACCCTACCTGCTGAACCAGATGAGGCACTGACTTTGGTGCGGCAGTATTACGAAAATCACGACGATTTGTCGGGGGTGTTTTGCCTGGGGGCCCCAGTACTCAAATCGGTAGGCCAGTGGCTGGCCAACATTGTGAAAGAAAGTGATTTTCGTATCTTTGCCAGCAGTTTTGATCAGTCGCCTATGACACAGCTGATGATCCAGCGCCAGGTGTTACGATTCTCAGTGGACCTAAACCCTTTTCGCCAGGGCGAGCTGTGTGCTGACAACGCCCATCAAACGTTTCGGGTACGGCCAACGGTAATTGAATTTGACCCCGAAAAAAATGGTTTGATTCAGGACCGGTCTTTGTGAGCGCCGTCACAAAACGGCGCACTACGCGTTTGCTTGCATAAGCACAAATGGGTCACTTTGGGTTCTGATACCTTGAAGCGCTTGGGTTGAAACGCACTACCCGCATGGGCCCCATCGCACCAGGGCTGATCGATCGACTTGCCACAGGTGCAAAACAGATAGGTGCCGGGATATAAGGTAACCTGGATGGCTTGATTGCCGGAACGGATTGGTTTGGATGTCATGTTTTTATTGTCGAAAATCGGAGAATGCCGGTGCATCGGACTCAAAATTGCTGCGAAAGGGGTTGATATCAATGCCGCCGCGGCGTGTGAAACGTCCATAAACAGAGAGTTGAATCGGATGGCAATGGGAGCTGAGATCACAGAAAATCTTTTCGATGGTGGTCTCATGAAAGGCGCGGTGTTCACGATAGGAAATGAGATAGCGAAGTAGTCCTTCGTGACGGATCTTGGGTCCCTTGTAGCGAATCCAAATACTGGCCCAATCCGGCTGGCCGGTGACGGGACATAAGGACCGGAATAAGGTCGTGGTCAGGGTTTCTTGCGCCATGGCGTCTGAAAGAGTCAATAGGCTTGCGTCTGGCTGATACTGCGAAACGGACAAGTCCTGGTCAATGCAGTGGGCAAGCTCGGTCTGTGCAAAGGATACTGTCGAAATCCAGTGGCCAGAAACAGGGATGCCCAAAAGGGTGCTTAGGTCTCGGATGATGGTATTGCGTACCATTTCGGCGGAGGCAAAGGGTGTTTGATTAAATGAATTCAAGTAGAGTTTCAAAGATTTCGATTCGACCAGATGCTCGGAATGTGCCGGGACAACCCATTGCAACAGACCGATTTGCGGGCATCCGGAGGGTGACAGCCAAGATACTTCGTAGGCATGCCAAATATCGATGCCGGAAAAAGGCATGGGATACATCACCCCCACGGCGTCGCGTCCCAAACGGCGGTTGACGGTGGCCAATACCGAAGGGGCATATCGATCAGGATGGGTGCTGACTTTACTTAACGGAGTATTTTCCAAAAATTCGTGGCGCATTTACAATAAAGAGTAATGTCAAACAAGACCTCTCATCAATCGCTATTTTTCCGTGAGATGGGCCAAGGGCCACCCCTGATTATTTTGCACGCTCTCTTGGGCTCGGGGGAGAATTGGCTGTCCATCGCCAAGGCCCTGGCTGACCGCTGGCATGTGTGGTTGCCCGATTTACCCAACCATGGCCAGTCTCCATGGCGTGATACAATGCGCTATTTCGATCTTGCGCAAGCAGTTTGTGACTGGATGGACCACGTCGGTGTCCACCATGCCAGCGTGATTGGACATTCGATGGGGGGGAAAACGGCCATGCAGTTGACGCAGATGATCCCGGACCAATTGGACAAGGTTGTGGTGGTGGACATTGCGCCTATTGCCTACGGTGACCGCCATGGCGAGATTTTTGAGGCATTAAAAGGTGTTGACCTGCATACAGTTTCCCGCGGAGATATCGATCGGGAATTGTCCACACAGCTGTCCGAACCGATGCTGCGCGCATTTTTGCTGAAAAATCTGGTTCGAGAAAGTGACGCATTTCGGTGGCGCATACCGCTGGATGTCCTTGTTGCGCAGTATCCGCAACTCTGTGCAGCCCCTGATCTGCACCATCCCTTCGCCGGCCCCGTTCTCTTTTTAAGAGGCGAGCAGTCTGACTATATACCGGCTAGCGCTTTGCCAGTCATCCGGCAGTGGTTTCCAGATGCGCAGGTGGAAACCATTTCCGGAGCGGGGCACTGGATGAACGCTGAAAACCCTTTGGACGTCACGGCTGCAATCAGACTGTTTTTGGAGGAATAAATGAAGATTTGGTATCGGAAACCAACCCTGGCGCAATTAAATGAACGATGCAAAGAAACGTTGGCCGAAACTTTGGCCATGGAATATACCGAAATTGGTGCGGACTATTTGGCCGCCAAGATGCCGGTAGATCGGCGTACCCATCAAGTCTTAAAGTTGTTGCATGGCGGAGCCTCGGTGGCCCTAGCCGAAACCGTTGGCAGTACTGCTGCTCAACTGACTGTGGATCCCAAGGCCTACTTTGTGGTGGGCCAGTCGATTTTCTCCACCCATCTACGTCCGGTGAGATCGGGGTTTGTTTATGCCGTTACCAGGCCCATCCACCTCGGCCGTAAGACGCAAGTCTGGGATATTGATGTGACCGATGACAACCAAAATCGGATTCATGCCTCACGATTGACACTGGCCGTGTTGCCTAACGATGGCAAGGTTACTGTTCCTTCCTTTTCATGAAAATCGCACTGTTGGCCACGGGCGACGAACTGCTCGATGGACGGGTCCTCAATACCAATGCCAAATGGCTGAGTCAGGCGCTATTCCGCCGGGGTCATCGTTTGACCTATTCCGTCGTTCTCCCAGACGTGTTAGATATGCAAATCGCGCAGATCCGTCAGATGAGTCTGGACTACGATTTGGTTCTGATGAGCGGTGGATTGGGGCCGACTTCCGACGACTTTACTCGCGATGCTGTGGCCCGGGCCATGAACGTCCCATTGGTACAAAATCCCGAGGCCTATAATCGCATGTGCGAGAAATTTGAACGTCTCGGTCGGCCCATGCCCGATTCCAATGGGGTTCAGGCTTCTTTTCCGAAGGGTGCACAGATTATCGAAAATCCGTTGGGCAGTGCGGATGGATTTTCGGTTCAAATCGGAGCTTGCCGGTGGGTATGCTTCCCCGGCGTACCGGCGGAGCTCATGCCCATGTGGGAGTCCTTTATGACGGACCATCCGAAAGTCTTGGGCCAGCCGGAATGGGTGAGTGGCAAGCTGATTCGTCTATACGGCCTGGGCGAGTCTGCGATCCAAGATCGGATACAGGATGTGATCAACCACCATCCGTCCGTGCATTTGGCCTTTCAGTGTTATCCGGCGGAAGTCCATTTGCGATTGGGTGCGCCGATGCATTTGAAGGCCGAAGTCGTGGCTTTTGAGGCGGCCCTGGTTGAGAGATTACGGCCGTTTATATATGGGTTTGACGATCAGTCGTTTTGGCAGCGGTTTGATGCGCTTTGCCGCAAGAACGAATGGTCCGTGGCCATCGCAGAATCCTGCACCGGGGGCATGATCATGCAAGAACTAACAGCCATTCCGGACGTGTCCACGTATTTGCGTGGCGGGGTCGTTGTCTACCAAACCCGTACCAAATCTGACATATTGGGTCTACCGACAACGTTGATTGAAAAAAATGGGGGGGTCAGTGCGCCGGTTGCAGGGGCGTTGGCTGAAGCAGTAGCCAAAAAATTCAAGGCTCGGGTGGGAATGAGCGTGACGGGATTTGCTGGTCCGTCCGGAGACGCGGAAGGTCCTCCCGTAGGAACCGTGTTTGTTGGCTGCCATGTCGGGGGAAAGACCGTGGTTACCCCTCATGTGTTTCCAGGAAATCGTCAACAAATCCGGGTTCGGGCGAGCTATGCCGCAGTGAATCTTGCGTTTGAAACCATGCACGCCTATTCTGAAGCCAATGCTTAAAACAGATTTGCCTTGGAACGTTTGCTTGGCGACCCCAGACATTCCCGCTTCGGTATGGGTGGCACCCGGTGCCCGGGTTACCGGAGATGTGCGTTTTGGCAATCATGCCTCCATTTGGTATAACGCGGTATTGCGAGGCGATATCAATTATATCGCTGTGGGCGATCATACGAACATCCAAGATGGTGTAGTGGTCCATGTCGAAAACGATAGGCCTTGTCACATTGGAAGCTATGTCACCGTTGGACATGGGGCAATCTTGCATGGCTGCGACGTTGCTGACGGTGTGTTGATCGGGATGGGTGCCATCGTGCTGTCCGGAGCCGTAATCGGGAAAGGTAGTATTATCGCCGCTGGTGCTTTAATCAAAGAAGGCGATGTCGTGGAACCGTACTCCTTAATGGCAGGGTTACCCGCACGCCGGGTCCGGTCGTTACCAGAATCCACCTGGGATGGGCACCTGGCCTGGGCAGCCAAGTACGAGGCACTTGCCAAGCGTTATTTGGATTCAGGTAACGGATAATATCGGCAGTAATCGTCGTATAGCAGGCTGTACATGTCGGTATCCACAAATTGTAGGCCCGTATTGGCGTATTGACGTAACAGGCCTTCCCGGGTGAATCGGAGCTTTTCCAGCAGCTTGCCAGAACCCACATTTTCTGGATGGGTTATCGCTTCCAACCGGTTGAAGCCCAAGGTTTCAAAGGCATACTTAACAATCGCTTTTAGGGCCTCACACGTGTAGCCCTGGCGCCACAAGTCAGGCACAATGGAATACCCGATCTCACCTCGGGCATGATCAGGGTGCCAAGATTCAAACCCCGCTGTGCCGATGAGCCGGCGATCGTCCCGCTTTTCGATGCACCAGACGCCGCTGATGTTGTCTTTGTAGGCATTAGTGAGTGACTGTACGTAATGTTCGCTGTCTGATAACTGACGATGTGGGCCGCCGATGGCATACCGGGTGACATCCGGCTGAGACATATAACGGTAGATACCCTGCACGTCGTCGGACTCCAATCCTCTAACGATGAGCCGGTCCGTGACAAGATAGGGTGGGGTAGAGAACGGATAGTCGATGACCCGGCGCATACGCGTATTATGACACAGCTGATTTAGCCACGAAACAGTTGACGGCAGCACCCCGATACCGTTCAATAAGGCGAGCATGGTTGACTTCGGATCCGTCGACTACAATCCCTATCGCGTTTCCCCTCAGCGCCCCGAAAACCTTCCGAAAACGCAGTCCGAAAAGCCCTCTGAAGCCACGAACGCTGCCAAGTCCTCGGCCAGTGACAGGGTGCCGTTGCGCACGGCTCCAACTGAGCCTGCCTCTGTACAGTTGGTTGCGCGTTCTGAACCCCAGTTGGTTGAGTTCTATACTCACCAGGTCGAAACGCAGCGCTCGATCATGCTGATTTCGTTCTTGACTCGGGTGTTTGACCGGCAATCTGTCGATATTCGTACGGCCTTAAATGAAATTAACATGCTTGTTCTGCAGCAGTCTGGCGGCGGTCTTCAGTCCGGGTCCACAGCAGAAGTCCAATTTTTAGTCAGCGCATTAAAAACGTTACTTGAGTTTTCCAATTCACCTTTAGGCCATCAGTGGATTCAGAGCCGAGATCAGATATTGGGAACGGCCCAAAACCGCGATGCCATCTTGCACACCCAATTGCAGCAGTTGTTTGCCAAGGCCACTACATTGGATGCGGCTCGCCTGGCCGTGCTGCGTGAGACCATTCCCCTGACGCTAGCTCCCTTGGTGACTGGCCTCATGCCCCCTGCCGCGCCGCCGCCCTCGCAGGTGCCGCTGGCCCCTCCGTTTGTGGCTGCAAAGCCCACGCAAGCAGGTTGGAATCTTGAATATGATAGTCAAGGTATTCGTATGGAGGGACGGGCCAATAACACGGTAATGTCAGCCATGGCCGGAGGTCTTGCGGCTTCGTTGTATCTCGCGGGCCCCACGGCGTTGTATGGATTTTTGTATATCAACGGCATGTATGTGCCGGTGGTCCTGCCACCCGAGGCTCTGGGCACGATTACTGAAGACGTGGAAGGCGCAGTCCGCCAGACGATTGACATGGTGGTCGTTACCGATAGCTCAGCCTCGTTTCCGGTGGGATATCAGAACCGCCGGTTCGTTTATGTTATCGATATTTTGCAAAACGAAAGCGAAGACGAATTTGTTCAGCTGTATCGTGAATTGCTCAATGCCGGCGTAAAGCGGATTTATTCGGTACACGTTAATGCCAAAGTCAGTCCTGCTTTTCGAAATGCGACAGCGGCTGCCTACAAGGTATCCGCTGAAAAAATTAGGGTCTATAACTCCAAATCATTTTCTCTGGGACTGGGATTGGTGGTACAGCAGGTGGCTGATGCCATTGCAAACGGACGCTCCCATTTTCAGATCGAACAGCTGATCCACAAATGCATCCAAAATCAGCGGCATTTTATTGTGGTCAATTCATTGGACCAAATCGAGAGATTTGTCAGTATCGATGACAGCATGGAAAAGCGAAAAGCCGACCTATATAACTTCAAGCCGCTGATGTCCATTCATGGCGATCATGTCGAAGTGATTGGCTGCTATCTTGATCTGACCCGGGCCAAAAACGCATTGATGTCAGAGGTTGTGCGGGCCTTTCACCAACGTCAAAGCAGCCGAGAGGTAGCCATTGAATACGCCGGTTTGTACTACCAATGCCTGACATTGGAGCGCCGTCTAAGAGAAGAATTGGATCAAGGCCGCATCTCCATCTATCCGGCTGGCCCCTATACATCAAAACTATATGGGGATGAAATCTTAGGAGTAAGTGTAATTTGATGGAGGCGGCACCCAGATTCGAACTGGGGGTAGAGGTTTTGCAGACCTCGGCCTTACCACTTGGCTATGCCGCCGACCGATGGTCTAGTTTACCCAATGCCTCGTGGGACTTCAACCTTGGGATCTGATTCGATATTGTTATACTAAAGAGTAATGTTACTCGCACTGTTGTCTATCTTAATGTTGATTGCCTTGGTTGTCATATTTCGTCTGGATTCTCCGCGACGTCGGCCCGACCGGTTACTGGGTCAACGGGCGATCCAAGTCCCCATTGCCAGCAGCGGTTCAACGGAGGACTTGGAAATGGCCAGACGGTTGCAAAGAGGGATTTTGTCCTCTGCGCTGCCCTCGGTGCCCGAAGTGGATATTGCCAGCCGGTACGCGATGGCTAACGAAATCGGCGGGGATTTTTTTGAATTTTTGAGTCACCACAACCGCGGATTACCTGGCGTTTCAGATATTCCGGGGGTGATACGGTACGAGCAGAACCACGAAAACACGTTGGGTATTGTGGTGGGGGACGTAGCGGGACACGGATTATCCTCGGCGTTGGTGATGGCGCTAACCGCGGGACTCTGTCACGAAATTGCCAAAAAAGAGCCCATGCCGGGTGCATTTTTTACGGCGTTAAACACCGAATTGCAGCGCTATATAGAGGGGTCTCATGTGCGTTATGTTACGGCTGTTTATGGTGTCATTTACCTACACTCGAAGCAATTGGTTTATTCGCGTGCGGGTCACCCCGGTATTTTGTGGTATAAGCCAAAAACAAAACAGGTCCAATGGCTGGAGGTCGAAGGTGCGTTTTTGGGCATGTACGATGCGGAGCACTATCCCGAGCAGACCGTCATGCTCGAGTCTGGTGATCGTTTGTTTTTTTTGACGGACGGCCTGTTGGAAGCCCGAAATGCGGGCGGGGAGCAATTCGGTGCGATGCGTCTGGAAGAGGCCGTGGGTCAGACGGTCAATCTTCCCATCCAAGCGGCTGTCGATGCTGTTTTTGATGCGATGCTGGCCTTTTGCAACGGTAGTGTTGCCGACGACTGTACGCTGATCGGTATTGCCCTAAAATAACCAAAAATGGCCCGCATCACGGCTTTTCAGACACCCTCTTAGCCGGTATAGACCCGGTTGAAAATCGTGTCGACATGTTGGGTATATTTGTCGAACCTAAACAACGCATCTAGTTCGGTTTCCGACAGCACAGCTATCAGATCGGAGTCTGACAGTAACTTTGTTTTAAAGGGCACCTGTTCGACAAAGGCTGCGATGGCATTTCGTTGGACCAGCCGGTAGGCGTCTTCGCGTAGCATGCCTTTTTCTACCAGCTTTAGTAACAGTTGTTGGGAAAAAAAGACGTGATAGGAGCGGTCGATATTGGCCTGCATCTGATCAGGATTTACAACCATGCCTGCGATGACATCGGTTAATTTCGCCATCATATAGTCGATGGCAATGGTCGCATCGGGAAAAATGACCCGTTCTGCGGCGGAATGGGAGATATCGCGTTCATGCCACAAGTTCTGATTCTCCATGGCCGTCAGCGTATATCCTCTTACGACACGAGCCAGCCCCGTAATCCGTTCGCAAATGATCGGGTTTCGTTTATGCGGCATGGCGGAGGAGCCTTTTTGCTGTGTGGAAAAGGGTTCGATGACTTCGTTGAACTCTGTTTTTTGCAGTGCGCGAATCTCGGTGGCAAGGCGTTCCATCGTTCCCGCCAAAATCGCCAGTGCTGACATGAATTGGGCATGGCGGTCTCTTTGTAAGATTTGCGTGGACACCGGGGCGGGTTCCAACCCCAATTTTTCGCAAACCAAAGCTTCCAGTTCCGGTGGCATATGGGCGAAATTCCCTACGGCCCCCGAAATCTTGCCGATCCGAAGTTGATCCAAGGCAGATGCCAGCCGATCGCGATCCCGCTGGAACTCTGCGTAAAAAACCGTCAGTTTCAAGCCAAATGTAGTGGGTTCTGCATGGACGCCATGAGTCCGTCCCATCGCTAAGGTTTCTTTATATTCAAAAGCCCTTTTTTTCAACACAGCCATCAGCCCGTCCAGACCGGCCAACAACAGCCGCCCGGCATCCTGAATTTGCAGGCAAAACGCTGTGTCCACTACATCAGAGGAGGTCAGTCCCAAATGCACATATCGTGAAGACGGTCCGATGTTTTCGGCCAAGTTGGTCAAAAACGCAATGACGTCGTGGTGAATATCGGCCTCGATCTCCAAAATGCGATCCACCGAAAAGCGTGCTTTTTCACAGATTGCCCGGTAGTCGTCTGAAGAAAGATTACCCAGTTTAACGTGGGCGTGACATGCGGCCAGTTCCACGTCCAACCACTTTTGAAATTTGTTTTGGTCCGACCAAATGGCGGCCATGGCTTTTCGCGTGTATCTGGCAATCATAACCCGCTAGTCTAACACCTTCCCTCTTTTTGGAAAACTGAGTTGCGCTTAAAATATGCAACTTTTATTTGCGTGTGACGATAACACCTGTACGCTGGACTCGCGCTCACACAATCCAGAAAACGATAAACCGGGGGGTAAATCATATGTCGTTTGAAGTAAACGAACGAGGAACTGTGCCGTTGGAACCAGAAGGAGGCCTTACCCAGATCAAGGAATTGGGTATGGAATCCGGCTTTTTGACGCCCGAAGAAATTATCAATTTGTGTGAGAGCCCGGAAACCTTGCTGGAGGGTATTGAGGAAATCCTCGATATGGGTGTGGATCTTCGCGAAAAAGAACAGGAACCCGCCGAAGAAGAAAAGACAGCCGAGCCCGAAGAGCTGGAGCGCATTGTCGACCTAGATGACTCGGTAAAAATGTACCTTCGCGAAATTGGTACGATTGACTTGTTGACAACTGAACTCGAAGTCGATCTGGCCAAAAAGGTGGCGGCTGGCGATCAGGTCGCCAAGGCCAAGTTGATCAATGCCAACCTTCGCCTGGTGGTTTCGATTGCAAAAAAATACACCGGACAAGGCCTGTTATTCTTGGATTTGATCCAAGAGGGCAACACCGGTCTGATTCGTGCGGCCGAGAAATTTGACTACCGCAAGGGTTTTAAATTTTCGACCTATGCCACGTGGTGGATCAAACAAGGGATTACTCGAGCCATCGCCGATCAGTCCCGTACCATTCGGGTGCCAGTCCACATGGTCGAGACCATTTATAAGGTAAAAAAAGTATCCCGCATGTTGATGCAGGAGCTGGGTCGCCGCCCTACCGACGAAGAAGTTGCTGCCCGCGTGGAAATCCCTTTGGAAAACATCGTGGCTATTCGCAAGTATTCTCAAACACCCTTGTCTTTGGAGATGCCTGTAGGTGATGAGGATTCCTCACAGCTGGTGGACTTTATTGAGGACAAGAATTTTGATGCCCCCGAAGATACGACATTACGCAACATTTTGCGTGACGAGCTGCTCAAGTCCATGGATGTCCTAACCGAGCGGGAGCAAATGATTCTGAAGCTACGCTTTGGATTCGATGATGGCCGTCCGCGCACCTTGGAAGAAGTGGGTCGCGTCTACAACGTGACTCGCGAGCGGATTCGCCAGATCGAGGAAAAAGCACTTCGTAAGCTGCGGCATCCCAGCCGGCGTCATCGCCTGGAGGCCTTTCGTAGTTTTGCTGGCGGATAAGCCTGGATTATAAAAGAAAACCCCCTTCCGATTCGGAAGGGGGTTTGTTTTAGGAGGGAGTAGTGCCGGCAAGCCGACACTACTGTTAAGAGGGGAAGCCTACCTAATAAAGCTTCTAGTATGGTTATCGAAATCTGCACGCGCCAGTTTCATCGAATTTTTGTCTTGCAATGACAGGAGACGTGAGGTAGGATAAAATTCTCTATATTCCTATAAATATGATAGGTCTTATAGAGACATCGATCGAAAGGGTGAACGATGAACATTGCATCTTCGATAATCGACCTGATTGGAAATACCCCTCTTGTGCAGTTAAGCCACCTTAATCAAGGTGCGCTAGGAATAGTTCTGGCAAAGCTGGAGTCTTTTAATCCGGGAGGTTCCTTAAAAGACCGGGCGGCATTGGCGATGGTCGTCGCGGCTGAAAAAGCCGGTAAATTAAAGCCGAGTTCTGTAATTATCGAACCCACCAGCGGAAATACCGGTATCGGGTTGGCCCTCGTGGGTTCCCAAAAAGGGTACCGTATCATTTTGACGATGCCGGATTCGATGAGCTTGGAACGTCGCGCCTTACTACGGGCTTTTGGTGCCGAGCTGGTGTTGACGCCGGCGCATTTGGGAATGACAGGTGCAATTGAAAAGGCCATCGAGCTGTCGCGGCAGTACCCGCTTTCTTTTGTTCCGCAGCAGTTTCAAAACACGGCCAATGCCGATATCCATCGCTACACCACTGCCGATGAAATTTGGCGGGATACCGATGGCCAGGTAGATCTTTTGGTGGCCGGTGTGGGTACCGGCGGGACAATTACCGGTGTTGCCGAAGCGCTGAAAGCCAAAAATCCGTCTTTTCGTGCGATTGCGGTGGAACCGGCGGACTCGCCCGTCCTGTCCGGGGGCGCACCGGGGCCGCATATGATCCAGGGCATTGGCGCGGGATTTGTTCCCGATATTCTGAATCGGTCCATCATCGATGAAATCATCCCCGTATCCAATGACGCTGCCATTCAAATGGCGAGACGATTGGCCAAAGAAGAAGGCATTTTGGCTGGCTTTTCGTCGGGTGCGGCAGTTTGGGCGGCGCTGGAGGTTGCCAAAAGACCCGAAAACGACGGCAAAAAAATCGTCGTGGTCTGTCCGGACACCGGTGAGCGTTATCTGAGCACGATTTTATTTCAAAATGACTAAGACGGAGGACATCACAATGAACATCACAATAAATGGCGAAAAGCGGACGATCGACTCCGCAACACTGACCATCACCGATCTATTGAAATTAGAAAATGTGAAAATGCCCGAAATGGTTACCGTTGAACGCAATGGCGACATCATCGACCGCGCGGCATTTCCCACTACCGCAGTCAACGAAGGCGATGCGCTGGAGTTCCTCTATTTTATGGGGGGCGGATCTTTCTTAACACTCACCCCCTCTTCCAAAATGCCATTCTGGCATTTGAGAAGATCCCCCTCTCTCGAGATAGAGGGGGAGTGGCTAATGTGTTAGGACATAAGAGGGGTGGCGCCAATTGGGGGTCGGAACCGGTGACAGGACCCCGTTGGGAGTACTCGGAGCCGCACGGCGGCGACCCGCGAAGCTTTTGCTGAGCGTGGAAATCAAAACAAACCGCACGGCGGCGACCGCGAAGCGTAATCCAAGAAAAGGAACCCACTATGAGCGAACATCAAAACTGGTCTATCGATACGAAAGTAGTACATACCGATACCGGCCAAAAACGGGATCAGGGATCTACGACGGTGCCGATTTATCAAACTACATCGTTTGCATACGACACTGCCGAAGAGCTGGAGAAGGTTTTTCACGGCCGACAATTCGGGTACCTGTATTCCCGTATTTCCAACCCGACGTTGTCTGACTATGAACGTACCATCAATGACCTTGAAGGGGGCCTGGGCGCAGTAGTGACGTCGTCCGGTATGTCGGCCATTGCCACGGTCTTCTATGCGTTGACCCAATCTGGTGACGAAATCGTAGTGTCACAAAGCTTGTTTGGCGGTACGTATTATTTGCTGACCGAGATTTTTGAAAAATATGGTGTAACGGTGAAGTATGTTCCCGCGACCGATGTTGCGGCGTATGCGGCTGCGATCACGGACAAAACCCGGTTGATTTTTTTAGAAACGTTGGGCAATCCGAAATTGGATGTGCCTGATTTTGAGGCCATTGCAGCGGTTGCCAAAAAAAATAATGTCCCATTGGTCATCGATAGTACGCTGACGAGTCCTGTTTTATTAAATGGGAAAAGCGTGGGAGCAGATGTGGTCGTGCATTCTGCTACGAAGTACCTTAGCGGATCGGGTAGCACGATCGGCGGGGTGTTGATCGACACGGGGCGATTCGACTGGAAAACATGCCGCACCCCACGGGTGGCTGAATCTGCAAAAAAATTTGGGCCTTATGGCTTTTTGGCCTACTGCCGGCGCAAAATTTTGCAAAATACCGGCAGCGCCATTTCGCCGTTTAACGTGTATTTGTTGAGCTTGGGAGTCGAAACCTTGGCACTGCGTATACAACGTCACTGTGACAATGCGCAGGCCCTAGCTCAGGCGCTACAGACCCACCCGCAAGTCGTGTCGGTGAATTACCCGGGTTTGCCGGACCATCCCAGTCACGAAACGGCGAAGCGGTATTTTGGGAATCGGTTCGGCGGACTGGTCACCATTCGATTGGGGTCAAAAGACCGCTCCTATCAGCTCATCAACCACCTCAAGCTAGCCAAAAATCTGGCCAATGTGGGTGATTCACGGACGCTGGTTATTCATCCTGCATCGACCATCTACCAAGACGTCAATGTCGAAGGGCAGGCTGCAGCAGGGGTGTTCCAGGATCTGATCCGCATTTCGGTGGGTATCGAAAATCCCCAAGACATCATCGCTGATTTCGTGTCGGCATTAAAAGAGGTAGCAATATGAATTTAACCGAAGACCAAATCGAAAGGTACAGCCGCCACATTATTTTGCAAGAAGTGGGCGGAAAGGGCCAAGAAAAAATTCTCGATTCAAAGGTTCTCATTATTGGGACGGGGGGGTTGGGTGCGCCGGCGGCCTTTTACCTGGCGGCGGCAGGTGTCGGTACCCTAGGTATTGTTGATGGTGACCGTGTGGATCTGACCAATCTGCAGCGCCAAATCATTCATTTTACCCAAGATGTTGGTGTGCCCAAGGTCGAATCTGCGGCCAACAAAATCGCCCAGCTGAATCCCGACGTGAAGGTCAATGCCATAGCGGATGTCGTTCATGCGGGCAATATTTTGGACATCATCAAAGACTATGATTTTGTCATTGATGGAACGGATAATTTTTCGGCGAAGTTTTTGATTAATGATGCATGTGTGATGGCGAAAAAACCGTTCTCCCACGGCGGCATTTTGCGGTTTGACGGCCAGACCATGACCTATGTGCCCGGGTCGGCATCGTACCGGTGCGTGTTTAAGGAACCGCCACCAAAAGACGCCGTGCCGACCTGCAGTCAAGCGGGTGTATTGGGTGCGATTGCGGGTATGCTGGGCACCATCCAGGCTACGGAAGCCCTCAAATACATTACCGGCGTTGGCGAACTGTTAACCAACCGAATGTTGATATTTAATGCCAAAACCATGCATTTTCGCACCGTAAAGGTGAAACCGGATCCAAATGCCCTTAACATCACCCAATTGGTCGATATCGAAATGCCGGTTTGTGACTTGAAGGGACCTCACTAATGCAAGGTGTTCGCGCGAGCCTGACCGAAACCCTGATTATTCCTGCCGAAATTAGATCGGAAATGCTGGCCTATGTATCCAAGCGGCCAGATATAGAAATGTGCGGGTATCTGTCCGGCCACGCGGGGCGGATCCAACGCATGGTACCAATGACCAATGTGGACCAAGCTATCGATCATTTTCAATTCGATCCGAAAGAACAGTTTCAGGCGGTAAAGGCAGCCCGCTCTGCTGGGGAAAAGTTGCTGGCTGTTTTTCACAGCCACCCCGAAACACCGGCACGACTCTCCGCAGAGGATATTCGGCTTCTCAATGACCCACAAATGATTTACGTTGTTGTTTCATTGGCATTGACGCCACCAGATGTAAAAGCCTACAAAATCAACAAGCCATCGCCCGATACGGTTGAGGTTACGATGGTTGAAATTAAGGAGGAATAAGGTCATGCGATTCTACGACGTTCCCGATGTGCTATTTGCTGAGCAAGACCAATTTGAAAGTGATATTCGTGACTTTTCCCGCGGCCTGATTAATCCGGTCAAATTCAAGGCCATTCGTGTCGCCCATGGCGTATACGAGCAGCGACAAAACAATACGTATATGATCCGCATTCGTTGCGCGGCCGGTGGGATCACGCCAACACAACTCAAAAAAGTCGCCGAGCTAGCCGAGTGCTATGGTAGCAAAGAAGTACATTTCACGACTCGCCAAGAGGTCCAAGTTCATGAAGTTCTGCTTCAGGATGTGATAAAGGTTATTCGAGGCCTCAATGATGTGGGGATGAGTTCCCGTGGTGGTGGTGGTAATACCATCCGTAACATTTTGACCTCCGTGGATTCAGGTATTGCGCCGGACGAAGTGTTTGACGTCGATCCCTATGCCATTGCCCTTACCACCCGAATGATTTCAGAACCCGACTCGTGGAATCTGCCTCGTAAATTTAAAATCGCGATGTCCAACAGCGAAAAAGACACCACGTACTCTATGGCTACTTGCTTGGGGTTTGTTGCGACGGTAAAGGACGGCAAGAAAGGCTTTCGCGTCAACGTCGCCGGCGGCATGGGGGCCAAACCCATGGTGGGCAATACGCTGATCGACTTTTTGCCTGAAGACCGCGTCTACCACGTCACCCGCGCCATCAAAACCATGTTTGACAAACACGGAAACCGACGCAGCAAATTTTCAAACCGCATTAAATTTTTGTGGAAAAAACTGGGCCGAAATGATTTTGAAAGCTTGTTTTTGGAAGAATACAACAAGATCAAGGACCGGGATGAGTTGAAGTTGGAATGGGTGCCTTTGGAAAACAAAGCGCAAGACACGACGTTGCCAGTCGAATGGGTCGAAGGTGATCGGTATGAAAAATGGAAGTCTCGCTATGTGTATGATCAGAAACAGTCAGGCCTCAAATCCATCTTGATCCCGCTACACCTGGGCGATTTGTACAAGTCCGATGCGGATCTGCTCTGCGATTTTTTACAGCATTTTGGCGACAACACCATTCGCTGCGACCGAAACCAGAATATCCGAGTACGAAATATTCCCGAAAAATACTTGGGCAATATGTACAACGTTATTCAAAAGATGACGGTGACGCTGTCCGACTACGCCGCTTTTATCGGCAATATGGTCAATTGCACGGGGGCACAGACCTGCAAATTGGGCATTTGTCTGCCACGTGGCCTTTCCGATGCCATTCGGGATCGGCTGCTTAATTCCAGTTTGGATTTGGATAGGCTGGCCGGATTCAAAATGAACATGTCGGGATGCCCCAATACATGCGGGATGCACCACATTGCGGATATGGGATTTTTTGGCAAAATCGGCCGTTACAAAGAATCGATTTACCCGGCATATAATGTGCTAGTTGGGGCAACGGTCACGCCGGAGAAGACGACCTATGCCGAACGGGTGAATGAAATTCCGTCAAAATGCGTTCCGGATTTTGTACACGATTTCTTTGAAGTTTTCATTCCGAAGCGGGCCAGCTATTCGACCTTTAGCGAATACTTGGCCGACGGCGGCAAGGACTTTATCAATTCCCTTTGCGAAAAGTACAAAAATGCGCCGGACTTTGATGGCGATGCCACGTATTTTGTCGATTGGGGCGCCAAACGGCGCTTGTCGTTGGATGAACTGGGCACAGCCGAATGTTCAGCAGGTTTATTTGACATGATCGACGTGGACAAAAAAGCCATCCAGGCACAAAAAGACCTCATCGAAAAAACGACAAGCGAGCGCGATATTCAAGAGGCCCTGTATCGCATGCTGTTTCATGCCTCACGCATGTTGCTGGTGACCCGCGGATTGGATGCGAAATCCGATAAAAACGCATTCGAATTGTTCGCCAAGCACTTCATCACAGCTGGATTGGTATCTGATCAATACATGGACGTCGTGACTCTGGGCAAACTCCAGGTTCTGGGTGAATTGCCTCGCCACAGGGACCTTATTTACAAATTGGCAGAGGATATTCAGACCTTGTATTCGCAAATGGATGATTCGTTACGCTTTCCCCAAGACAGAGGGGAAACCTCCACGCAACCCGTAGCAGAACCGGAGCCGTCAAAGACGGATAAAGTCCTACGCGATTTTCGAGGTGTGGCCTGTCCGATGAATTTTGTGAAAACGAAACTGGTATTGGAAACGATGGCACCGGGTGGTGTTCTCGAAATCTTGCTCGATGATGGCGAACCTATCCAAAACGTGCCCAATTCCGTTCG
>CAYINU010000009.1:22500-31768 GCA_964364855.1 uncultured Candidatus Marinamargulisbacteria bacterium | reverse complement strand
CGCTCAGCGGCGGTGAAGCCCAACGCGTGAAACTGGCCAAAGAATTGTCCAAACGATCCACCGGAAAAACCCTTTATCTGCTCGACGAGCCCACGACGGGGCTGCATTTTGAGGATGTCCGCCATTTATTGACCGTATTGAATCGCCTGGTCGACACCGGCAACACCGTCGTCGTCATCGAACACAATTTGGACGTGATCAAAACCGCCGACTATATTGTTGACTTGGGCCCGCAAGGCGGCGAAAAAGGAGGACAGATCGTGGCCACCGGCACCCCCGAAGAAATTGCCAAAAATCCTGCTTCCGCGACCGGTGAATTTTTAAAGCCTATTTTGAATAGAAAAAAGGCTTGATTTTTTTGAATCTCGGTTATACTTATTTTCGAATCCATGAAAATCTGATTAGAAGGAGTGTTGTTTATGAAAAAATTCGCATTTGCGGTAATGGTGGCTGCGGTTCTGGCCACTGCACCCCAAGCGTTCGCGGGGTCGTTTGACCTGTATTCTTCTTTTGATGGGCAGGTTGGTGGTGCCGTAGCCTATGTCCCTATGGGCAATGTCAACAACCGATGGATCGTGGGCGGCGGCGCCAGTTTTCCCACGAATACCGGAACGGCTGGTTATTACGCCCTGTTAGGTATGGAAAATGCGGTTCCTTTGTTGGGGGGCATAGACGTGGAGCTTATCGCGCTTGGAACATCTGCATCCAATGTCGATGGACTCTTTGCTGGCGCGACCGGTACTTCCTATGATATTAACCTGATCAAAAAGTGGATGTTTCCACTTACCGACACGCTTAAGATTGGATTCAAAATTTCCCTTCTTAGCTTTGAATGGAACACCATGGGGACTCCCGTGAGTGTTACTCTCGGTGAGATGACCTGGCCCATTATCGGCGCGACCGTCCAGTTCTAGTCTTTTCGCAAGCGATTCATACGAAAAGGGCCGGAAAAACCGGCCCTTTTTCCTTTTGAGGCCCTACGAGAAGTCTTGCCCTTTTTATGGCCATTCTAGCGGTTTTCCAAATGTGATACCTTGATGGGAATGGCCACGGAAAAAATACCCCCACACAACTTAGAAGCCGAGCAATCCGTACTGGGATCCATGATGATCTCCAAAGACGCCATTGCCCTGGTGGTTGGCTTCGTTAAGCCCGACTATTTCTATCGCGATGCCCACCGCCTCATTTTTGAGGCTATCGTGTCTTTGTTTCAAAAGAATGAACCGGTAGATCTGGTCACCGTGTCGCAAACCTTAAAAGAAATGGGCAAGCTCACCGACATTGGCGGCCGGTCCTATCTGGCAGATGTCATGAATACCGTGCCTACCGCCAACAACGTCCAAAACTACGGCCACATTGTGGTGGAGACTGCTTTGTTGCGGCAATTGATTGATGCGGGTAGTGTCATCGTTTCCGAGGCGTTTGACCCCACCCAAGAAGTGGACGAAGTCCTCGAATCTGCCCAGCGCCGCATTATGGATGTGTCCCGCGAACGGGTACGCGATGATTTTGTAAAGCTCAAAGACGTACTGATGCCCGTTTTGGATAGCATCCACGCGATTTACGACAACGAGAACAAGATTTTGGGCGTGCCAACCGGCTTTCATGATTTGGACGAACTAACATCGGGATTTCAGAAGTCCGATTTGTTGATCTTGGCCGCCCGGCCCGCCATGGGAAAAACGGCTCTAGCACTTAATTTTGCCGTCAATGCTGCCGTGCAGCATCAGATCCCTGTGGCCTTTTTCAGCCTGGAAATGCCCAAAGACCAGCTGGCCCTACGGCTGCTATGTTACCAAGCCAAAATCGACTCAAGCCGTCTCAGAACCGCCCAATTGCATGAAACCGAATACCGGGACATTACCAAGGCCATGGGCACCTTATCCGAGGCCCCGATTTATATTGACGATGCAGCCGGCTTGTCCCCATTGGAACTGCGTGCCAAGATTCGGCGCCTGCAGCTGGAAACAGACGTTCGCCTGGTCATCATCGATTACCTGCAATTGATGCGGAGCAGCAAAAAACGGATTGAAAACCGCTTCCAAGAGGTATCCGATATCGTACGGGAAATAAAAGCCTTTGCCAAAGAAGCAGCCGTGCCTGTTATCGCATTGTCCCAGCTCAGCCGCGAGGTTGAAAAGCGAAACGACAAAATTCCCATGCTCAGCGACTTGCGTGAAACAGGGGAAATCGAACAGACGGCCGACATCGTGATGTTTATCCATCGCGAAGACTATTACGATTCGGACCGGTCATCGGGGAGAAAAGACGCCAGCGCCACCAAATTGGTGGTGGCCAAAAATCGGAATGGCCCTACCGGCGACGTGCAAATCGTGTTTCGAAAAGATATTTCGCGGTTTTACCCCGCCACTCAGGCAAACACACCCTACGCAGTCCATGCCTAGGTTTTGGCTCGGACTTTTTGTCTGCGCCCAGGTGCTATACGCAAGCACCGTTAATGCGGCACCATTGCCATTTGACGCAGTGGACCTATCCGGAGACACCGTCGAATATGCCTCCCCCGCCTCGATTACGGCCAGCGGAAACGTGGTCGTTTCAGCCAACCCCCTCATCATTTATGCCTCAGAATTGGCCATTGATTTCGACAACCAGCGCGTACAGTTTCCCCAAGACATGACATTGATCCATCCGCAAGGCGAACTATTCGGGCGGGCAGTATCGGCCAACTATCACCAAGGGATTGGCTCTGCGAGAGAGGTTTTTCTCCACATAGCTCCCTATTTTATTCGGGGGGCCACTTTAACATTTTCACCCTATTCCGCCGTCATTAGTTCAGCATCCGTGACCACATGTGACTTGGATCCCCCGCATTACATCATCAAGGCCAAAGAAGTGATTTTCTATCCTAGCCTGGGTATGTTGGTTTCTCTAAATGACTATCTTTTTGTCAATAACATCCCCATTTTTTACTTCCCTTCCTATATCGTGGGCTCCCGCAGCTACAGTTTGCTGGGCCGATATTCCCCGTTGCCAGAAATCGGATCTAACGTGGTCGAAGGCCCCTATATCCGATCACAGCTAGGCTACTTTCTCAACGAAGGATCCTTCGGGTACGGGGAACTGGGGCTCACCCAACGGTACGGGTGGCTGATCGGGGTGAATCACCTTTGGGACATGTCCGGAAATGACAACGTCAGCCTGCACCTGGGCTTTCTCTCCGGTGACGGGTTTCGTGGAGGCCTGTCTTACACCCGGGACCTGGTCTCCCCTCCCACTTCCGAAATCCAGGCCAATCCGTTGGATATCTTTAAGCTATTCTCCCCACGGTCTTTGCCTTACAGCCGTCTGCATGTGCAGTACACGCATCGGGAGCTCGTCTCGGATTATTGGGTGAGCCTGGCACCCCATGTGGGCCTCGAATTCCCCGGTTTTTCTTGGTATGACTGGCAGTATCGGGCCAATTTGAACGTCGCAAACGTTATTCAGGTGGATCCTTCTCCCGCGGCGTTACCTTCGGTTGAATTGTTTCGTTACCACGCTGATATGACGACTGAACGCACCTACCCGTTATATCCCAGTCTGAATATGCAACTTAAAGGGACGTACTCGGGCTACTGGTACAATACCGTGCGACCGTGGCAGCGGCTATTGGGCGACATTGCATTTGTGACCCAGGTTGGTCCTTTTACGCCAAAGCTGACCTATACCAAGCTAGTCGCCAATCAAGGTCAAAACCCCTTCCAATATGACGCTATCGAAACCATCGACTCTGACGAACTAGGCATCCATTTGCGATTGGATATGGGGACCATGCAATGGGTCACCGATAGCAGCTACAACCTATGGTCAAATCGCTTTCGGCGCATGGAGAATCAGCTGATCTTTGGTTTCCACTGCTGGTATCTGACGACCAGCTGGGAAAGCGTTCAAAAAATATTCCGGCTGGGCGTTTCGCTTGAAGCATCGCGTTGATCACGCAAAGGCCTGCGTTCAGATAGCGTTGTCTTTTTAGTTTGAGGAATCTTCGGCTTAAACGGATTGTCAGGTCTAAGCCCAGAGGCCACTGTGGGGGCACTGGCCGGGTCTTTCGCCAAAGCTAACGCCCGTTGCATCCATAATGCGATGTCGGCTTTCCTGACGGGCGAAATAGGCGCCGATTCTACCGTCGTAATGAGGGCCGACACAAAACGCGACGCAGCCACCGAGCCTTCTACAGAAGGCAAGCCGGCAATAACTTGCAGTTGGTCGCGGGCTTGGTCTACAGGGAAAGCACCACTACCATGGGCCAGTCCCTGCAAGCAATTCTCACAGTGGCTCTGCACTTGATTAAACGCGGAACTATAAAATTCGGTTGCAGCAGGCGCCGAACGGGCTGCATCCGCAGCGCCAGCCGAAACCGCGTCGGCGGACATGTTAGATCAGGAATTCGTCGCCAGCGGCAAATTCGTCGGTACCTTCCTCAGGGTCCGGCTTGAACAACTGTAGGTTCGGTAACCCGCCTGTCGCACCAAATAGATTACTTATCGGACTTGCGCCGCCCAAGATCCCATTAATGGACCCACTGGAAACCAAGTCCCCGACAAGTCCCGTGTTGTTGCGAGAAAAGGGAAAGTTCACGAGATTCAAAGCCTGGTTAACGACCTCATTCACCTTATCAATATTCTCTTTGCGAATCTTTTCGACAAGCTGATCACCGAAGTCGGTGTCATCCTCAGACTGGACGCCCGCCACATTATTCCGGCGAGAAACCGCGCGAACACTATCCAAGTACCCGTTGTTGTCTATTGAAAATTCAGCCACGGTTGCCCTCCCGATTTTGTAATCAGTGTAAGCATCGCAAACTCAGCGCGATACGCATGCATCGATGTTTATTGGTAAGAGACTCCACTCCAGCCAGAACAGGCGTAGCCCCTCAGCCGCGGGCAAGACGCCTTGCTTCGCCTGCACATCCAGTGCGGCCAAAAGCTGGATGGCTCTTCCCAAACGCGGGACGGTGTAGTGTTGGAAAATGGGCTTGATGAGCTGTTTCACCCAATAGGGATTCCGGCCGGTTTGGCGGGCAATTTCTTCGGGAGAGGCCGATTGTTCGACCAGGATCAGGATTTGAAGCAGGAGGCGAAACTGAGACGCGAGCAAACCCACCAGCTTAATGGCATCGTCACCAGCATCCAACAACTCTAACGTCAGTCGGTGGGCCGTTTTAAGATCGCCAAGTTTTATGGCCTCTTGTAAATCAAATCCATTCACTACCGCCGGGGAATAGACCCGTCTCAGATCGGCACTTGATAGCTGGGTCGCAGGCGCACACAAGGTGACGACCTTGTCCAACTCCTGGGCCATTTTTCCGCGTTCCGGACCGAACAGGGCCACCATCGCATCGGCAGCGTCAGATAATAGGCGCACACCTTTTTGCCCGGCATAGTGGCGCAGCCAGTCTGCCATTTTGTCATGTTCCCAGGGTTTGAATGCGGAGCAATCCACGTCTTGAAAGCGGGTCTTGAGCGCTTTTACCACTTTGCGCCGATTGTCCGGCTTACTGCCCGGCAGTGAAATCAGAACGCCGTGCCCCTCTCGTGCAGTCACGTGCAAAAACGCCTCCAATTTTTGCATTACGGCCTCGTCCTCAGCCGCAGTAAGAAAGGCCGGGTTGATCAGCAAAAACTGCATTTTTGGGGAAAACAGCGACCCTGAACTCGCACACTGCAGCAACCGATCAAAATCGATCACGCCCTCTGAGCGCTCCAGCATCGCTGCTCCATCCATGCGGTTCCGGGTTTCCTGCTCCACCCAGAACCGGTCATCTCCGTAAACCAAATAGTGCACGATTGATGTCATTGGTGGCCAATATACCATTAACCTGCTTACCTGCTCTATTGGGACCCTTAGTGTTGCAGAGGGCTTGGATTGTGGGATCGATGACTTTTTTCTTTGATTTCTTATGAATAGAATGCAGATGGGTTATTCCCAGGGAGGTCGGGAGCTGCCAACTGCAAAATATCGAATCCACTCCCATGCGCAATCGATAATTCTGTTATGACGACATCAATGTGCTTGGCCTGGAGCAATTCAGCAGCCTCACATACTGCAGTGGCAGTTTCAATACTACAAAAATCTACTCCGAATCCATTAAAAAGTATCTCTTTGGGTATGGCGTCTTTCGAAACAAACAATGCTGAGATCACGCAAAGTCTTCCTTTCTTAATTACAAACCCCAATAGGCCTATATATAGAACTTTGCTCTTTAAATAATACCCTAAACTTCCCATCAAACAACCTCACCATGCGCAACAAACGGGAAGTGCCGCAAAGTATTCGGAAAAAAGTGACTCGGGTCGGGGCCCGTATTGCAGAACTTCGACTGGCAAAGGGACTTACCCAGGAAAAATTAGCCTACGGCGTCGGCATCGCAAAGAGCTACCTAGGCTACATCGAAAAAGGCAAATCCAACCCCACTATCGAAACACTGTATTTGATTGCAGATGGTTTAGACTGCGATATTGATACCTTTTTCGATTAACCCAGTTAAAACCCGGATTATGGAATTTCGCGACAGCGGCTATTTCTCGCGAAATTAATGTAGATCTGAGGTTGTGAATGGAATTTGCCACATGCGGCGTTTTCTCGCGACGGAAGCATATCGAGGAGGCGCAGTGAAACGAAGCCGATATATGTGACCAAAGCGAAAAACATCGCAGGTGGCAAATTTGCGCCTGGCGCGATTTGAACGCACGACCGACGGATTACTTACCCCATAAAATCTCCGATTTTCTGGGAACCCCTTTTATTGATACTCACTAAAGGTCGCGGCTGTGCCGCTCCAACGGATTTCTAATCCGTATTTTGGTGCGCCTGGCGCGATTTGAACGCACGACCGACGGATTAGAAATCCGTTGCTCTATCCAGCTGAGCTACAGGCGCATCGAATATAGTTTAGCGTTTATCGAAGTATTTGGAAAAGTCATCAGGATTGATACGTTCGATGAAGTCACTGAATTTCTTGGCTTCCTCATCGTCTTTTTCGGTGTTGACCATTTTGGCTTTAACCATTACCTGTTCGGAGACAAAAATCGGCACCTTGGTGCGGACAGCAACCGCAATGGCATCAGACGGACGAGAGTCGATTTTAAGGAGTTCTTCCTTGGGGCTTTTGGGCTGGACTTCGATGACGGCGTAAAAGGTGTTATCCACGATTTCGCTGATCACAATCCGCGTCACATGGGCGCCCAAACGCGCGATGACCGTGGTGATGATATCGTGGGTCATGGGGCGGGGCGGCTTGAAGTCCTGTAGTTCCATAGCGATGGCGGCAGCCTCGAACATTCCGATCCAGATGGGCAAGAAATTGCGTTCTTCGGGATCCCGAAGCAACACGATGGGAGACATATTCTTAGGATCAAAGCCCAAGCCACCAAGCTGCATTTCGATCATATGCCCCCCTTTGCCTTAAAAAATCAGTTCTGAACCCAGGCGACAACCTTCTCAAATACTTCCGGTCGTCTAATCGCCAACTCAGACAAAACCTTGCGGTTAAGCTTTACTTGTTTTTTGCCACAAAGGCAGATAAAGCGAGAATAAGACAATGCTTGGCCCTCGAGCGCACCGTTAATCCGGGCAATCCACAATGAGCGAAAGTCACGCTTCCGGTTACGGCGGTCACGGTACATGAACTGCAAGGTATGCAGGTAGCTTTGGTGAGCGGGACGGTATAACCGGTGCAAAGACCCCACCGACCCCTTCATCACCTTAAATACTTTTTTGTGTTTGTTTCGAGCGGCACTGCCGCGTTTGACCCGAGCCATGAGAATTCCTCCTTACTTCTTCAACGACATGCCGGGCAACATCCGGCGAATCTTTTTCATTTCGGTGGGATCTACAACGAAATCCCCCGTTAAACTGCGCTTGCGATCAGCTGATTTGTGCTCCAACAAGTGCTTTTTACCCGCCTTGCGCCGTGTCACTCTGCCGGACCCCGTGACTTTGAAGCGCTTGGCCGCCGCCTTTTTGGTTTTGATTTTTTGCTTCTTCATTGAAGATCTCCTTTTTACGCTTTTGGACCAATCACCATCGTGAGCGTCCGGCCTGCTTGAACGACTGAGGATTCGGCCTGGCCCAGTTCCTTGAGGTCTTCGATGTAGCGCTCCATCACCCCTCGGCCCAGCTCCGGGTGGGTAATTTCCCGCCCCTTAAATACCACTGTCGCCTTAACCTTGTATCCTTTTTCTAAAAATTTCTTCCCATTAGTGACCCGAACTTGATAATCATGTTCGGAAATCTTGGGACTGAGTTTAAGCTCCTTAATAACGTTGCCACGACTTCCTTTTTTAGCATTCTTTTCTTTTTTTTGCTGTTCGTACCGGTATTGCCCGAAATCGACAATTTTGCAGACCGGTGGCTTGGCTTCCGGAGAGACCAACAAGAGGTCCAGTCCATCGGTCTCGGCCTGGCGAAGGGCATCATCAATCCGCACCACACCAACTTGAGATCCATCTGCGCCAATCAGTCGCACTTCTGAAGCCCGAATTTGGTGGTTGAGGATGTACTTGCTAGACAAGTTTGGGCGCGGCTTCAACATGCGACGATCCTGCATAAACGGCTCGCGCAGTATATCATCGGGCATTTTTTTAAGTCAACCAGGGGCACGGTGTTACTCCTTTTTCTTGTGGGATTCATAATTTAGCTTCATTCGTTAAGCGAGTGATGAATTGGGCAATAGGTAGTTTCCCCAGGTCGCCGGTGCCACGCTGGCGAAGGGCAACTTCACCGGCGGCAGCTTCTTGCCGGCCGATGACGGCCATATAGGGAACTTTTTCCATGGTGGCTTGTCGAATTTTGTAGCCGATTTTCTCGGCGCTATCATCGAGCTCCACACGCAAGCCGGCTGCGGCCATCTGGGCAGCTACGTCTTGTGCAAATGGCCCAATATCAGATGAAATGGTCAGCAGCTTAACTTGCACTGGCGCCAACCACAACGGAAACTTGCCCTCATAGTGCTCGATCAACACACCCATGAACCGCTCGATAGCGCCCAGCAGCGCACGGTGGATCATGTAGGGGCGGTGTTTTTGTCCGTCTGGACCCACATAGCTTAAGTCAAATCGTTCGGGCAAATTGAAGTCGAATTGGATGGTGGAGCATTGCCACTGGCGGCCAATGGCATCTTCGATTTTGATGTCGATTTTGGGGCCGTAAAACGCGCCCCCGCCCGCATCTACTTCGAAAGGGAGACCTGCATCGCGAAGGGCAGACTCGAGGGCCGCTTCCGCGAATGACCATTTTTCCGGCTCGCCCACACTTTTGTTTTCGGGGC
>CAYINU010000009.1:0-22400 GCA_964364855.1 uncultured Candidatus Marinamargulisbacteria bacterium | reverse complement strand
GCCGCTTCCGCGAATGACCATTTTTCCGGCTCGCCCACACTTTTGTTTTCGGGGCGGGTAGACAAATAGACATGGAACTTATCAAACCCAAACGTCCGCAAGGTCTCCAAACAAAAGGAGAGAACACTGGAAATCTCGGTATTGACCTGCTCCGGCGTACAAAAAATATGCGCATCATCCTGGGTAAAGCCACGCACACGTAGCAGGCCATGCAAAACGCCGGACCGTTCGTAGCGATAGACGGTGCCCAGCTCCGCCCAGCGCAAGGGCAATTGGCGGTAGGACCAGACTTTGGTTTTGTAGATGCGGATATGAAACGGGCAGTTCATGGGCTTCACAAAATAGGACTGGTCATCGATATCCATCGGCGCGTACATATTTTCTTGATAGAAACCCAAGTGTCCGCTGGTTTCCCAAAGGTCACTCCGACCCATGTGAGGTGTGTAAAGCAAGTCATACCCCGACGCAAAATGCCGCCGCCGCCACTCTGTTTCAATCAGATCGCGTACGCGGGCACCCTTCGGATGCCACAGGACAAGCCCCGCACCCACTTCATCCTGGATGCTAAACAAATCCAATTCCTTGCCCAGGACGCGGTGGTCGCGTTTTTTGGCTTCTTCCATGCGATTCAGATACGCGTCTAGATCCGACTGCGCACCAAAGGCCGTACCGTAAATGCGCTGCAGCATCGGATTCTTTTCCGACCCCCGCCAGTATGCCCCAGAGACTTTGAGTAGCTTCACTACCGGAATCTGAGCCGTATTGTCAACATGAGGCCCTTTGCAGAGATCCAGGAAGGGGCCGTTTTCATAAAACGAATATTCCGGAAAATCCAGGTCCCGGATGAGTTCAAGTTTGAAAGGCTGCTGACGTTGCCTCAACATGTCCTCTGCCTTGTCCCGTGGGAGTGAAAAGCATCGGAACGCCTGTTTCTCGCCAATAATACGGCGCATTCGCGTTTCCAGGTCAGCCAAATCCTCCGTGGTTAATGCACGCGGCAAGTCAAAGTCATAGTAAAAACCCTCGTCAATGGTCGGGCCAATGCCCAGCTTGGCATCCGGGAAAACCTCCAAGACAGCCTGGGCCAATACATGGGAGGCGCTATGACGGATCTCTTCGAGAGTAGGCTGACGCGAGGAATCTGTCATTCGCTAGTTCAAATTCAATGGAAGACCGAAAAAAATGCCTTCGGAGCTGGGGTGGGTTTCCCCCGTAGAAAGTGACAGTTCTTCTTTAAATATCCCGATGGAAATGCCCGCACTGCGGGGCATCTGTCGGGCAAACGTATTGACCTGGTCGGAGGTACGGATCTTAACCATCATAGGGGGACGTACGGAGCCCCTCAGCGGACTAAGGCTGTACATACGGACTTGCTCGGCAGTTTGGGGTTGGGCATCCACGATGACTTGCGTAAATTGAGAACCATCAAAAATATGTTCGAAGGCTACTCGAGCCGATTTGGCGATATATAAGGCAATGGATTTTCCCAATTTGTGCAGGGCAGCATCTGGCGTGTCTCCCCGGCCTAAGCACAAGGGAAAGGCATCGCATTTGGCAACAAAGATATCGTTTTCGGCATTAATTCGAACTTCAAGATGAGAAGGGGGGACCAATCGTCTCTCCACTTAAAAAGATAGCGGTGACAATATCACAAAAACTTGGATACCGCAAAACCGGCGCTGTATTGAGGACCGGCGGTATTTGCGCTAAACGCGTCATACAACGCACCGCGTATGGTCAACCACTCCGTTATCGCATACTGCACACCGGCATTTACCCGGTAAGTCTTGCCTTGGCCCACCACGTCGGCCATCAGGCCCAGCGCATTGGTCACATAATAGGCGGCACCCCCCATCACCGTGGCATCCAATTCCTGGTTGACCATCGTGGCACGAAATCCAAAATGAAGGCTAAGACCATCCTGAAACAGTTTGGAGGCAACCAGATAGATAGAGGAATTTTGGATGGACGCCAGCCGCTCCAGACCGATGGCTATCGAGACCGGATACCGTGTTTCGTCACTCATGAGGTAATACTTGAGATTTAAAAAAACGCCTTCAGTCGGCACACGGCCCCCAACAACGCCCATTTCCCAGCCTTTAAACGTGCCGAGATTCGCTTTGTAATACAGGGAATTGGCGGTGGGATAAAGCGGATCGATCACGTAATCGGCTGCGACATTAAACTCTTTGTAACGCAAGGACTCCGCGGTGGGCATCTCGATCAGGCCGGAAGGGCCATAGAGGGTCGGACCAGCTAAAACCGGTCCGGAAGCAAATACCAACCCCAGGATACACAGGGAAAATTGTCGTCTCATACCGCTATTCTGCAAGGTTTTCGGGGGTTTTGCAACGCTCGGCGCGGTTGTTATGACGCTCAGATGCCCATTTGCTCAGTGTCGCTTGCTTTATCATTTCCTGGCGGTGGGGTATCGCCGGGAACCCAGATACCGCCACATTGTCGGGAATATCTTTCGTCACCCCCGCTCGAGCCATCACCGTAACGTTGTTCCCCACTTTAACCCCGTCGCGGAATCCTGCTTGTCCCCCAACCATCACGTGATCCCCCAGGGTCACGCTGCCGGAGAAAGCCACCATGCCTGCAATCACCGTGTGCCTACCGACCTTGCAGTTATGGGCTACGTGCACCAGATTGTCGATCTTGGTCCCCTGCCCGATCACGGTATCGCCAATGCAGCCTCGGTCAACACACGTGTTGCAGCCGATCTCCACATCGTCTTCGACAACCACTCGGCCCACATGGGGGATTTTGTTCCAGGTGCCCTTCTCGGGATAATAGCCAAATCCCTCCCCACCGATAACGGCGCCAGGATGCAATCTCACCCGCCGTCCAACGTGGACGTCATGAGCCAGCACCACTCGCGGTCCGATCCACGTGCCATCCCCCACCGTACAGAGCGAGCCAACAACGGCATGGGCACCAATGCTGACACTATCCCCGAGAATTGCCCCTGCCTCGATCACCGCAAAAGGCCCCACCGATACGCCTTTTCCCAGATGGGCAGAAGGATGAATATCGGCTGATGGCGCGATATGCCCAGGCCTATCCGACCGACCCTCAAAAAGGGCCAGTGCCTGGGCCAGTGCCTTGCGAGGATGGGGCACAACCAATTGCGGAATGGCCACATCCAACGGTCGATAGGTGACAATCGCCGAGGCCCGGAGACTGGGGAGAAAGGCATCGTGTTTGGAATCCAGCAGGAAGGTCAATGATCCGGAAGTGGATTCCCCAATAGCCGAAACCCGGTCAATGGCAACGGTATCGTCACCATGAACCGGGGTTCCCAGGGCAGTCGCGATGTCGCGAAGAATCACTTTCCGGTGGTGCTGGCGGCGTTCAATTTTTCGATGACAAAATCAGTAAGATCAAATCCCCCTGTCAACACAACACGCTTGTCGATGACCACATCCACATTGTATTCCTTCGCTGCTTCGCGGGAGGCAGTGCGAACACGGCCTTGGATCTTCAGGGTCAGCTCGTTTTGCAGCCGGGACAACTCTTCTTGTTGCGGACGAAGCTCTTTTTCGATTTGCTCAACCAGCTTGTTTACTTCAGCAGGATCTTTGCTAGACGCGCGTTTTTTCTCAACCTGAGCCTGTTTTTCTTGAACCAGCTTTTGATAGGTGTCCTGCTTTTTTTGGAAGTCCGCTTCTGCTTTTCGTGCTTCTACAGAATTTTGAAAGACTTTCTCGAGGTCGACATAACCCACCGCATCGGCATGGGCAACGGTACCTGCCAGTCCTACCAGAATGATGGCCATCAGGAACGCTTTCTTCATAATCTATGATCCTTTCTTAACTTGAGAACAAAAGTGAGAACTATCGCCATTTTAGGCAGATTTTAGAACATGTGTCCAATATTGACATGGAAAATCGGTCCTGGGTCTAGATCCCCAAAGGAGATATCCAGCCGAAGGAACCCAAATGGGGACTGTAAGCGAATGCCAAATCCTTTCCCCCAACGATAGTTGCCAATATTAAACAGAGACCCATTGGTGGCCAAGCCCGTGTCGACAAACACAATGCCGTCAAAAGAATCGGTGAACAGATACCGATATTCGACATTGAACAAAGCCATGCGGTTTCCTTGGCCAAAAGGCGCATAGTCCTGATAGCCGCGCACGGTGGAGCTGCCACCCACCCAATACGCATCTGTTAGTTCAGACATGCCGTTACGCCAGCCAAACAATGCGCGGGTCGCCAGTACCTGCTTTTCAGCTAGCGGGATAAAGTGGCGAAGATCCAAATCGTATTGGGTGAAGATCAGCGACCCCCCGTAAATGCCAAACCCGTTATCCACCGTGAAAGAATAGTAGCCACCGCGGGTCGGATTGAACCGAAAATCCCGGGTATCGATAAACAAGCCCGGTTGATAGCTTTGGATGGAGTACGGCGAACGACCAGTGGATACCGCGGGGCGCACTACCTCACCCGTCACCGTGTGGGTCATACCAAACTCGTAATTGAACGGAATCGTAACCGTGGCTGAAGCGCCTGTCCGCACTTGATTGAAGTAGCGAAAATCATTACTGGTTTGCCCGATGCCCCCAAAGCCACCGGAACGGCTCCAGAGCCGGAAGGTAAAGGCCTTTCGCTTGGGCCACATCCAGGGGTTGTGATAGCGAAATTCCAAGTTGGTATTGTTGCTTTGGTCAGAGGTAAATCCAACCTGCCCCTTGAGGGCAACCGTCTGGCCGGTGCCAAAAACATTGTCCATCACCAGATCAGAAAACAAGAAGGTGCCCGCCTGGGGCGAATAGCCTCCACCAAAACTGACCGAACCCCCCGGCTTTTCTTCGACCACCAATTGGATGATCTCGGTACCGGGTCTGTTGCCGGGCAGGAACAGCGGCTCTAGGTTTGAAAAATAATTCAGGTTGTATACCTTGCGCAGCTCAGCGGCGACTTGGTCGCGCTGCAGCGGCGTTCCCGGTTCCATTTCAAATTCTCGCAAGATGACGTAATCCTGAGTACGCGTATTGCCACTCACAATTACAGCCTCCAGAGTGCCTTCGGACACGGTAAAGACCAGGGGCTGCCCATCTGCGGTGGGGCGGGATACCTCTACCACCTTGGCAAACAGATAGCCATCATTGGCATACTGGGTGTTTATCGCATCCACAGACCTGCGTAGCTGATCGACGCTTAATATATCGCCGGGTTGAATTTCCACGACCTTCATGAGAACGGGCACGGAATACACGGTGACGCCGCTAAATATCACCTCAGAAATAACCGGATTTTCGACCACCGTAATGATCAAGAGCTGACCATCGGGGGTTTTTTCCAGCGTGTACGCGGCTTCTTTGATGGTGCCCATTTGCTTCACATTGCGCACATCCCGGGTAATCTGGCCTGTGTTGACCGCACTGCCGGGAGCCGCTGTGATCCAGTTCTTAATCAGCGCCGACGGCAGACGATTGTTTCCGGTCACGACCACATCCAAAATGCGATCCGCCGTCGCAATCGTGTTGGGCGTAACCGCCACATTAGTGGTTGTCGCAGAGAAGGTGTCTAGTAAGGTGCGCAGATCCACATTGGCTGTGGGAGCCGCCATCAGCGGCGCGCTCACGATACCCATCCACAAAAAAGCAATCGTCCAGCGGAAAATGTGCATTAATGTAACAAGGCCAATAGGAGAGCTATCCCTAGGAAAATCGCACCCACAATAGCGGTGAATCGTGTGAGACCGGACTGCATCGTCCGCGCCCCTTTGAACATATGCGCCCGCCCACCGATACTGCCCAGGCCCTCGCCCGGCGCCGCATGCAAGAGCACGGACGCAACCAGTATGATGCCGACAACCATTTCAACAATCAGTAAAAAAAGTTTCATCGGGCCGATTATAACCGGGCAATGGGCGTTGGACAATTGACTGTTCGCAAAAAAATTGGGTCAATGGCGGTCTCATGTACAAGCGGTATTGGAAATGGATAGGCTGGGGCAGCGCTTTCGTGGCCCTCACTATCGTAGGATTGGTTTTGCGGAGCCAACTGACACCTGCTCCGGTACAGGTAGTCGCAGGCCAAGTGTCTACGATACCAGCCGATGCCAGTCAAGAAGGCGCGCTGATTGTTCATGTGGCCGGCGCGGTCAGGCGGCCCGGTGTCTATGAACTTACGGGAGGATCCCGATGGTCGGACGCCATCCAAGCCTCTGGCGGACCTTTGCCATTGGCCGATTTGGACAGCCTTAATTTGGCCCAGGCCATTTTGGACGGTCAGCGGATATGGGTCCCGTTTCAAAAAACGACCCACTCACTGTCTGCGACATCAGACGAGACCACAGCGGCTTCGGACACCTTGTCCATTAACACGGCTCCGGCTGTCGAGCTAGACAAGCTGCCCGGAATCGGCCCGAAGACCGCCGCCGCCATTGTCGCTTACCGGGAGAAAAACGGCCCCTTTCGCAGTATCGCAGATTTGGCAAAGGTGAAAGGGCTGGGGCCGAAAAGTATGGCTCGCATACGGGATCGGGTCAGCTTGTAGGCTAAAACAGCTGTCTGCTAACAGAACCTCTCGCTGCTGCCGCAGCGGCTGCGCCCAAGGGCGGGGTCTGAGGCGTTGCTGGCGAGACAGGCGACACCGGAGGCAAATCCCCTCTCACTGGGGATGAGAACGGAGTACCCGCAGAACCAGGGGAACCCAAAAAGGTCGGCTGCCGGCCACGGGGCGAGCCGGTAGGCGTTCTTGTCGTATAGGCTCTCAACACCTCGTCGGCCGCATCGCACAGGGTCGATAGGATAGGTTCAGGTTCGTGTGCTGATGCCTGGGCAACCAAATCAGCACGTACTTTCTCTAAAACCCCCGAATCTAGAGTCACAAGGTATCTCTTTTTATATTCCTTAAATTGTTCAAGGTGCCTCCAGTAATCCGAGCTACCCGTTGCGATTGTTGTGCGTGCCGAGCGTCGGGCAAAGTCCATCACGTCGCGAAGGATTTGAAGCGCCTCTGGTGCAGTTACAGTACAACTTACCCTTTTCCACATGCAAAACATCGGTGCCCTTCCTTTAAACAATCGATCCAACCAAAGCCGTTATCGGCGTGCGCAGAGGCTCAATTGCAGTTAATAAGCGACAAATGCCTTACCCTGTCAACGGGAGCCACGTTATGCTAGGGGCATGAAGACTTGGTTAGCCACCATGGCACTTGCGGTTTTTGGGATTTGCGTCGGGGTAGGTGATGCCTATGCGATAGACCCTTTTGTGCCTGAATCGGACTACTTCCATCGCGTAAATCCGTGGCCTTTGACAGCGGGAACATCCGCATTATTTTCCAATCCCGCTGCCCTGGCGCAAAGCCGCCATCAGGCCTTACGCTTTCAGACCAACGAGAGTTGGTTGGGGTACAGCCAGTACGAAGCCCAGGGTCTATTGGCTACCGACATTGCTGCCTTGTCATTGGGCGGGCTGGTTTGGACGGCCTCCGATATCCCGATGGTCAGCCGCGGGGAGAATGGCCGCCCTCAAATTGATGGTCAGGCCCAACATCAAATGGCATCGTTATCCGTAGCCAGTGGCTTTCAGATCGTACCGTCGATTTCAGCAGGAATATCGGCCGTGTATCAAGCGCAAAACCTGGCCGGGGCCATGTCCCAAGGGTATGGGGGGGATATCGGGATATTGGCCACTGTTCTACCGGGCATACAAGTCGGACTCTATACCTATAATCTCTTCCACTCGGGTCTCACATGGTCGGGATCCACTCTCAAAGAACCTTTTCAGCGCTACCTGGGAACCTCTGCCGAAGTCGTTGCGGGCCCTTTTAAATTCGGCGTACTGGGGCTGGGATCGCTGGCCCGTGTCATCGGCCAATGGCGACCCGTTCAACAATGGTCTTTGTGGCTGGGAAGCAGCACATTGGACACCCGGCGGATTCGGCTGGATTATTGGAGTGTGGGTACCGAGCTCGCGGTGGAGGGCATGACGTTTCAATACCAATACCAGGTCTCCAACCAACCTTCTCTGGTTGCCGCGCAACACAGCTTCTCTACCACCTTTGTTTTGGGCGATGTGTTGCAGATTTCACCACCGGCAACCCGGCCCCACGCGCCTACCATTGTCTGGGTTCCGTTGTCCGGCCATCACGATTTTCCGTTTGAATCGGAACTGGCCGATGCCGTAACCAAGGCCGGCTTTGTAGTCAGACCCGCAGATGTGCTTCTCAATTACCGCCAGGCTCGGGAGTTGTCCTGGGAGACGTTTTACCAGCCCCAGACCCTGCTTCAAGCCGCCGAGGACTTGGGGATCACCGCATTGATTTACTGGGATTGGATCCGCTGGATCCAGTTCCGCGAATTGCATTTCAGGCTCCTTTATGCACCCAGTAAAACGTGGTATTCTGCCGCCCTTAAACGGGATGATGACGACGATGAACGTCACCTTTTCTTCCACTCTACTTTCGAGAATTTGTACAAAAAATGGCCATGACTCCTTCCAGCATCTCCATCACCCCTTCGCAACCCATTCACTTTGTCGGTATCGGCGGCGTCGGGATGAGCGCCATTGCACGGATTCTGCTGCAAATGGGCTATTCGGTATCCGGATCTGACCTGAAAGAAAATACCAATACCATTCGGCTTAAGGACTTGGGCGCACGTATTGTGATCGGTCATAAGGCCGCCAATGTGAGGCGAGCCCACTGCATCGTAGTGTCTTCCGCTATCACGGCCGACAACTGCGAATACGCCGAAGCCAAGAAAATATCCATTCCCATCTACAAGCGCGCCGAGATGATGGAATTCGTACTCAAACAATTCCCAAAACGCATTGCCATTACCGGAACCCATGGCAAAACCACCTCGACCGCCATGCTGGCGATGGTGTTTGAGGGCGCTGATTTGCGGCCAACCTATTTGGTCGGTTCGGATGTCCTGGACCGGGGTCATAACGCCAAGCTGGATGCCGGACAATACTGCATTGTCGAGTCTGACGAGAGTGATGGCACTTTTTTATTGATTGCCCCCAATATCGGCATCGTCACCAATATCGAGCCCGAACATATGAATTACTTCAAAACCGTGGAAAATCTCCATGGCCATTTTTCGCAATTTATGACCGACATTGATATGGTCAGCGGATATGTCGTCGTCAACGCCGATGATGCTACCGTCATGACATTGGCCGCACCGCTACGCCCCGAGCATCGGCTGACAGTGGGGATTGCCCACGCAGCTGATGTGAAAGCATCAGACCTTGTATGTTCCCCGGAAGGCACGCGCTTTGAAGTCACTGCATTTGGCAAGGCGCTGGGCACATTTATCATTCAGTTGTATGGGAAGCATCACGTGTTAAACGCCCTTGGTGCGATTGCGGTGGCGCTTAGAGAAGGGATTGATCCGGACACGATTCGCAATAGTCTACAACGCTTTACGGGCACCAAACGGCGTATGCAATTGCTGGGCACCGCAGGCAATGTCTCAGTATACGATGATTACGGTCATCACCCCACTGAAATCAAAGCAACGCTATCTGCAGCCAAGGCCGCCTTTGGAAGACGGTTAGTCTGCGTGTTTCAGCCACATCGGTACTCCCGAACCCGAGACCTACTGCACGAATTCGCGCGGAGTTTCGATGCCGCAGACGAAGTCATCATCACCGAAATTTATGGCGCCCATGAGCCCCATACCCAGCCCATCTCCGCCAAACGCATTGCGGAAGAAATGACGGCTCATCCCCACTGCGAATTTGTCCGTTACAAAAGCCGCGTGCCGCAGTTGCTAGCCAATCGCCTCCGACCAGGCGACGTGGTGATTACGATGGGCGCAGGAGACATCCATACGGTGGCCAAAGAACTACTCACTTTGCTTAAAAACAAATCGGCATGTTAGACCGCCGCAACGTACCGCTTACCGACTTGGTCAGTTTTCGTCTGGCCGGTACCGCCAATCGTGTCATCACGGTCAGCTCTCCAGATGAGCTGCAGGCTGCATTGCGTGCCTTCCCCCAAGCCATCGTGATGGGCAAAGGCTCAAACAGCCTGATCGACCCCGACCATTTGACCCTACCTATTCTCCGGCTGGGGCCTGATTTTTTACCGGTTCGGCGGGAAGGTCATACGCTGTGGGCCCATGGCGGCCTGTCGATACAAGCCTTGCATCAGCATCTGGTGGATGAAGGCCTCTCTGGCCTGGAATTTTGCGCAGGCGTCCCCGCTACCGTCGGTGGCATGACGGTAATGAATTTCGGATGCTGGGATCAGGACGTCTCCCAAATCATCACCGCAGTGCGTGCCATGGACCGCAGCGGCAACCTGCACGTTTTGGATAACGGCGCATGCGCGTTTGGTTATCGCAGCAGTCTCTTCCAATCTGGAGACCTCATTGTCATGGAAACCGCGTTTGCTCTGATACCCCGTGATAACATTCGGGAAGCGATACAAGCCAATATTCGCATGCGGCTTGCGAAACAGCCTTTACGCCAGCCAACGTTTGGCAGCACCTTCAAAAATCCACCCGGATTTTTTGCGGCAAAGCTCATCGACGCAGCGGGGTTGAAGGGATATACTTACAAAAACGTGCAGGTTTCACCTCTACATGCGAATTTTTTGGTCAATTTGGGCAATGCCACCTACGCCAATACCGTCGCCGTTATCCGTCATATCCAACACTGCGTTTTTGAGCAAAGTGGCATCCGGCTGGAACCAGAAGTGAGATTGATTCATGATTGAGTCCCTTCGTAACAAGCGTATCGGCGTATTGCTGGGTGGTACTTCGGACGAGAGAGATGTCTCTTTGCGCTCCGGGGAAAATGTATACCAGGCTCTGATTCGTCTGGGATATCGCGCATTCAAAGTAGATCCTGCTGTGGACCCGATTCTAAAGTCGGAAATGGATATCGCATTTATTGTGCTCCACGGAAAAGGCGGGGAAGATGGCGTTATCCAAGGCTATCTGCAAATGAGGGGCATTCCGTATACCGGGTCCCGAGTATTGGCAGCGGCGCTAACAATGGACAAGGCCGTGACCAAAAAGGTTCTGATGTGCAGCGATTTGCCCACCCTTCCGTTTGTAACCGCGAAAGCCGGTGAATCTCGTCCTGCGCTGCCATTCGGCTACCCGATCATCATCAAGCCCATCGACGGGGGATCGTCTGTGGGAACACAAATTTTTGATTCCCAGATGCAATTTGATCAGGCTTTTCCCTCGCTATTTACCCACTATTCTGCGTTTGTCATAGAACCCTTCGTGAAAGGCCGCGAAATCACGATCGGCATACTGGAGCTGGATGGCAAGCCGTTTGCATTGCCGATCTTGGAATTGCGCACCAAGCGCAGGTTTTATGACTATGTCGCCAAATATACTGAAGGCCAAACCGAGTTTATTTTGCCAGCCGAACTGGATCCGGACCTGGAAGCCAAATGCAAACAAGCCGCCGTCGACGCCCACATCGCCTGCAATTGCATGGGGATGTCGCGGGTGGATTTGATGATTGACACGGAAAATGACCCTTATATTTTGGAAATCAACACCATTCCCGGCCTTACCGATTTGTCAGATCTTCCGGCTCAGGCCAAGGAAGCCGGCATCTCGTTTGACGCATTGGTGGAGACCATCCTGGCAACCGCACAATGAAACGGCTTTTTCGCTGGCTGACGCTACTGGTACTGGTGGCCATTGTTGCCATACTTGTTTGGAGTCCGGCTCTGCAAATTGACACCGTTGAATATGGCCCTAGCGGCTTTATTGCGCAATCCGAGATTCAGCCTTTTTTTGATCCTTTCGTGGGGCGATCATGGATTGTTACCCTTTTACAAACCCGATTTCGAGGCACTTGGTACCAGGAACTGCCAGCCGCGGACAAGATTCACATTGGCTTTAAGGGATTTCGCACCTTGCGCGTCGGTATCCAGACCAAAAAAGCCTGGATACGCATCGGCCGTACAGGAAGCCCCATGTTTGCTGCCGCAGATGGCACGTTGCTGAGGAGTGTCTCATCGGACTATCTCCCCCCAAAGGCCGATGTGCTACCCGTTGTCAGCGGTATTTCTGAGGATGACCTCATGGGCGAAAAACTTCGTTCAGATCAATTCGACATCATTCAAACCCTTTTAAAAGGCCTGGATACGCGATTCCCGCTGCAAGTGTGGTCCATCTACCTAGATCCCGCGAACACGATCGTATTGCAATCTGCCGAATATGGTTCGGTCTACTTGGGCTCCCGGTATAAATTGAATGAAAAATTGGATTATCTGAAGCTCTTTTTAACCCAGATTTCAACCTCGCCGAACGTTACGATTTCGCAAATTGACCTTCGCGCGGCAAAACGGGTAATTGTGAGCTATGCCGCACACTGAGTCCACGATCGCGGGAATCGATATCGGGTCTAACACCGTCAGCGTTTTAATTGCGGAAGTCTCGGCTGCCGGGGCCATTAAGCCCCTGGGAACGGGGGCTTGCGTCACGGCTGGGGTTGAAAAAGGAATCGTCACCCAATTTACCGATTTTAGAAAATCCATTGAACGTGCAATTCAGCGGGCCGTTCAAGCCGCTGGCGTCAGGCCCGTTCAGGCAGTGTCGAATGTGCCTCTGGGCGGATGCCGCATCGTGCGCCAAACCAGTGTGGTCCAATCCAAAGACCCGAGTGGCTATATCAGCGTACAGGATCAGGTGGACGTCACCACGCGCTGCAAACAAGAGACCGGCGTCACAGACCTCAAACTCATCCACGCCATCCCCCTCGCCTACAAAGTGGATCATCGCCGCGTGGAAAACCCCGTTGGCATGTTTGGCAGCCGTTTGGAGCTGGAAGCCAATTTGGTCTATGCAAATCCGCAAAATGTCCGGGCGACACTGCATGCCGTGCGATCCTGCGGCCTGCGGGTAGGCGGCTTGGCCTGGGATCTGCTGGCCTTTCCTTTTGCGGTGTCCATGGACTATCCCAAGGGCTGCGCGGTATTGGACATCGGCGGGCGGTTTACTAAATTGGGCCTTTATTACGACGGCCTACTATACGAAGCAGCCGTTGTACCCATCGGTGGCGATACCCTTACCTCGGATCTCGCCATTTGCCTCAACTTGACTGTTCCCGAGGCCGAGCGCGTCAAAATTCTTTACGGGCACGTCAGCCCATTAAAAGTCCCCGCCGACACCACCATCGACGTCCATCACAAAACCGAAGGCCAGCACAAAATTGAGCAACGGCTGGTCGCTCGCATCATCGAAGCCCGTGTCCACGAATTGCTGCGCTTGCTGCAAGACAAAATCCCCATGAGCCGCTTGCCTGAGCCGATTTTGCTCACGCGTCCCACGTTGTTGCTACCCGGATTTTCTGCCCTTTTATCCGCTCAATGGCAACGAAAAGTCGTGCCGTGCAAACGGCTAGTGGCCGTTCCCGATGAGCGGTTTTCCGTGCTCCCGGTAGGACTGATCGGCTATGCATACCACCACCATCGCAAAACGCCTCCAACACGCACTGAGAACACATCGCCGTCATTATGGTTCCGTGTACAACGCCACATTGCCCTGCTCATTAAGGATGAGTTGACCAACTAGAATAAACGACATTTTGCGTGTTACCATTTGAACAAGCGCCAAGGCAAATATGGAGGAACGCGTGCAAGAAAACCTAAAACAATTCGCAAGTATCAAAGTCATGGGCATCGGTGGCGGGGGAAGCAATGCCGTCAACCGGATGATCGGGTCGAATTTTAAAGGGGTCGAGTTTTGGGTGATGAATACGGATCTGCAAGCGCTCAATGTCAGCTTGGCCGACCATAAACTTCAGATCGGAACTAAGATTACGAAAGGGCTCGGCGGAGGTGCACGCCCTACCGTCGGCGAACAGGCCGCGCTTGAAAGCAAAGAAGATGTTGAAATGGCACTCGAAGGTGCGGATATGGTCTTTATCACATCCGGGATGGGTGGGGGTACCGGCACGGGGGCCTCTCCTGTAGTCGCTTCTGTCGCCAAAGAGATGGGCGCACTAACCATTGGCGTCGTGACCAAACCGTTTCGGTTCGAGGGACCCGTCCGTGCTCGCCAAGCCTTGGAAGGCATTGAACAGCTCCGCAAAGAAGTCGACGCGTTAATTGTGATTCCCAACGACAAGCTCCTCCAGGTTGTCGAGAGCATGACGACCATGACAGACGCGTTTAAGATCGCCGACGAAGTCTTGCGCCAAGGGGTGCAGGGTATTGCGGATCTGATTACGATCCCCGGATTAATTAATCTGGACTTCGCCGACGTTAAAACCATTATGAAAGATTCCGGATCGGCCATGATGGGTATCGGGCGTGCCAGTGGCAGCAACCGTGCTATCGAGGCTGCCGAACAAGCCATTTCCTCGCCGCTTCTGGAGGAGACCATCACCGGCGCTACGGGGGTAATTTTGAATGTTACCGGCGGCGAAAATCTGACTCTGCATGAAGTCCACGATGCCGCTGATGTGATTTACAACGCGGTCGACCCGGAAGCCAATATTTTGTTTGGTTCAGTCGTAGACCCGCGGATGAAAGACGAGATAATGATCACGGTTATTGCCACGGGGTTTAATCGCAATACGGAAAACAGACCTGTCAGCCGATCCCAAGCCACCGAACGCCAAGATGGCATCAGCATTCGGTCAGTCGACATCCCCGAAGCATCTGAACGGCCATCTGGTGACGATCCAAGCTTAGACGTACCCGCTTTCTTACGTCACCACATCAACTAACATTGATCGCCCCGCTGAGGACCTTAAAGCCCGTTGATGGACGGCAAGGGCCCTATGTTGTCATCGCAGGTAAGCGATATTTGGACTTGTGCTCCAACGACTATTTGGGCTTGTCTGGCCATCCGGCGCTGTGGGCAGCTGCCCAACAGGCATGGGGAACCTATGGTTTCGGCGCTACTGGGTCTCGTTTACTCAGCGGGGACACTGCCGTTTTTCATGCATTGGAAACCGACGTCGCCCAGTTAAAGCAAACGGAGAGCGCCCTATTTTTAAACGCCGGTTTTTCAGCCAATGTGGGCATCCTATCCGCCATTGTGGGGCCGTCGGATCTGGTACTTATGGACCGCCTGTGTCATGCCAGCATTGTGGACGGTGTTCGCTTATCCGGCTCACGGTTTTTGCGGTTTCGGCATCTGGACTGGGCCCACCTAAAGTCCTTACTGTCCATCCATCGATCCGAAAGCAAGCGACTGTTAATCGTCACCGAATCCGTGTTTAGTATGGACGGCGATATCTCTGACCTCGCTGAGCTGGTCCGCATTAAAACACACTATGGCGCCGAATTGTATGTGGACGAGTCTCACGCGACTGGCGTCTACGGGGACAACGGGGCTGGGATGACGGCCGTTTATGGCGTGGAAAAGGCCGTTGACTGGGTCATGGGAACGTTTGGAAAAGCGCTGGGGGGGTTCGGGGCCTATTTTGCTGGCCCCGCGGTTCGCCGGGAACACCTCATCCAGCACTGCCGCAGTCTGATCTATGCCACAGCCGTACCCCCGATGATTGCCGCCGCGAACCGCGCCGCGCTCGCGTTGCTCGCGCAAGAACCCACCCATCGTCAAAGACTGCTGGAAACCACACAGTGGTTCCGGAATACCCTGGCAGAGCGCGGTATTCAGGCCTTGGGAAGCACGCCCATTGTCCCGATCGTTCTGGGAACTGATGAGCGGGCCACGGCAGTTGCCAACGCCTTGTGCGAAGCGGGGTTTTGGGCACGTCCGATTCGCTATCCGAGTGTGCCCAAAGACCAGGCCCGTATCCGCTTAACATTGAATTCACTGATGCCGCAAGAGGAACTGGGTCAGCTGATCGACGTCTTATCGGCTGTCCTATGATCACAACCCAAACCGTTCTGATCCCCGGATGGGCCCTGCCCGCATCGCTGTTTCGTATCCGCTTTCCTGACGCCATCGTACTAGATACGGCCACCACCGACCCGTCAGACACCATCCGACATCTGCGCCAATTGGGTCACCGCGTTCATCTGATCGGCGTGTCGCTGGGGGGATATCGAGGGTTGCGGTGGGTGCTACAAAATCCCGAGGAGATCCATCGGCTGACATTGGTGGGGATCTGCCCGGGGTTTGACCATGTCGCATTGGACCCCATGCGAATCGAGCTGGATGCAGACCCCGTCCGGTTTTTGGAGGGATTTTACCGGCAGTGCATTTTCCCCCGGCGGGTCTATCGCCAAGTGGAAGCCGTCCTAAAAGAGGCACTGCCCCGGATGGTTGGCTTGGCCTGTGATACGTTTGACACCTTGTATGACTATCACATCACGGCCCAAGACCTTTGCGTCGCGGGGGCAAGGCTGGTCCACGGACAGCATGATCCGGTCGCGCTGCTGGCCCAAACAGTACCGCTAGCCCAATCGGCTGGCGTTTCGTTGCAGATCATCGCCGATAGCGGCCACATCCCCTTTTTTAATCCGGGTTATGAAAATGAAAGCGAGACCTGCTGATGTGCACTGCCGTCTCACCTTTTTCCCGCCGCGCACATACTTATGATGCCGAAAGCCAAATCCAGCAATGGGCGGCCGAGCGCCTGGCTGCGCAACTGCCAAGTACTCTCCAGGGACGTATTGTCGAATTGGGCTGTGGGACTGGCCTATGGACAGCCCAGCTCCATAACCGTTATCCCGAAAACCCCATCTCCAGCACCGACTCTGCCCCAGAAATGGTAACTCAGGCCCAAAAAAAAGCCTTGCCCAACGTGACTTGGGCAGTGGGCCAGGCACAAGCGGTGACCTTTCCCGCAGACACGGGGCTAGTAACCGCCAATGCCTGCTTGCATTGGCTGCCTTCCCCGGCAAGGTCACTGACAGCGCTTTTGGACCGCATCCCCCTGCATAGCGCGATTGCCTTGAGTCTATTTGGCCCGGGTACATTTTCCGAACTTTCGGCAGTCCTTTCCGCATGCCGGAAAAAAACGGTTCGTTTGCCAGCCCAATCCTTTTTGGACGCCGAGTCTTTGGCAACCCTTTGTTCACCCTACCGGCTGGTATTGACCCGCTGGGAATGCAAACGTCGTTTTCCCAGCGTCCACAGCCTATTGCGCAGCATCCATCGTACGGGCACTTATGAAGGAGGCTTCTCTCTTCTACAGGGGCCTCGACAATTGCAACAAATGGAAGCGTTTTGGCACCAAAATTGGGGGGGTATATGGTGCAGCTACGAGGTATTTTTACTGTGCAAAAACCCTTAGCGCTGTTTGTCACGGGCACCTCCACCAACATCGGGAAAACCGTCGTGACTGGTCACCTCGCCCGCTTTTTTGACCAGCGCGGATGGCAGGTAACCACCCAAAAATGGGTGCAGTCCGGTAGTGTTACCCCCTCTGACATCCAGGTCCATGACCATATCCGAAACCACACCGCGGATCGGCATTTGTTGCCCTTGCGGTGTCCCTATTGCTTCGCTTTGGCGGCATCCCCCCATTTGGCAGCACGCCACGCCGGGGTTGCCATTTCGGGGGAACGATTGATAGCGGCAACCCAAACCCTTCGCAACCGCTTTGACATGGTGCTGATCGAAGGCAGCGGCGGGGTCGCAGTGCCTGTGACAGAAAAAGAAACCACATTGGACATACTGGGCAGATGCGCTCTGCCAACCTTGGTCGTCGCAGCAAACCAATTGGGTACCCTCAATCACACCCTGCTGACTGTGTTGGCCCTGCGTAGCCGCCAGATCCCCGTGATCGGCGTTGTGCTTAATGGTATCTCAGACGTCTCTGCCGAGGTGGCCGCCGATAACCCCCTCATTATTGAGGCGCTGTCCGGTGTCCCCGTCTTGGCATCCTTATCGTCTCCACCATCAGAAACCGAAATTGTTAAAATGGGAAACCGCATTTTGGCCCGAATGGAGGAAGGCCTATGAACTGGATTGCACGTGATCTGGCGCACAACTGGCATCCGTACACCCAGATGAAAGACCATGAGGCCTTTCCGCCGGTGATGATTACCCGGGCGAAGGGCTGCCGGCTGTACGATGCCAACGGCCAGTGGTACTACGATACCCTTTCGTCCTGGTGGTGCAATCTGCATGGGCATAACCATCCCGCGGTGATGAAAGCACTGCGGGACCAGACACGGCATTTAGATCATGTGCTATTCGCCGGATTTACGCATGAGCCCGCCATTCTGTTATCTGAGGCCTTGGTTCGACTAATGCCACCCGGCATCCGTCGGGTATTTTACTCAGATAATGGGTCTACGGCCGTCGAAGTCGCCTTGAAATTGTCTTTGCAATATTGGGTCAACCGGGGACAGCCTGAAAAAAAACAATTCCTGTCACTAGGTGGCAGCTATCACGGTGATACCATCGGCACGATGAGCATCAGCCAGTCCGCCCAGTTTCACCGCCATTTCTCCCCCCTTTTTTTTCCATCGCTTACGATACCTTCCCCCGCTGATGCCGAGGCCGTCAGCCTGGCTGCCCTCCGACACGCATTAGAAACCTCCGACAGTACCATCGCGGCCATGATCGTCGAGCCGTTGGTCCAAGCCGCAGGCGGCATGCGTTTTTACAGTACGCATTATTTAAAAGCGGCTTATGACCTGGCCCATCATCATGGGGTGCACTTTATCGTCGATGAGGTAGCTACCGGGTTCTACCGCACAGGCCATCGTTTTGCTTTTGAATCCGCGGGTATCCCTCCCGATTTTATTTGTCTGTCAAAATCACTCACCAATGGCACCTTGCCCCTCGGGGCCACCCTTACTACACAAACGGTTTACGATGCCTTTTACGGTGATTATGCCCAAAACAAAACCTTCTTCCATGGCCATACCTTTTGCGCCAATCCCCTTGCCTGTGCCGCAGCGTTGGCCAGCATTCGATTGCTGGAAAACCCCGATACGCCCCAACGGGTTCGCGCCCTATCCGATGCGCTCGGTCTGGCATGGGTCGCATTGTCCGATTTGCCCTGGGTCCACAACCTCCGGCAGTTGGGGCTTATTGCCGCATTGGATGTCAAAACGGCCAACGGCCAACCATTCCCTACTGCGCAGAGAACCGGGTATCAGCTATTTAAAAATGGGCTCTCGCACCAGCTGATCTTGCGACCATTGGGTGACACGATATATGTCTTTTTACCACTTTGCATGACACCGCCGCAAATCCGCGACATCGTCACAAAAATTCGGCGTGTTCTACAAAAAACACTATCCGGTAGAGCGCTTTCTTAATTTTCCAAGTCCCTTTACAATAGGACTATGCAACGGCGCTATACCCCACTATTTACCAAGACCCTCTATTTCATCATCGGGCTTTTTATCTTGATTACGGTTGCATTTTCCGGATTCACGGGCTGGAATTTATATACCCATCTCAACCGAGAATTTACCGGAAAAGCCATCGCCATCGCCGAAGCCATCACCGACGCCAGTTCATCCTTGCTGTCCGCTCAGGATCGAGATGTTGTCCAAAGCTTCTTCGAGAGTTACGTTAACGTTGACGGCCTACGATATGCCTTTGTCACGGATGCAGCCGGAAAGATTCTCGTTAGCGCCATCCCGACGCAAAACCAGGACGTTTTTGACAAAGCCATTGACGCCGGCAAGTTTAAAACCACCCGCCGGATTCAGATCATCCATGTGGCGGGCCTGGGTACGTTTTTAAATGTCTCTAAACCCATCCTGAACCAATCGCCCGTGATTGTGCATGTCGGCATGGATCACGATTTGATTCTCACTCATATCTATCACGCGATTATGATCCAGCAGCTGGTCATCATTATTCTGTTTATCTTGAGTGTGATTTTTGCGTATATCGGCATCCGGCGCATTTCGATACCCCTGATCAATTTGACCCACTACACCACATTGTTGTCCCAGCATACCTTTCTGCGCCCCCATGATTCGCAATACATAGTCAAAAACCTGGCCCAAAAATCCTTCGACGAAATCGGGACCTTGGCTACGGCATTTATCCAAATGGAAACCATGATTATGCAATATGTGCAAAACCTCAAAGAAACAACCGCTGCCAAAGAACGCATCGAAAGCGAACTCAAAATTGCCCACAATATCCAACAGGGCCTCCTGCCTCAGCATTTTGATATCGGATCCGACACCAAAACGACGATTCACGCGTTCTTGGAACCTGCCAAAGCAGTGGGCGGGGATTTGTATGATTTTTTCCGCAAAAAAGATTGGCTTTGCTTCACAGTGGGCGACGTATCGGGAAAGGGCGTGCCGGCTGCCTTGTTTATGGCAGTCGCCAAAACCTATATCCGATCCATCGGTTCTGACACCGACGATCCCGGCGAAACCTTAACACGGGTCAACCAAAAACTCACCGAGGATCAAGATCCTTCGGTTTTTGTAACGGTGTTTTATGGGGCTCTTAATCTCAAAACGGGTGAATTGCGATACGCCATCGCGGGTCACAATCCGCCCTACGTGGTTCGGACTTCAGGTGAACTCCTAGCGTTGTCCGACGGAGCCGAATTGGTACTGGGCATCGATCAGGCAGCCCGTTACACGACTCACACCGTGCAGTTGGGCAGTGGTGATCACATCTTTGTCTACTCCGACGGGGTCACTGAGGCAATCAATATTGCGCACGAACAATTTGGCACCTCCCGTCTGGAAACGATTTTACAGGCCCAAGTCGGCAGTTCCGCAGAAGGGGTTATCACTGAAGTTCAACACGCTGTCCAAGCGTTTTGCGGCGACACGCATTTAAGTGACGACGAAACCATGCTAGACATCAAATTCGCCCTCTAAGAGGGTGCCTGAAAAGCCGTCAGGCAAGGAATGCGAGCCTGAGCGCGCGGAGCTGTAGCAGCGCTACAGTGAGCACGCGAAGGTGAGCAATGACGCAGCATCACGGCTTTTCAGACACCCTCTGGGTCCAGTCCGGTAGAAAGCCAAATCCGAATGTCACCCCTTTGCCGGGCACAAAGTTGCGTACCTGCTGGGCTAACATTTCCCAGACTGAACCCGGTTGTTCCGCCGCATTCGGAAATTCAGTGCTCCCCGCAATCAGGACTAGGGTTTCTTTAGCACGGGTACATCCCACATAAAACAGGCGCAATTCCTCGTCCAAAGCCTGGCCCACTACCCGGTCCCGAATCTGTGTCCGCAGCCGATTTTCACCTGGCAGAAGGGAACCCAGTGACATCGCCATCCCATGAGCCTCCGACAGATAAATCCGATCGGCCTTCCCAAAATGAAACGGAATCTCCAGCCCCGGCAATACGACAGCCGGAAACTCCAGGCCTTTTGCCGCATGCACGGTCATTATTTTCACCGCATCAATGCCGTCCGAGGCGGGCTCGTCAGGCTCTAGCGTGCGTTGTAGCACATGGTGGGTTAGGGCGTGTTCAAGGTCCAAGAGGCCCATTTGTGCATCTTGCTCCAGCTCTGCCACCATTTGAATAAGCTTATGGAGATTGGCCACCTTTTGCGGGCCGTCCTCTGCTTGCTGCAGATACCCAAACCACCCCATTTCCTCAAGCGCCATCAACAGAACAGCCGACAAGGGCCACACACGTCTTTGCATCTCCCACCGACCAAAGCGAGCGACCCATTGGACGACTCGCTCCCGTTCGACGGGTGGCAAGTCCAAGTTTTGCATTGCTTCCCACCCCTCCCCGTTTTCGACCCACTTGGCAATGCTGTCATCCGAAATTCCGATCCAAGGCGATGCCAACATACCGACCCAAGCCACAGCATCATCGGGCCGGCTGAGCACTTGGATCAACATCAGAACGTCGACCACTTCTTGGCGCTGGAAAAAGCCCTGTCCCGCATGGATCAAGACCGGAATGCCTTCGGTTACTAAGGCCTTTCGAATCGGGTCAATGCTGGATTTTTGCCGGACCAAAATGGCAATGTCCGAATACCGGTATCCGTTTTGTATCAGCCGACGCACCTGTGTACGGATAGCGGCATGGATATCTTGTGGCGCAACCATCGCCAACCCCACGGCACCCGGCGCATGAGCCTGGCGGCAATTGATCGGCTGATAGGTCAAACGGAAATCACCATAGGCCGTCTGAAAGGCTTGGGCAAAAAATCCATTTACAAACTCCACGATGGCCGGCAAAGACCGAAAATTATCTGCCAACATGCAGTGTGCATGCGGCAACGACGTGCGGCATGCCGCTATCATTTGGGTCATTCGTCCCGGTTGGGCACCCTTGAACCCATAGATAGACTGTTTGACATCTCCGACCACCATCAATCGCTCGCTAGGTAGTGGGTCGTTCGTACCCGAGACGGCTTTGATTAACTCCCATTCCGCGGTACCGGTGTCTTGAAATTCGTCCACCAACACCACCGGATACTGTGCATGTAGATCGGCCGCAACATCCGACAGACGGACGGCCGTTAGGGCCAATCGCAATAAATCGTCAAAATCTACCCGTCCCTGGGCTCGCTTGAGTGTGTCATAAACTGCCCAGCATTGCCTAAAAAACCCACCCAACGAGACCAGTTTTTGGTA
>CAYINU010000008.1:0-37954 GCA_964364855.1 uncultured Candidatus Marinamargulisbacteria bacterium | reverse complement strand
CATCACGACCAACGTAACTTCAACTGCCTTTTCCCACGTGGGCTTGGCCGATGCGGCGCATCTGTACAGCCTGTTTGCGGTGGATCAGCGGGGGAACATTTCCGCTGCTGCGACGACCTCCGCTCTGGTTGATACGACGCCGCCAGCCGCGCCGACCGGATTTACCGGCACAGCAGTGGGTACAACCGCGAATTTAGCTTGGTCTGCGGCGGGAGAATCGGATTTTGCCTACTGGATCGTGGTGAAAGGAAGCGGTCATCATCCGGTTACGCCCACCGATGGCACGACCATCACGACCAACGTAACTTCAACTGCCTTTTCCCACGTGGGCTTGGCCGATGCGACACATCTGTACAGCCTGTTTGCCGTGGATCAGCGGGGGAACATTTCCGCAGCGGCCACCACTTCGGTCACCATCGATACCATTCCGCCTGCGGCACCCACCGGGTTTACCGCTACGGCCTCGGGTAATGTGGTGACGTTGATTTGGACTAACCCGACCACGGACTTTTTAAGCGTCACGCTACGTCGTTCCAATGCCACTTATCCGGCGACGGTGGATGCGGGAACGCTGGTGGTGGCCAACCTGCTGGCGACCAGTCATGTGGATATCGTAGCAAGCAACGGCATCTATTTTTACAGCTTGTTTGCCCGCGATATTGCCGGGAATTTCTCGGGAGCCGTCACGGCGACGGTCACCGTCAACACAACGGTTTTTACCCCCGATTCGACGCCGCCCGGACCACCCACCGGCTTAACGGCAACCGCCAATGCCAATAGTGTGCTGTTGACATGGCAAAATCCGATAGATCCTGATTTTCTGGCCACCACCGTCCGTCGCCGCACGGATACGTTTCCCACCACGCCCACCGATGGGGTCTTGATTGCGGCAGATATTACCCAAGAAAGCCTGCTCAACGTCGGGCTGGCGGCCGGAACTTACTATTATAGTGTATTCGCACGCGACCTGGTGGGAAATTTCTCACAGCCCGCTGTGGTGACGGCAACGGTTACCCTCAACCCCACCGGCCAATTTTCCACACAAAATATAGTGGTACTTACCTGGACATTTGGCCCTCCCATTGTATCGGTCAGTATCCGGTGTAGTACGACCAGTTTTCCGTTGAGCCTGTCTGAGGGAACGGCAGTGGCAACGGGACTGACCGGTACCAGTTTCATTCACACCAATGTCGCGGATGGGACGTATTTCTACACCATCTTTGGTATAACTTCCGACGGGACGGTGGTCATCTTAGGGGTACAACGCGTGACGGTGGATACGGTTGCGCCGCCGGCCTTGATTTGGGTGCGGGCATTCGCACGGGCAGCGGGGCAAATCCAGCTGGATTGGCTCAAGGGCAGCACAGACATTACCGGCGTGAGTATCTTGCGCTCCAGCGTGAGCTATCCCACGACCCGAAACAACCAAAATGGGGTCACCGAAAACGTGACAGGCAACTTCTATATCGATACGGGGCTGACCGCGGGCACCTATTATTATGCGCTGATTGCGCGAGATGCGGCCGGCAATGAATCTGCACCCGTGACCGTGAGCTATACCTTGCTCCCCGACTCGTTCTATCAGACAGGCATTATCGATGGGGTTATCGCCACTATTAATTTCACCGTCGACCTCAGCCGGTTGCACATCATCATTGCCGACAATGCCCAGACGACCATCGGCATTTTGGAAGGACGGCTATTTAACCTCGACGCGATTTTGGGTAACCATATCCAGGCCTTTGGTACCGTTCTGGTGAGTGAAGCGGGCGCGCAATGGGTGACCAGTGGAAACCTGGTAGTGGGCAATCAGGGTGTGGCCTTTATTGTCCAAACCAACGGCACCGTTGTTGTGAATGGCCAGATGATCTTGGCGGCCCAAAGTTCCAGCTCTGCCAATTTCACCCTTCAAGGGGGTACATTGCGCGTCGAGACGTTGACCACGGGGAGCGGGACCGGTTCTTTTGTATGGTTAGGTGGAACCTTGGTGGTGAACCAAGTGAATTTCAATCTGATTAATCTAGGATCCGGTATTTTTGCACCAGCGACACCGACCGGTACGACGAGCGTGGGTGGTGATTTTACTCAGTCCGATGACGGTCGCACGGTGTTGGTGATCCATCGATTCCATGTCACCCGGACGGCATTTGGCGAAACGTCCACTAGCAATATTTCGGTGCTCACTGTGCAGGGTACGTTTATGGCAGCCGGGATTTTGGAAATCCAGCTTGGTTCGGATTACCAGCCACGGATGGGAGATGTCATCCAGATCATCCGCACCAGTACCATTACGGGCGAATTTTCCCAAGTGATGCTGCCGACGTTGCCTGCCGGGATGCGTTGGGATAGCAGCCAGCTGTACACCAATGGGGTGTTGCGTATTACGGCTGACGGAGGCCCCCTGCTATCGGGTCCGGCATTAAACTACCCCAATCCATTCCGTCGTAGCCAGACGACCACGGTCGGCTACCGACTCAACCGCGACGCGGATATCGAGTTTCGGCTCTATACCTCGCAGGGCTACGAAATTTACCGAACTAGCTTTGCTGCGGGCACGCCAGGTGGAACTGTCGGATTTAACCAAATTCCCATTTCTTCTACTTTGTTTGGGCAAAATTTGGATGTGGGTGTCTATATGTTTGTCCTCATCAATGAGGGAAGTATTGTCGCCAAAAACAAGATGGCGGTGCTGCCATGAACCGAGAAAGAGGCGTTATGAGCAACCATTTGACTCCGACTGCGCGCATTGTTGCAAAAAAGCTCTGGCTGCTGGCGATGCTGATTGCTTTCTGTGCAGGGTGCCCGGCCTGGGCCCAAGACGAGGTTATTACGTCTGCGCGGGCGCTGGGTGGCGGTAATATTTTCGGTTTGGACCGCTCTTCCACGGCTGTTTTTGAAAATCCGGGCAGCCTGAATCCCAATGCGCTGGATGTGGGCATTTTGCAGGCCAACTATCTGAATGGTGAAAGTCGGTTCTGGGCCGCCAGTATCGCCGTGCCTTTTTTTGAGGACATGAATTTGGGGGCGGGCCTCACTTGGGCCCAGGTACCGAATGTGCCCATGACCGATGTGGATATGAATGGTGAATTCACCCAAACCGGAGACATGACCTACGAATCGATGATGATTCGCGCGGTCGGGTCGAAGCGGGTGGGGGAGGGGTTGTCCATCGGTGCCAGCGTCAATTATCTCAAAAGGGCCTTCGGCAGTTATACCGGAGCGGGGTGGTCTTTGGACGTGGGCGCGGTGTATGTGGAGCCTGCGTTCACGATTGCCGCAACCCTTAAAAACGGACTGGCCAAGCTGATTTATACGGATGGGGCGGAAGAACTGATCGCCAAACAAGGCATCTTGAGCGGGGGATTTGCATTGCCGTTTTGGAGAGATGTCTCGCTGTTGGCCCAAGCCACGTTTATGTCTCAAATTGCCCCGGCAAAAGCGGTGGGCCTGGAATACGTTCCGCCTTTTGAAAACAAATGGCTGACCCTGAGGGCCGGATGGCGGGAATTGTGGGTGATTAATCATTTCACCACGGCACTCAGCTTGGGCGTGTCGCTCAAATTGCGGGAAATCGCTGTTCACTATGCGATGCAGCCCAGCGAATATTTTAGCCAAGGTCTGCAACACTATATCTCGGTGAATCTGACTTTTGACACGGACCGTCCGCCGGTCGTTACCCAAGGTGGGGCATCTCCGGCCACAGAGTTGTCGATGGTGCCAGCCGCGAACCGTGTGCTAAACTGACTGGACATTTTCGATGTGAAAGGAGCCTAAAAATGGCTGTATTGGTTGGCAAAAAAGCCCCTGAATTTAATGTAAAAGCCGTTGTGGACGGTGGTCAGATCGTGGATTCATTTCGCCTGAGCGATCTTAAAGGCAAGTATGTGCTGTTGTTTTTTTATCCGCTGGACTTTACCTTCGTTTGTCCGACGGAGCTGCACGCATTCCAAGAAAAGCTCGGTGAATTTGAGGCCCGCAATGTCCAGGTGATTGGCGCGTCGACAGACTCTTGGTGGTCCCACGTGGCCTGGTTAAACTCGCCCCGCGAACAAGGGGGTATCCAGGGTGTACGGTATCCATTGCTGGCGGACTACAACAAGGACGTGGCCCGGGCCTACGATGTGCTCAAAGAGGATATGGGTGCGGCTTACCGCGGTCTGTTTTTGATCGACAAGGACGGCATCGTCCGTCATCAAGTCATCAATGACTTGCCGCTGGGCCGCAGTGTGGACGAGGCACTCCGCATGGTGGATGCCCTGCAGTTTTATGAAAAGCACGGCGAAGTCTGTCCGGCAAACTGGCGCCAGGGGGATCGGGCCATCAAAGAATCCCACGCCAGTGTCGCCGCGTATTTGTCACAAAAAAGTTAAAAAGGAGCAAACACCATGGCCTTTCAAGTCCCTGCATTACCCTACAGTTTTGATGCGCTTGAGCCCCATATCGATACCAAGACGATGGAAATTCATCACGACAAGCACCATGCGGCTTACGTGGCCAAGTTGAATGAAGCACTGGCCGGCACCGAATTCGAATCCAAACCCATCGAATGGATTATCACCAACATCACAGCTATTCCCGAAGGCAAACGCATGGCCGTGCGCAACAACGGCGGTGGCCACTACAACCACAGCCTGTTTTGGCAGTGGATGGCGCCTAACGCTGGAGGAGAGCCTGCCGGCGAAGTCGGTGGTGCGATCCAAAATACATTTGGAAATTTCGATGCCTTTAAAAAACAATTCGAAACGGCCGGTGCGACCCGCTTTGGCAGTGGCTGGGCGTGGTTGGTGCTTAACAACGGCAAGCTTGAAATCCTGTCTACTCCCAATCAGGACAATCCGTTAACCGAAGGCAAAAAGCCTATTCTCGGTGTCGATGTTTGGGAGCATGCCTACTACCTGAAATACCAAAACCGCCGGCCGGATTACCTGTCCGCATTTTGGAATGTGGTGAATTGGAAACAAGTCGAGGCGACTTACCAATCGGCAAAATAGCCTCACCTCGCTATTGCCCGTCTTGGGCACATCACACCCGGAAGGCCGCCACGCTTTCCGGGTTTTTGTTTTGCCACGCTCGATAATCGGTAAATTCCGGACATATATCCGAAAAACTCATGAGAAAACTGGACATCTATCCGGATTTTACATATTCTTGAGTTCAGGACATGAAAAAATTTCAACGTTACCTGGTCCCCCATATCGAAGCCGATCTTCAAAAAAAGATGGTCTTTCTGGCGGGACCGCGGCAAGTGGGCAAGACCACGCTGGCCAAGAAAGTGCTGTCTGAAGCCTTTACCTCTTTTGCGTATTTAAACTGGGACGCCGGAGAGGATCGCAAACGCATCTTAGGGCAACACTGGCCAGAGGTAGACCTTCTGATTTTGGATGAGTTCCATAAGTACACCCGTTGGAAAACCTTCGTTAAAGGACTATATGACAAATATCATGAGCATCTTCATCTTCTGGTGACGGGAAGTGCGCGTCTGGACACCTTTCGAAAGGGCGGTGATTCCCTACAAGGACGCTATTTCTTTTTTCGCCTTCATCCGTTTAGTGTCTCCGAAGTCCAATCCCATTTTCCAAAGCTAGTGCCATTCGAGCCTCTTTCATTTCTCAAAATGCCGGATCCCAAGCCACTTTTGATTCTTCTGGAGCGGGGTGGATTCCCGGAGCCTTTTTTCATGACTTCCGAACGGGAACGCCGACGGTGGCGGCAGCTCAAGTTGGATCGTCTGTTTCAGGGCGATGTCCGAGATCTGACCATGGTGCGCGAATTGGGCCAAATGGCGATGCTGAGTCAGCTGTTGGAAAAGCGGGTGTCCGGTGGTTTGAGTTTGGACAATCTTGCCCGCGATCTGGAGGTGGATTACAAAACGGCCAGGAACTGGGTCGAAATTCTGGAGTCTTTGTATTACTGCTACCGCCTATTCCCCTACCAAAAAAAATCATTTCGTTCTCTCAAAAAACAAAGCAAGCTGTATCTGTGGGACTGGTCGGAAGTCGAAGATCCGGGAGCGCGGTTTGAGAATCTGGTCGCGAGCCATCTGTTAAAAATGAGTCACTTTTTGCAAGATTACGAGGGGTATCGGGCGGAGTTATGGTACTTGCGTGACCATCAAGATCACGAAGTGGATTTTTTGGTAACGGTTGATCAAAAACCGTGGTTTATGGTAGAAGCCAAACTTTCGGACAGCGGCATTTCCAACTCACTGCGCTATTTTAAAGAAAAAATAGGGGCGCCCTATGCCTACCAAGTGGTCCAAGACACCATCACGACCTACACCAAAGCGGGTATAAAAGTCCTGTCCGCATCGGAATTTTTGACGGCTTGTCCATGAGTAAAAATAGCAGTTTCTGGCCCATCACTTTCCAAACAAAAGGGATTGTTTTCAAGAACTGCTATTCAGTTTAAGCATGAAAATAGAAATGAGGTATGATATCTTATGGATGATGGAGGGAACTAAATGATATTTTCGGCTATTTTGCACAAAGAAAATGACATTTACGTTGCCCAATGTGCAGAACTAGGTGTGGCAAGCCAAGGGTACACTTTTGATGAGGCCATCTCCAATTTGCGGGAAGCTTCCGAACTTTACTTAGAAGAGTTTCCGGTCCAATCATTTTCGAGTCCGATATTCACCACATTCGAAGCAAAAGTTGCCTAGGGCATGTCCTCATTTGCATCTGCGGCGTTAAGTGTCAGTCAAAAAAATCCTCATTTACGGCAAGTAAACTCCGGTTTTTTTGCTGCCACTTGCCTTGCATCTATCAAATGGGGACACGCCCTAATCTTCCTATTATTTCGGCGAAGCTACTGGTCAAAGTCCTTGAGCGTGAGGGTTTTTAATTGCTTGTCGCGGAATGGAGGTCGGGATTTCAGATGCTGTTTTTACAGGAAAATCCCATTCCGAAACAGAGATGTAGAATTCAGATATCCGACAGTTAGACCAAATTCCCCAGCCACTGATCCGCGCTGCAGACGATACCGTCTTTAAACCGATTGAAAATGGCTGGCTTTTTTACCAATTGGATCCAGGGAATATCCCACTTCTGTGCAAAAAAGAGCAGACTAGGCGCGGGAGCCGAATCGGTTAATTTGGTTTCGACCAAAAACCATGGCTTACCCTCTTTGGTAACCAGAAAATCCACTTCCCTTTGTGTGCGGTCGGACACAAAATGCAACTGTGCGTTGACCAATCCCAATGAGGTCCAAGTTTGAGTGGCTTTGAACAGATGAGAAGCCACCAGATTTTCGAATCTCGGTCCATCTTCGGCAATGTCTGTCCAATTCCATAGATAATATTTTGGCCGTTTTCGTATGGCACGGGCGACCGTTTTGGAGTAAGGCATTATCTTAAATACAATATAAAGGCGCTCAAAATCATAGAGCCAATGCTGAATGGTTTTAGGGGCGACTTGCACGTCTTCGGCCAGAGCCGCATAACTAAATAGCGATCCGATGCGATCTGGCAACAGTGCCATCAGATTTTCGGCTACTCCTAATAGCTGAATTTGGGTGAGTTGTGACAGGTCTTCTCGAATCAGCAATTCGCGGCGTTGATTGGACCATCTGCGCAACTCAGACTCTTTTGCAGCCAGAAAGGGCTCGGGAAATCCGCTAAAGCGAAACAGATCATCCAGACCGTCCAGGGGCCGGTGTGCGCTCAGAATGTCTGTCGGTAATGCGATCGGAATGCGGTGAAGCTCTGCCAAGCTCAGCGGGTGCAGATAATGCAAAAAAAAACGACCAAAAAGGCTGTCCCCGCTTTGCTGATAAATATCCAGGCGGGCGCTGCCGGTGACCAGGATCCGCAAGTGTTCACGGTGTTTATCAAAAAGACCTTTGAGGTAATCTTTCCATCGCCTATATTTGTGGAACTCATCCAGACAGACCACGCCTTCATTGGCAAAGGTCCGTTTCAGGATGGTATATCGATCTTCCGGATCGTCATACAGTAGATAGCGCCCATGCAGTCGCTGCATAATGGTCTTTGCCAGAGTCGTTTTGCCCACTTGCCGTGGACCTGAGAGGAAGACCATCTTCTTCTCTATGTCTTCCGCTATGGTGGGTTCTAGGGTGTGATACAGGTGTTTCATGAGCAATGATATGACAAATATGAAGTGGTATTCATAAATGTCATTATACACTCACAATTGGCCTTGTAAATCTCTCTCTTTCATCAAAAATATGACTAAATTAGAACTTAACATGACAAATATGAAGTATCATCTTTATAAATGTCATATCTGATAAAAGCGTTCAGCACATGTGAAACAGCGTCTTTTAGAACGCCACATTTCTGAAGGCCATCTTCTTCACCAATGGGTGGGATCCCCGCTGTTTCCCAAGCCTGAAGGGTATTTTGCCCCTTTTTTTATCGCTGATTCCTACTTTTGGGATTGTCGGGAAATGAAGAAGTGCTGTTTCATAAAAGATTGACCATTTCCCTCCCGACCGCCTAGGATGGGGGACTTTCAGGGTGGAGTGAATATGGCAGATCAAGCAGGGGCGAACACTCGCATCTGGTGGCAGCCATGGCTGTGGTGGCAGGCCGGCATGGCGCAGGCCGATGATGAGGTGCGCCGCATACAGTTGACCAATATCCTTGCGTTGATCGGTTCGGTTGCTGGCATACCCTATTTTGTGTTTTTTTATCTCGTGCATGAACCGCGGCTGGCTTTTCTGGTGCTCCCTTTTGTGACCGCTTTTTTGCTCACGATTGCATTAAATACCGCAAAGCGTTTTTTGTGGGCAAAGATTAATATTGTGTGTTCCACAAGTATTGCGATTATTGTATTTAGTGCCGTTTTGGGTCACCGAGCAGGTATTCAGATCAACGCCTTTGCGATTGCGGCTATCGCCCCTGCACTCTTTTCCCGCCGACAGAAGTGGTGGGCAGTGGTTGCATTTTTAATTCCGATTTCCAGTTTGCTATTACTTGAGGCTATACAGTACCGTTTTCTTTTTCATGTCAGTCTCGGACCCCGTGGAGATTATTTTTCCTATTTAATGAGTATTTGCATTGCGTTTGTCATTATTTTCTTCTGTTTGCAGTTTTACATTATCTTGACCACGCAATACGAAACTTCATTGCTCGCAGCCAACAAACAATTGGAAACGCAGCGGGATCAGTTGTCAAAAGCATACGCGGAGCTCCAAAATTCACGGCAAAAGATAGAACAGGCCTTACAGGAAAAGGCCGAATGGCAAGGCGTCACCAAAACGATCGTGACCATCAATCACGAGCTCAATTCTCCCCTGACTGCCTTGATGGCCGGTGCCCAGGCGCTGCAGCAAGCGCGATTGGATCCCGAGCAAAAGCAAAAACTGCTAGGTGCCATTTCGATGGCCACCAAAGAAATTGCCAGTATCGTGTCGCGCCTCAAAACCTACGACAAGCTGAAAGAAACGGAGTATGTGGGTGGGGTGAAGATGTTGGATTTGGGGAAACAATGACACTGTATTCAAGCTCTGTTAGAATGCAACGGTACCCCGCACCTAGCGATAAAGACTGTTCATAAAAATAAACAGGGTTTGATGAAAAAACAACTTGCTTTTAATGGCATGGAAGAATTAGGTCTTCGTCCAGAAGATTGTCATATTATTTCTTCGGACCGAAACGTTGGGAATGGTACCCGCGTTTATATTCCGACGGCATTTGTTGTGGAAGGGAAGCGTATCGTACTTAGCCTTGCCTATGGCGCCGAAATGCCTACTGGAAAAGTAGCGGTTGATGATGTGATCGAAAGCGTGTATCAGTGGGGATTGAAGCTGCAGATTTTCCCTGCGGATGCTCAGCAGGGCGCCATAGTTGGCAGGATTAAAAAATCTCAATTTTTGGACTTGTCCGTAAAAAGTCTGGCAGATGTGACAGATCTTGAAGCGCACATACTTGCCGCTGAACTCGTTCAGATTTTGTACCTGTTTGATGACATTGTAGATCGGGAGGGAACACCGCTTGTCCTCCCAGAAAATCGCAGTTTGCTAAATCAATTTTTATGCGACCTTGCGCAAGTGGTTGAAGGAACCAAGACGGCTGCCGGGAGTCATGTGGAAAAGGTATCAACGCTACAGTTATTGGATGAAGAACGAGACAATATGAATAGGTTGCTTACAGTTGTCGAGGATTTTGGCGCACGGATCAGAGCATATAATAATAGCTTGATGGATCCCACTCCTTTTAATCATTCGCTTAGAGATTATTTCCGGTCGGCTATTCAGGAGATGAACTTGAGCGATTCGGCCAGTATCAAGTCCTATAATAAGGTGCGGGATGTGAGTGGTGGCGTTTTAGCCTTCAAGGGACTTGTGGACTATCTCAGAGGTTTGGCCCCTGTGAATGAAATTGTTGCCCGGAGGCCGGAATATTTAAGAGGTCCCATTAAGGGAGATCGCGTCGTCTGCATGGTAAACGATGGAGTGGGTGCAAAAGAATGGCGTGGTCCGGAAAAAAACTTTGTAAAGTTGATGTTCCGGGGAATCAAGTCGGAAGCAGCTAGGGTGGGGGTGCCTTTATCTGATTGCGAAGCGTTTGTGGAGACAATGGGGCAGTTGGTCAGAAAACATGATAGCAATATGGAAAAATTCTACCGACGATGGCATGAACTGAAATCTGAAATTCAGGACCCAAGAGCGCTTTTTCTAGGCGGCGAATTAGGAGATCAGGCAAATATAGCACTCAAACGAGTAAATCAAGAATTTGATACCTATCTTAAGATCATGGCTGGTAATTTTTTATTGTCTTGTGGTAGTAGGTATCAGCGCGACTTAGTTGATATCAATTAAACGATATTAATGACATCTGTTAGCCCGCTTCCCGCTGAAGTTCCGCAGGCTCACATTGCTCGGAATAGGCTTGCCTTACGTATCAACTATTTGCTTCTGGCGGTTGCGACGCCGTGGATATTTATTTTTTGGGGTTTAGGGCAAATCCGACTCAGCCTCATTGCCATTCCGGTTGTTTTGACGTTGATTTGCTGCTGGGGCTTGTACAAAATAAAGCAGCACCATATCGCCAAAATAGGTATGGTTTTGTGTACGGATCTTGCTGTTTTTTTCTATGCTTCAAGTTTGGGCAAGGAAAGTGGGATCCAGTGGGTATATTTTGGGCTTGTTGCGGTCATCTTTGTTCTATTTGACCTGTCCAAATGGACAACCGCCATTTTTGGAATTGGATTGCCATTGCTCAGTTTGGGCCTATTGGAGTGGAGCGATTACAGTTGGTTTCAAAGTGTTGAATTGGCTCCCCTGCAATTGCAATTTGTATATGCTGCGATTGTCACCATGGCAGTGGTAATGGCCGGACTGGCAACCTATTTTTATTTTGGGATGTTCACCGAGACAATTACCCAACTCCAAACGGCATATTTAGATCTTCAGGCCTCAAAAAATTCTCTACAAAAAGCCTACTACGACTTAAAAACCTCCCGCGACATCCAGATGAAGATGGCGGAGCAGGTGGCCTATGCGTTGGTGCTTCAGGAAGTGGCGCACGAGATCAAGAATCCGCTGTTTCAGATGAAGTTGCGCATGGAGATTGCCGAGGCGGATGAGAAGGCGTCGGAGGAGTCTCGGGAGTTGGCCGTGGCTGTGCATCGGTATGTGGACCACCTGGAGAGCGTGATCCGGCCCATGCTGGAAAATGCCAGTGAGCGGGCTGGGAGGCGGATGGACTTCTCCGTGCAGCAGTTGTTGGTGGATTTTTATAACGTGGGCAGAAGCTCCGGTGTGCATAAGCGCATTACCCTCACCGTGCAGCGCGACCGTGACATCATGGCCTATGCGGACAAAACCCAGGTTTTCCAATCGATCCTCAACCTCATCGCCAACGCCGTGGAACACACCCCGGACAACGGCCAGATCACGGTGACCGTCGGTGAAGGCCTGTACCAAGACCCCCGTGGCCACAGCCGCGACGGCGTGCGTATTGATGTGGCCGATACGGGGGAAGGCATCCCGCCGGAGCATCTGGACACCATTTTCCAGCCCTTTGTGTCCACCCATCGCAACAACCAAAACCTGGGATTGGGGCTGGCCTTGGTGCAGCGACTGATGACGGAAAACGAGGGGCGGGTCACGGTGGTTTCCGAGATGGGCAAGGGCACCACCTTCTCCTTGTGGATACCCAAGGCGACCGCTTCTCTAAATAGCTTTCGCCCTTCTTAGCCGAGTAGGAATCTCGCTGTTCAGTAGATGAAACGCGGGCGTAGGAGACGGCCGGCCGCCCGATTCTTTACAGACGAACTCCCCGGAAGATACACTTAGCCGCATGGCACGCTTGAACCCTCGGGTCGACTTTGTATTTAAACTATTATTCGGCACGGAAGGCAACAAAGACCTGCTCATTTCATTGATCAATGCCGTGGTGTCTGAAGAAGATCAGGTATCGGATTTGGTTCTAAAAAACCCCTTTAGTTCCCAAACCTACTTGCAAGGCAAATTGGTCGTGTTGGACATCCGGGCGCAAGATAAAACCGGTAAGTTCTTTAATGTGGAAATGCAAATTACCGATCAGTTGCATTATGAAAAACGGGCCCTGTATTACTGGTCGGATATTTATGCCAAACAACTGAAAAAAGCCCAAGGGTATTCCGATCTCACCAAAACCATTGGCATTCACATCTTAAATTTCAACTTGTTGGATGAGCCGGACTACCACAACCGCTACTATGTGATGAACGGCAAGAGTTTCAAGCGGGCCTTTTCAGACTTGGAACTTCATACCATTGAACTGGAGAAGTTCAATACCGATATCCACCACGTCAAAACCACGCTGGAGCGGTGGGTGACGTTTTTAAAACGGTCCTATGAATTCGAAGAAAATCACTGGCCATCCACACTCGAAGACCCGCAACTCAAAAAAGCCGCACATGTTCTGGAAACAGTCAATCTCAGCGACGACGAGCAAACCCTCTATGATGGCCAATTGAAATGGCTCAGAGACGAAGAAGCAGGCATTGAAAAAGCCTTTGTCAAAGGCGAAATGAAGGGGAAATTAGAAGGAAAGCTAGAAGGAAAGCTAGAAGGAAAGCTAGAAGGAAAGCTGGAAGTTGCCAAAGCATTGGCTGCCCGTGGCATGACACCTGCGCAAATTGCCGAAATCACGGGGCTTTCACCCGATCAGCTTGCCTAGCGCAAACCCTTGTGATCCCAAACCCCATCCCCCACCATGAATATAGAAGCCTGGCAACACTATACTAGCGCTCAATTCAGCCAGCCGGTTCGAAATGAAACACCGACAATGACAAATAAAATAGAAAGAACTGTCACCGGAATAATATGCCATGCCATTACCCCTAGATTATCCTTCGAAAGGCCAGGAATAACGCGGAATTTCGCATCAATGGCAAACCCTGCCGTAAGCGCAAGAAGGACCATCTTTGCCGCAATCGGATGAGAAAGCGGATTGGCCATATTAAACCATTGACTGACATCTGGAACCAAGTGATAAGCCAAGAAAAACCCTGTTGCCACTTGCACCATCAACGCAGGCATCCCGATTTTTTCATACACAGATTCAAATTGAAGCAACTTTTCGGACGAGCGTTCTCTGAGCACGCTTGGCAGAACCACAACGGACAACACAATATGCCCCCCTGTCCAGATTGTGGCGCTGAGTATGTGGAGTAATAACAGTATCCCGTGCATGACTTTGGTGAATCCTTCGGTAACAACCTCGATGAATCCAGCACCGCAGGATTACGATAGCCGAGTAGCGCGAGGTCGTCAATCAATTTGGAGCGGCACCAAGACCCCCGTGGCCACAGCCGCGACGGCGTGCGTATTGATGTGGCCGATACGGGGGAAGGCATCCCGCCGGAGCATCTGGACACCATTTTCCAGCCCTTTGTGTCCACCCATCGCAACAACCAAAACCTGGGATTGGGGCTGGCCTTGGTGCAGCGACTGATGACGGAAAACGAGGGGCGGGTCACGGTGGTTTCCGAGATGGGCAAGGGCACCACCTTCTCCTTGTGGATACCCAAGGCGACCGCTTCTCTGGACCGTCCACCGGTGCCAGAAACGCCTCTCTCATTTCGCCCATAAGGGTCCTTACTGTTTGCAATTTTGGGGTGCTCAAGTCCGAAAAAGGAGTCTAATGCCAGGCCATGGTCCCATTCTGAGGCATACCGAACCGTCTTGGTTGGATGGGCCGCCTACATTTGACCTTCACCCGTTGGACATGACCAATCCATATGTCCTGCACCCTCGGCCACATGCCATCCGATTTTATGAGTTGATCTGGATTTTTGAGGGACAAGGCGAACGTGTTATCGACTTTAAAGCCTATCCGGTAAGGCCCAACAGAGTCTTTTTTATGTTCCCCGGACCCGTGCATTCGTGGCAGGTACCTGAGAGATTGCGTGGCCAGTTTGTCTTATTTTCGGAAGCATTTTTGATGCAAGCCTGGCGGGGTCTATCTTTTTCGGAGCTGCCGTTTTTTTTGGATCATACCTATCCCCCCTATCTGGATTTGGCGGATGCGACGTCTTTTGTTGTGGTGTTGGACCAATTACGCAAGATATATGAAACTGATCATCTGGATTGTATCGAGCTACTGGCTAGCTATTTTCGGGTGCTTCTGCTTAAATTGGCTCGGGCTGCAAAAGAGGGAGATAAGGGTCTGCCGGGTGACGCCGGCCGTGGCGACTTGGTCACGCAATTTAAGCGGTTGGTCGAGAACGATTTTATCAGTAACCGGCAGGTGGCAGACTATGCCAAACAGCTCTATGTCACACCCAACTATTTGAACCAAGTGATTAAATCCCAGACTGGAAAAAGTGCCGGGGAGTGGACCCGAGATCGATTGCTGTTGGAAGCCAAACGTCAACTTTGCCATACCCAACGCAGCATCCAACAGATTGCCCAGGATCTCAAATTTGAAGATGCGTCTTATTTTTGCCGCTTTTTCAAGCGCTACGTGGCCAGTACCCCTGGACAATTCCGTGCGAGCCAGAGCCGCCTGTAAAACAGTCCATCCTAACCCGGGTCTGTCCATTGCGGATACAAGGATATGGCGTACCATAAAATGGCGTTTTAAGGATAGGCGTACCAGGAGGAAATATGTTGAGATCTGTTGTCGGAACTTTGAGAGCTGCTAGAACTTCTGTCTGTCAAGTCAGAATGGCTACCCCAGTTCGATCTGCAAGATCCACTGTGGGGCTTTTTGTAAGGCCGATTTCTACTTTATTGACTGGTCCAGACCGAACAGCTGATATTTTAATGAGAAGGATACCGATCAGAACTGTGGTGACCAAAGTCGAAACACCCACGACTCATCGATCGCCGGATCTGGATAAACCACCAGATCGAGAGATGCCTTATACGGAGGTGTATATAACAGGGAGGTTTATTCGAGAAGGGGGTTTGGTGGCCCTTGGAACTGCTCGGGAGCGCATCGAGCGGCTTGTTCAAGCCTGCCCCAATTTAGTAAGTCTCGTCATTTTCTACGGAGATGTTGGCGAAATCGGTGTAAAGCGTCTGTCGCAACTCATTACGGAAATATTACCCAAAGCAAGGATGTCTATTTATGACGAGAGCAGGATAGGGAGGCCCATAAAGCATGGCGATTCTTGGGAGGTATCGGAAGTAGGTTATGACACAGTTCCTAGCAATCAAGAAGGACTCAAGATGGGGAGAGCGCTTGTTTTTAATCCTCGCCTTCTTCCCCAAGCCACCGAGGATATGTTGCGTCAATCACTTCGAGATTTAGCTGAAAAAACGAATGGGGTGGTCCGTGTACACGTTCCTAGCAGGAGTGGGCCATGGTTGCCATTAGGTAGCGAGACTTTGCAATCCTGGCTGGACGATGCCCGAAGGGGGATTAAGGTGAGTTGGTATTCGGAGCATTACTGTGGGGGATAAACGTGGTGGCCGCTTCTCTGAACCGCCCACCGACCGGCTACATACCGCGATAATTTTAATTTTTGCAGGCGGCGCTCTGACCTAAGTAGCCTGGCTTTCTACTACCGTGTCAGCGCCTCATACGCCCGGTTGATCTGTTGCATTTTTTCTTGGGCGACTTTTTGATATTCGGGGCCCAGATGGTGCACTTTGTCGGGGTGGTATTTTTTGGTGGCCTCTCGGTAGGCTTTTTTGATGTCGGCGGCGGTGGCGTTTCGAGAAACGCCCAGGACGCGATACGCGTCCTCGGCGGGAGGGGTGCTCCCCCGGCTTTGAAAAAAGGCCCGAATCTGCTGGTGATCGGTCGGGGAGATGTGTAGGTCTTTGGCGATTGCGTCGATGATGTGTTGTTCTTGGGTGTTGATGGGGTGATCTGATAGGGCTACTTGATAAACCAGCTGTAGGAGTAGGATGCGAGATTGATAATTGAATTGCTGGCGAAAATCCTGGCAGAGCGTAGAAAGCGGTTGCGGAGTTTTCAGTTCGGTTTGGATCAACTCAGAGATGCGATTGATCCGATGCCCGTCAAAATGCATGTAGATTTGGAAAAAAGCCAAGATGGCCTGGATTTCCCGTGCATCGACGTGACGATCCGCCTGGATGACATGGACCAAAATCCGAACCAGCGAAGCGGTGAAATGTTCCTGGTTGGCAGAGCTCGCATAAAAAAACCGGACCTGACCACTACCTGCTATCCCTGAAATGAGCCAATACAGGACCAGGCCGACCAAAAACAGCGAAAACCCATTCTGCATAAGCGACGCCAAAAAACGAAATCCGCCCAAGCCCGCAATGAGCAACAGGCCGATAATCAGATACAATAGCCCCGGACGGATTTTGAATTCTTTCATTGCTTTTCTCGTATAAGAGGGTATTAGAACATAAAAACAGCCCTAAGCGAAGCTTTGACTGAACAGTATACGAGGGAGAAACCGTCTTCTGAAAGAGCGACTTGGGGACGATAGCAGAGGACGCCGATTGTGAAGGCCAACTGTCTGAGCGAAGCGAGTTTGGCCTGAATTAAAAACTCAGCGGTTGTCTCGTTGGCACCTGTTCGCTACCGGTGGTCAAATGATATTGTGGCGCTACCTTTTGAGCAGTATCTGGATTTTCTGGCTGCTTTAGATTAAGAACCGATGCGGAGGACAATTTGACCAAAATTGCAGTGATCGGTGGAGACGGCACCGGCCCCGAAGTGGTGGCGGAGTCTCTAAAAGTATTGCGGGCCGTAAGCCGGAAATTCGGCATTGGATTTCAATTTGATGCATTTGATTTTGGAGCCAGGAGATATCTCAAGACCGGCCAATTGATCGATGAAACCGAAATAGATACCTTGAAAACCTACGATGCCATTTTGTTTGGGGCCATCGGCGATCCCCAGATCAAGCCGGGGATTTTGGAAAAAGGCATTTTGTTAAAACTGCGATTTGAATTGGACCAGTACATCAATTTGCGACCGGTGAAATTGTATCCGAATGTGAACTCCCCCATTAAAAACGTCACACCGGCTGATATCGATTATGTCGTGGTTCGTGAAAATTCGGGGGATGTCTACACGGGGGCCGGTGGGGTATCGATGAAAAATACGCCGCATGAAGTGGCTGTCCAAGACATGATCTACTCCCGACACCAGGTCGAACGCTGTATCCGCTATGCCTTTGAAACGGTACGCAAGCGCCACCGAGACACGGTGTGGAAGGGATTGTCAGAAGCGGAACGCCAAACTGGTTTTCGCGGTCAATTGACGCTCTGTGGCAAAACGAACGTGCTGACCTATGTGTATGATCTGTGGGAACGGGTGTTTCACGCGGTCGGTGCCGAGTATCCCGACGTCAAGCGAGACTATGTGCACGTGGATGCGGCATGTATTTATATGATCGAAAATCCCGCTCGCTTTGACGTGATCGTCACGACCAATATGTTCGGCGATATTCTTACAGACCTCGCAGCTGTCACCCAGGGCGGTATGGGCGTGGCTCCCGGGGGTAATATCAATCCCGAAGGTGTTTCCATGTTCGAACCTATTGGGGGAACCGCTCCCACTTTTACCGGCCAAAATGCCATCAATCCTTTGGCCTCGATTGGCTCTGCGGCGATGATGCTGGCCCATTTGGGATTTGACGACGCTGCGGCTGACATTGAAAACGCCATTTCCCAAACGACACAGGAGATGACGTCGATGGCGGCGGGTAAGATGGGCATGACGACCACCCAGGTTGGAGATCGTGTGGTATTTCATGTCCAGCATTGAAACCGTTTACCGGTTTGACTATGCGGGCTTTCCGGTGGGTGTTTGGTTGCAGCGCGGGCGCATTACCTCCACCGAGGTGGGTGAGGGGGTTCCGATTGATGCGGCCCCGGTGACGGCCCATCCATGGCTTGGGACCTGGGTCAAACAATGGCGGGCGGGGCATTTGCCCTTTGAGATGTTAAGCAACAAAATGCAGCTGCCGACGTCGTCCTTTTACGCCGCGATATACCAGGCACTGTATGCGGTTCCTGTCGGGCAGACGATCTCGTATGGGGAGCTTGGCGATCGTATCGGTCAACCAGCAGCGGCGCGGGCGGTGGGATCTGCCATGCGAAAAAATCCCTTTCCCATCCTCATCCCCTGCCATCGGGTCGTGAAATCGACAGGGGCATTGGGCAACTATTCCGGTGGAGGGCCTGCGGTGAAGCAGGCATTACTTAAATTTGAACGTGAACTGGCTTAGAACCTGATCGATCTCTTTTTTTTGCGCATCGGTGACTTCGACCAGGGGCAGACGAAGCGTGCCGGAGGGAAATCCGATCCGGGTTAGGGCATATTTTAACGGGGATGGATTGGGCCCGATGAACAAGACTTTGAATAGGGGGGCTAGTTTGGCTTCGATCGCATTGGCGGTATCGGTATCTCCGGATGCAAAGGCGGCCACCATACGGGCAATCTCCCCTCCGGCCAGATGAGAGGCGACCGAAACCACACCCACTGCGCCTTCGGCCATAAACGGTAGGGTCATCGCGTCGTCTCCGGAATAGATCAGAAAGTCGGGTGGAGTGAGTGCGCGGATGGCCTTGACCTGATCCACGCTTCCCGCGGCTTCTTTGATGCCGACGATAAAAGGGACTTGGGCCAGTCGCGCCACGGTTTCAGGCGCCATGTTGACGCCGGTGCGGCCGGGGATGTTGTAAAGCAAAATGGGCAGAGATGTGGCGTCTGCCACAGCCTTGAAATGACAAAAAATTCCCTCTTGGGACGGTTTGTTGTAGTACGGTACCACTTGCAAACAGGCATCCAACCCCAGTTTTTCGGCTGCCTGAGTATAGGCGATGGCTGATCGTGTGCAGTTGCTGCCGGTACCGGCCATCAATTTTTGATTCGGAAAGGCTTGGCGAATGATACGAAAGAGGTCATTTTGCTCGTCTTCACTCAGGGTGGGCGATTCCCCCGTCGTACCGACGAGCACCAAGGTGTCCGTACCATTTTTAAACAGGTAATCTGCCAACCGCATCGCGAGGTCGAAGTCGATATCCCCATCCGCGGTAAACGGCGTGGCCATGGCAGTGAGTACGCGACCAAAAATGAGATTCACGGTTACTCCTTGGTGCCCCAGTCTATCGAGCGTGCAGCAATTGCGCAATTTGTTGTTTAACTATCGGTCAGTATTTAAGCCAGTAGACCCACGTTTTGGCCCATTCGGTCAGAATGGACTGGGTCATTTCGTGGTCTGTCCACCAGCAGGTGTAGTCGATCAAGTCGGGGGCGCCATATATCTGAATGTCTATGTTTTTGGGATATAGGCTTTTAAAAATCTGCCCCGTACGCCGCGTGTGAAATTTGGAGGTGACGATGATGACTCGCCTATACCCCTTCGCCTGGACGATGGGCAAGGTTAACGTGGCATTTTCGTAGGTGCTTCGGGATTGAGTCTCCACCAAAATCGGTGGAGATGCGCCCAAGCTAGCGGCATACTTGGCCATTTCCTCGGCGTAAGACGTGCCATAGAGCCTTCCTCCCGACATGAGCAATAGCGGAACGATGCCTTGTTTTTGTAGCTGAATGCCGGCCGCCACCCTCTCGCCTTCGTCTCCGGCCAATACGATGGCCACATCGGCCGGACGCAAAGTAAGCGTTTCTTTTATGAGAAATCGTCCCGCCTTTTCCAGAAGAAACGGATGAGCCACGTATAAAATCACGACGGCCAGAATAATCCCGGCTCCGATGGCCAGGTGTTTAGGCGTCGGTTTACGCACGCGCGAAGAAGTGGCGGATAACGGTACAAACCCGTTCGGCTTGGGCTGCGGTCAGGCCAGGGAATATGGGCAGGGACAGGGCTTCGGCGGCGGCTTTTTCTGCTTCAGGCAGCTGGCCTTTTTTGTAGCCCAAATGCGCAAAACACACTTGCAAATGCAGGGGTAGTGGATAATAGATGGCATGTCCGATCTGGTGTTCGGCCAGGTGCTGGGCCAGGCCGTCCCGTTTTGGGGTGCGAATGGTGTATTGGTTGTAGATCATTTCGGTGCGAGGTGCGACCCGAGGGATTTCTACCACATCGGCCAAATGGGCGTCATAATAAGAGGCATTTTTTCGCCTTGCGTTGTGCTGGACGTCCAGCTGGGGTAGTTTGAGACGCAAAACGGCGCACTGGATGGTATCCAGTCGGAAATTGCCGCCGATCAACGCATGATAATATCTGTTTTCAGCACCGTGATTCCTCAGGAGCTTCATTTTGTGATACAACTGCGGATCTTGCGTGGTGACGAATCCGCCATCGCCGATACCCCCCAAATTTTTACTCGGAAAAAATGAAAAGCAGCCGATGGTTCCTCCGGCCCCCGCAGGCACCCATTTGTCGGTATCTTGGGACTGGTAGCGTGCGCCAATGGCTTGGGCGGCGTCTTCGATAACGGCAAGATGGTGCCGTTTCGCGAGTTCCAAAAGGCCGTCCATATCCGCCATTTGTCCGAACAGGTGGACGGGCATGATAACCTTGGTTTTGGAGGTAATGGCGTTGGCGACTTGGGAGACATCCAGGTTGAAGGTTTTCGGGTCGATGTCACAAAATACGGGCGTGGCGCCCACCCTGGCGATGCTGCCCGCCGTGGCAAAAAACGTAAAAGTGGTCGTAATCACTTCGTCACCGGGCCCGACGCCAAGGGCCATCAAGGCCAGCAGCAACGCGTCTGTACCGGAAGATACGGTTAGGGCGTACTGGGTTTTGCAATAGGACGAGAGTTCGGACTCCAGGGCTTCGACATCGGGACCAAGGATAAATTGCTTGGAATGCAATATCTCCCGGATTTTTTCAATGATGGTGTCCTCTAGGAAATCATATTGCGGGGCCAGATCGAGCAAGGGAACAGCAGGTAGTGGCATCGGTTTCCTTTATAGGGTCCAGTATAAAAAGTGCTCGTGAAATTCCGGTTTTTTGCAGAATGTGCTTTTGACATCGATAAACACGCTTTGGTGCCCGTTTTGGGCAAATTTTTTCTGAAAGTCTTCTGCAGACAGCGATTCGAATTCGCGATGGGCCGTCGTCAAAACGATGGCGTCCACACTGTGAATCTCATCAAACGGTGTCAATTTGACGGGGTAATGTGCGTGGATTTCCTCTGGATTGGCCAAGGGATCACAAACGAGGGCATACACCCCATATTCTTCAAGTTCTTTTAGCACATCAATAACACGGGTGTTGCGGATATCGGATACATTTTCTTTGAAAGTAAATCCCAACACGACGACTTTGGCGCCTTTGACCGACTTGCCCGCTTTTATCAGGTGTTTTATGGTCTGTTCGGCCACGTATTTGCCCATATTGTCGTTAATCCGACGGCCGGCCAAAATAACTTCCGGATGGTAGCCCAGTTGTTGGGCCTTATGGGTCAGATAATAGGGATCCACGCCGATGCAATGACCGCCGACCAGACCGGGAAACAGTTTCACAAAATTCCACTTGGTGGCAGCGGCTTCGATGACTTCGCGGGTATTGATGCCCATTCGGTTAAAAATAATGGCCAATTCGTTCATCAAGGCGATATTTAAATCTCGCTGGGTATTTTCGATGACCTTGGCAGCTTCGGCGACTTTGATGGAGCTAGCCGGATAAATGCCGGCATCTACGACCGTTTTATAAACCGCACTCACGCAAGCCAAACTATCTGCATCTTGGGCAGAAACGACTTTCACGATGGATCTCAAATTATGCTTTTTGTCTCCCGGATTGATGCGCTCGGGAGAGTAGCCAACTTTAAAGTCTTGACCACAAACCAGTCCCGATTCTTTTTCCAAAATGGGAACACAATCTTCTTCGGTAGCGCCGGGATAAACCGTGGATTCAAAAACAACGATGGTGCCTTTGGATAAATGTTGACCGATGATCCGCGAGGCACCCAATAGCGGTGATAGGTCCGGATTGTTGCTCTCATCAATGGGCGTTGGAACCGCCACAATAATAAATTTGGCTTCTTTGAGACGAGTTGGATCAGAGGTGTATTCGACCTGGGTGTTGGTTAGCTCCGTGCTACTTAATTCGTGGGTAGCATCGACACCGCTTTGCAGTTCGCGGACTTTTCCTTCCGAAATATCAAATCCGATCGTACGGAAATGCTTGCCAAACGCAACAGCCAAAGGCAGACCGACATAGCCAAGGCCGACTACCGCAAGACAGTCTTTTCGGGCAACAAGCGTTTCGTATAGTTCAATCGTCATGAGAGTGCTCGCGCTTTGTAATCTGGTTAGTATCAAAAAATTCGCCTGCTTTGTCAATTCGCCATCCCGTTATTGACTCTCTTACTGATGTCGGATAAATTCTTTTTAAATTAATATATAACGTTATATAAAAATGAGAATTATAAGATTGGAAACGGAATATATATGGATAGGGTTTCGCAAGGTAAGCCGGCCCGGCGTGGTGTTCATCGGATCACCCGAGGTTAAAACGGTATTGGCCAATGGGATGCATCGTTGGGGGCAGGTGAGTGTTTCGATCGAGCCGGGTACCTTTTCGCCAGACGCCATCACGCGGATAAAAACGGTTTTTTCAGGGCTTGGCTTTCCCAAAGTACGCATGGTTGCCGAGACACGGTTGCGGTATGTCATGCAAGTTCCCACATGCGCTGCTTTTTGGGTGGGGTTTGCTTTCGTTGTCGCAAGCCTTGCCGGCGTTTGGTTTTACGGCACCAAAATCGTAGAAGGCCTGGCATCCTGGGACATTGCCCAGGTGCCGTACCCCCAACGTGCTGCCCTGTCGATAAAAATGAGTTCTGATTTGCAAAAAGACTGGCAGCTGGTTTTGGATACACCGGTGCACTGGATGCACCTCACGGTGGATCTGGACGGACTGCGGGGCGAAGGCTTTTTCCAGGGTAATGAGTCGGCCATTGCCTTTCAAACGCTGTCATCGGCATTTTCCAAAACGCTGTTCTACTCACAGGCTGTGGTAGACGGTACGGAGTGGACCCGGTTTGTGTTGGAGAAAGCCCGATGAGGCATCGATGGTGGTGGACGTTGGGCGTGATCGGAGTGGCCGGATATTGGGCGATTTGGCCGATTTATATCCGAATTGGCGAGATAACGGCCCACTACAAAAGCCAGGGTGTAGCAGCTCAGCTGAAACTCAGCCGCTTGCGCCGGGACTGTTCGGTGGTTGGCCTTTTAGCCGCGATGCGACATGCCTTTCCGAAAACGGACACCGTATCCTTACAGTCAGAGCGAGGCCCGATCGCAGATATCGGCATCACGGCAGCTGACCTGGACGCCTCGGTTGCTGTTTTGTGCCGCCTACGGACCGGTGCTTGGGTGATGCGCTCCATCACTGTGGATAGCACGGTGCGGCGAATGGCGCTGTCGATGGAAAGAGTGTTGTGAGAGTTTGGCCATGGGTTTGCTGGGTGATGTGCCAGACGATGGCCTTGGCGGCAACCAGCCGCTTTGAATATCCCAACATCGCGACGACTCGCACGATGGCAGGCTTCCAACCCGCGGGAGCGTCAACCCAAATGGTGTGTTTGTCCTATGGACAACCGGTGTCGGTGATGCCGGTGCTGTCCACGATCTTTAAAAGCTGCCAAGTGGCGATACACGAGCCTAGCCGCTGCATCGTCCTACGGGGAGGGGCATCAGACGTATCGGATGCAGCCCAGTGGCTTTCACAAGTGGACCGTCCGGTGGGCGTCATTGCCTTGGATGTCCAGATTTTGGAAGTGTTTTCGGAGAATGCGGAGGACCACGATCATCTCCTAAAACAATTGGCTGATCAGGCGTCCCTTACCTATTCGCCCGTCACAGGAGGACTGGCATCGAAGGGCGGTCTGACGGTGTTTCTGAAAGCGCTGACCACGCAGGGGAAAGCCCGGTTGTTGGCAAAGCCTCAAGTGGTGACGCTGCATGGCCAGCAGGCCAGCTTGCATGTGGGCGACAGAGTACCCTATGCCACGACGGTATCCACCGCACAATCCACAAGTACCAAGGTCGATTTTCTGGAAACCGGTATTTCGCTGGTTCTGACGCCCACCGTAGTGACCACAAACCGGATCCAGGTGGAGTTATCTGCCGAATTTATTTCGGCTAAATGGACAGCGGAGGCCATGGGAGCAGCAGTGCCAGTCCTATCGACCCGCCAAACCAAAACGGTGGTTCAACTCACCGAGGGCCAGCCGCTGACCATCGCAGGTCTTATCCATACCCAGGACAAAACCTTGGATGAAAAGATCATGGGTTTGGCCGACCTGCCTCTCATTGGTCCTCTTTTTTCCGCTGCCCGTCGCCAATACACCCAATCGGATGTGGTCTTTATCATCACACCGCGGATCTTAAAATGACACATGGCCAAAAAAAAAGCTCTCGAATTGGGGGGGGCAGCATTCGAGAGCTTTTTTAAGCTTTATAAAAACGGATAAAGCGTCAGTATCCTAACAGCCCCTCTCGGGTTTGGTAAAGAGTTTATTTTTTCAACGCAGTTTATGACTAAGCCATTGAACCCAACCTCGAATGTCTTGCCAAACGGTATTTTTGTCGACATCCAACACTGTTTCATGACGGGTGTGGCTGTAGCAATTTAGGCGCACTTTATAGAATCCGAGCTTACGCAAAAATTGCGCATGGCGCGCCGCATCGCGCGTGTAATTTCCCAGAGGGTCCCCTTCACCGGCCAGCATCAACACGGGCAAATTCATCCGGTAACCGATCATCTGCGGCGCTGAGGACCCCGATAAAACCAACCCGTAAAGGTTGGCAAAAAAAGCGTGGCAGCAAACAAATCCGCAATATGGATCGCTGCAATACGCATTGACCACAGCAGAGTCCGCGTCCAGCCAATCAAACCGCGTTCGTGTCGGCTGGCAACGGCGGTTATAGCCCAAAAACGTGACCCGATCCAATACTGTTGCCGGGACGTCTCCCAAACCCAGGGCTGTCAGTCCTCGGGCCGCTATCCACCCGATAGCTGTCAACAAGCGAGGCTTTCCGGCCGTATGTGTGGGGCTGCTTAGCACCAGGCCATCAATGAGGGCGCTGTTTGTAATTCCCCAATGCTGGGCCAGAAGGGCGCCAAAGCTGTGACCCAGCAGAACGACCGGCCCGCGGGTCAACGTGCGGGCGTGGCTCACCAATTCGGTGATGGCGTCCTGTGCGTGACGAAGGTCTTCGGACAAGGTCCACTGCCCCAGGGGAACTTGGTTTTCAGCTGCCGTATGGCCGTGGCCCGGCAAATCCATGGCCAAGATGGCCACGTCGTGATCTGCCATGTCCTGGGCAAAATCGGCATATCGTAACGCATGATCCATCATGCCGTGGACCAATACAACAACAGCACGAGGGGCCGGGCATAGCCAGTCGTAGGTCCACACTCGAAACCCATCGGCGAGGGTGAGAATCTCGGGCAGAGGTTCAGACATCAGCCAAAAAGGTGCATTCAGTGGATAAAAATGGCATAGTCCTATCTTATCTTAAAACAAGGGGAGTTGCTGCGGCTTGTTCACCGCTGTCGCCAAGTATCGAATGCCTTCCGACTCAAATCCAGTCAGCAACTGAGACGCTTTGGAAATGACGGTATCTGGCAAACCCGCCATTTGGGCGACATGGATGCCATAACTTTTGTCGGCTACCCCTTCTTCTAGGATATGGGTGAAGACGATGTTGCCACCTTTTTCGGTGATCTTCATGGTGTAATTTCGTAGGCCCCGTAGGAGCTGGGCCAGCACGGTAAGCTCATGATAGTGGGTGGCAAATAGGGTACGGGCCCCGATGGTTTTGTGCAAATGTTCGGCGATGGCGGCGGCCAGGCTCATGCCGTCAAAGGTGGAGGTTCCCCGTCCGATTTCGTCGAGCACGATCAGACTATTGGCTGTCGCGTTATGCAAGATATTGGCGGCTTCCAGCATTTCCACCATAAACGTGCTCTGCCCGAAATACAGGTTATCCAGCGCTCCGATGCGGGTGAACAGCTGATCCACCGGAGACCACGACATCTGCTTGGCAGGAACATAGCCTCCCATTTGCGCCATTACGGTGAGCAACGCGACTTGGCGCATCAGCGTCGACTTGCCGGCCATATTGGGTCCGGTAATGAGCATAAACCGGCAGAACTCGCCGTCCAGCCTAACAGTATTGGGAATGAAGGTGTTGTTGTGGCGCTCCAGCACCGGGTGACGGCCGTTTTCAATGGCCAATACACGATCACCCTGAGGCATTAAAATGGGGCGGGTATAGTTGTGTTTTTGCGCGGTGCTGGCAAGCGATTGCAACACATCGACTTGGGCGATGATATCGGCCAGGGTTTTGAGTGCGGGTACGCAGTCGCGGACGACGGTAAGCAGCGCGACAAAAAGAGACACTTCCAGCTGGCGCTGTTTTTCTTCACCGTTGAGCAAAATGGTCTCTTTGTCTTTGAGTTCGGGGGTGATGTAGCGTTCGGCGTTGGCCAAAGTCTGTTTGCGAATGTAGTGTTCGGGTGCGTTAACGGATTGGGTTTTGGAAATTTCCAGGTAATAACCAAAAACGCGATTGAATCCCAGCTTTAAGGTCTTGATGCCCGTGGCTTGGCGTTCGATCTCTTCGATCGACCCGATCCAGTCACGAATGTCTGCAAAAGTGCGAAGCAGCTGATCCAAATCGGCGGAGTACCCAGCCTGGATATAGCCACCGTCTCTGGTGGTGGCCGGGGCATCTTCGCGCAAGGCGGTGCGGATTTTGCAAATGAGCAAAGTCAAAGGCGCATCGGACTCAAAGAGGACGGATAACTGCCCAGAGAACGCCTCAAATTGGGTGCCGGACAAGTGGCGAATAATGGCGGGTAATTCACGCAAGGCTTCTAGTGTGTTTTTTAACGCAATGCAGTCTCGGGGGTTGTCTTTTTCAGACAATATCCGGGTGGACAACCGCTCGATGTCATTAAGTTGGGTAAACAGCTCGCGAATTTCTTCCCGGGTCAGTCGATCGGACAGGGCGGATCCAACGGCATCCAGCCGGCTGTTAATGGTGTCGGGATCCCGTAACGGATGGGCAATCCAGTGCTTGAGCAGGCGAGCACCCATGGCGGTTTTGGTGTCGTTTAGCGCCCAGAACAAGGTATTGCGCCGTTGATCCGGATAAATGGGCCAGATGAGCTCCAAGTTACGCAGGGTGGCGGCATCCATGGCCATCACGTCTTCGGTACGGACCCGTTGCAATCGGGTCATTTGGACGGGGTGGTCTTTTTGGGTGTTGCGGACATAATCCATGATGGCCCAAGCGGCGGGAAGAGCGGCATGATCGGCCTCTATTCCCCAGGCGGAGAGGGCTTGGATTTGCCAGAACTGGCAGAGCCGCTGATGGGCTTCCAAAGTGGGGAGAGGGGAAAACGAGGTTGTCGGGACGGTAATGGATTCTGAAAATCCGACCGGAACCAGCAGCTCTTTGGCATCCAAACGATCCAAAAACCCCATCGCCGCCAAAAGAGATTCAAACGCAGTGACATAAAAATGGCCGGTCGACACGTCCGCATAGGCTAGTCCGGTTTTGCCGTTGGTATGACATATCACACTGGCCAAAAAATGCGATGCGGTATGGTCTAGGCATTCGGGTTGCAGTGTCGTCCCAGGGGTAATGACTTTCACCACTTCGCGGCGGGTGATGCCTTTGGCCGTTGCGGGGTCTTCGACCTGTTCGCAAATGGCGACCTTGAACCCGCGATGAGTGAGTTTGGCCACGTATTGGTCTGCCGCGTGGTAGGGAATGCCGCACATGGGTACGCGATTTTCATCTTTGCCACGTCCGGTGAGGGTGAGTTGCAGTTCTTTGGCGGCGACTTTTGCGTCGTCGAGAAACATCTCATAAAAATCACCGAGGCGGAAAAACAAAATGGCGTCGGGATACCCTTCCTTTATAGAGGCGTATTGCCGAAGCATCGGCGTATTCATGGCCTCGCTCATGCGCGAAGGGTGACAGGCAAGGACTGACAAACCGCATCGATGAGCGCTTGGTGAGCAGTGGAAACCTCGTTATCGGTCAGGGTCCGGTCCAGGGCTTGATAGGTCAGGGCAAAGGCCAGGCTATAATGATCGGGGCCCAGCTTGTCGGAAACAAACAGATCAAACAATCGAATGTGGATAACACTGGCATTTTGATGGGTTTTTAAGACGCGCAATACATCGGCATAGCTTAGGGTTTTGGGCACCGTCAGGGCGATGTCCCTGCGCACCGATGGAAATTTAGAAAATGACTGGAACCGTGGCATCTGACGAGACAGTCCGGACAAGGCCGATAAATGGATCATAAAGATCCCGGTCTCGGTAGGCAAATCGGCGGACTGGGCATGCCGGGGATGCACCATGCCATATTCGGAAATGGTGTCGCCGTTTATACGCAAGGTTGCCGATTGACCGGGGTGAAGGAGGGCATTGGCTGCGGGAGACGGGTCCCACTCGGACACATCCACGCATTGCGCCAGCAACGCGTGAACCACCGATTGCAGGCCGGAAAAGGTAACCGGACTGTTCCACTCGGTGGTGCAGACGTCGGGGTACCATCGTCCCACTATCAGCCCGGCCACATGCCACTCTTCGGTGTCATTTGGCGTGGTGGAGAATACTTTTCCTACCTCGAACAGGCGCATATCACCGATCTGGCGTTTGATGTTATAGGCAGCTGTATCCAGGAGGCCCGGCAATAGCGAGGTGCGTAGGGTGCCGAGTGCCTCTGATAGCGGATTGGCCAAATTCAAATGCGCTGATGTTTCGGCTGTTTTGGGGACAAGAGGGTAGGTCTTGATCTCCGAAAAGCCCGTACTGACCAGGTGACAGGCTGTTTTCTTGCGCAATCGGATGAGGTTGGATTCCGGCACCATTACGGGGCCTGCGTCAGGCAAGCAAGCGGGGATGGATGCAAACCCCAATGTGCGGGCGATTTCTTCGGCCAGATCTGCGCTCTGGGTGACGTCGCGGCTACGCCAGGTCGGGACGGTAACCGTGTCATGCTGGTACCCGAAGCCCAAACGGTCCAAGGCTCCAACGATGTCATCACGGGTGTATGGCGTGCCCAATAAGCGGTTGATATGGGCGGCATCCAGATTCACTTGGGTGGCGGGAATCTGAGGTGAAACCCCGACAGGAGTAGATGATGTTGTACCTCCGGCCAATTGCGTGATCAAACCGGCGGCGCGGTCACTGGCAAAGGCCACCATAGCGGGATCGATATGGCGCTCAAATCGGGTGGCGCTTTCGGTGCGGATGCCCAATGCCCGTCCGGTGCGCCGCACGGTGCTGCTGTCAAAGGCAGCTGACTCCAGAACGAGATCGGTTGTAGAAGCCGTGACACTGCTGTCGTACCCACCGATCACGCCGGCAACCGCACAAATCTGATCGGAAGAACGGATGACAATAGTACCTGCTGGTACAGCAGGCGCCTTCCCATCCAGTAAGGCGACGGTTTGATCCCTGGAAAGTGATAGAACACGAATCTCGCTACTGAGCCGGGCCGCGTCAAAGGCATGCATGGGTTGGCCGGTTTCCAGCATCACATAATTTGTGACGTCGACGACGACGTTGATGGGTCTGATGCCCGAGAGCGTCAGGCGGCGCTGCATCCAAAATGGCGTAGTGGTTACCGTGACTCCGCTGATGCGTCGACCCAGATAGGCGGTGCAAAGCGGGGTTTCGATGTGAATCGCAAGGGGCTTCTGATCGGCGATCAGGTTTAACGACGCCGGGGGATATAGCAGCGTCGATCCGGTTAAGGCAGCGACTTCTCTAGCGATGCCAATATAGCTCATACAATCGCCCCGATTGGGTAGGACGGAGATGTCTAGCACAGCATCGGGCAGTCCAAGCCACGCAACCACATCCAGGCCCACGGCCGTGTCCGGAGGTAGGATCCAAATTCCTTCGCTTTCCGTGGCCATGCCCAGCTCGACCTGTGAGCATAACATGCCGTGAGACTCCACACCCCGGAGTTTGCTTTTTTGTATGCGTAGGCCATTGGCTAGAACGGCCCCCGGCAAGCTGATCGGAACGACATCTCCTATGGAAATGTTTTTTGCAGCAGTAACAACCGTATGAAGATCCCCACAATCCACTTGGGTGATGACCAGCTTATCCGCGTTGGGATGGGGAGCGATCTCGGTAATGCGGCCGGTGTAAACGCCAGTCAGTCCCACGCCTAGTAGCGCCATGGCCTCCACCTCGAAACCGGCCATGGTGAGCCGCTCGGCCAACGCAGTTGGGGTGAGATCGGTTTTGACGTAGTCTTTGAGCCAGCTATAGACGATTTTCAAGGCAAGTCCTATCTAAAATTGATGTAAAAATCGCAAGTCATTTTCATAAAATAGCCGGATATCGGAAATGCCATATTTGAGCATGGCCAGTCGCTCCACACCCAGGCCGAAGGCAAAGCCGGAATACCGCATGGCGTCGATCTTGCCGGCTTTGAGGACGTTGGGATGGACCATTCCGCAACCCAATACCTCTAGCCAACCGGTGTGCTTGCACACGTTACAACCTGCGCTATTGCACAACAAACAGCCGATATCGACTTCCGCAGAGGGCTCGGTAAATGGGAAATAACTGGGCCTTAGGCGCATGGGCAGAGTGCCGCGTTCGAAAAATTCGCCCAAGAACCATTGCAAGGTACCTTTGAGTTCGGCAAACGAAACGCCTTCCCTTATATACAGCCCCTCGACTTGGTGAAACACCGGCGAATGCGTGACGTCTGCGTCACAGCGGTACACCGCACCGGGAACAATGAGTTTGATGGGCGGTTGGCTGGTTTCCATGACACGGATTTGCACCGGCGTGGTATGGGTGCGCAGCAAAAAGCCAGAGCCAAGATAAAACGTATCGTGCATGTCGCGGGCCGGATGATCGGCGGGGATATTGAGGGCCTCGAAGTTGTAGTAGTCCGTCTCGATATCCGGCCCTTCCGCCACCGCAAACCCAGCCCGCATCAGGATATCGGTGATTTCGGACAGTATCCGGCTGATGGGGTGGTGGTGGCCATGGCGGGAGAGCGGAGGCGGGAGCGTGATATCCACGTTTTCGGAGGCCAGTCGTTGATCAATGGCCAGGGCCTGTAGCTGTACCCGTTTGGACTCGATTTTGGCCAACAGGTTTTCTTTGATGCGATTGAGTGCTTGGCCAGCGGCCTTGCGCTGCTCGGAAGGCAACCCCCCCAAGGTTTTGAGACCGTCGGTGAGCTGCCCTTTTTTACCCAGGAAGGCAATATGGACCTGTTCTAGGGCTTCCAAAGAAGTCGCAGAGTCAATCTCACGCATCGCACGCTCACGAAGGGACTCGACATTGCTATCCATGATTGGTTATAGTAGGGCCTGAGCCGGTAGACGGGCAAGCCAAGGGTGTTTTTGAAATTGGTTTTGTACGGTGCCGATAAGCTATACAAATTAACTGATTATTCATTATTTCAGTGGAGGTAAAAAATGCAAGCTACTTTAGTTACGCCCAAAGCCTATGCACAGCCCGTAACTGGCGCAGCCGTTCCTGATGGCCGACAGGTAACAGATTACACTAATATTCGTCTCGAGACTGTTCAGTTGCTCCCTGATAATAGAGTAAGGTTTGACGCAGATCTACAGGGTAAGAGAACGACTGCTGCCCTTGATATAAAGGCCATTGAAGATTATGTCTCTTCTGCTCAGGTTGCACTTTCTGTAAATCCTTCTCCTGATACTATTGTCCAGCAATTTGTTACTCTATTGCAACATCAAGCTTCTGGTCGTGTTGCCTCAGTAGAACGAGCTGCTGTTCCTTCTCAACCACCAGCAAGTACTTCCCATGACGCAGCTGCCTTGGCTGCCGCTGGTGAGGGAGTAGCTCGTGCTGATGGAGCTGCTGCCTAGTTTCTTCTTCAGTACTGTAAAACCCCTTTTCCGACTACGGAGAAGGGGTTTTTTATTGCAGCTAACCTGATACGATAGACACGGTATGGCCATTTTCTCAAAAAAGCAGGCGTTGTTTGATGAGCGCGGGCAGTTGGCGGATTGGGCCCAGTCCGTGCTGTCCGACTCCGCGATTACCCATCGGTTTAAAACCTTTGCAGAGTATCTTGCCGCGGAGAAACAATCCGTAAAAATAGCCGATCTTCGCCGCCTGACCACCATGGCCGAACAACAGGTCGAATCGGCCATTCGGGAAGTTTCTTTTATGCAGTACCGTTACGCGGAGATGTCCGGAGAGTGGGGAGAGCCGGGCGAATTCCAGGTGCGGTCCTCGTTTTGCCGGGGCGTGCTGCAGCTCCCGGCGGAGCGGGACATTTCTGCCGAGGATTGGCAACGGTTTTACGACGTTGTGCTGGCGGCCTACCAAGCGTACAAAATTGATACGGGGTCTGCGCCGCAACTCAAGACCGCCCTTACCGGCTTTCCCATCAAAGTTCTGGGCCGGATGTTTCCGTACCGGGAAATGAACCGCATTGGAGCCTTTCTGCGATTTTTGGGATCACCCAAAAAAGTCATGGTTCTGGCCCATAGTGGTCAAAATCTGTTTGTGATTGCCGAAGGCAAAACCAAAGTGCTGAACGGATTTGATATCGTGCTGTTGGAAAAGGAGCATTTTCGCAGCCCCTACGTCACGATTCCGCTGGCAGCCTTTATCGAAGAGCGGCAGATTTTTTTACGACGCACCTCGTTTGAGTCCATTTTTTATATCAAATGGGTGCCCAGTATGGAGTTGGAACCGGTTCAGCAAAGTTGGTTGGAATACGACATGCCTCGCAATATTTCGCAAGGCATCAAAAGCCAAGTGTTTCGGCACTACGGCTTTACCTCTCGGCAGCAGTTAGAAGGCGGTAAAGCCCGCTTTTTATCGGACTGTATGGAAACCGTGATGTACCATGAACTGGGACATGGGGCTGTAAACCGAGATACCATTGACCTGGAGACCTTTGCCATCGTGGAAGGGGCCCACTATTTCGGAAATGGTATTTTGGAATCCATTTCGGAATTTTTGGCTGATTTTTCCCCGCAAATCGGGGCCAACAAAGGCCCGATTCAAAATATCATCGATATTTCCAAAAAAGACCTCAAACGGGCGACCTTGATGTACTACATGTATTTTTCGGATACCTGGTTTTTTGATACGCCCGATACCTATATGTATGCCTATTCGGATATGATGGCGCTGGTGTTGTCTCGCTTTTTGAAGCCGGACTTGTCGGTGGATTTTGAACGGCTCGAAAAGACCCTGGTCTTTCGGCCGGCGGAGTCCAGAACAGGGACGCCTACCTTGTTTGAAGTTATGGTGGACTTTTGCATGGCGACCGTCAAACAAGCCAAGCAAGAACTGGAAAAAATACCCTTTGTCGTGAATGGAAATCCCTATACCTTTTTTGCGGTTTCAAACATGACCCAAGACAATTTGCGAAAAGAAGGCTATCAGATCAATTGGGGATCCTATAAGTTTGTCCTGCGATATTGGGCCTGCATGTGGCTCTATGCCAAGCAATTTGCAAAGGACAATTCCGGTGTGGCCACGGTCTTGGCGGAGGCCGAGCGAAAATTGTTCCGGCAGCTGCTCGCCTATAGCGGCGGAAAAGGGGCGCTGAGCCGCTATGACGGTCGGCATCGGGATTTTGTTTTTGACCGGCTCATGCGCTTGGGTGTATGCGCCGTAAAACCCAAAGACTGGAAGCCGGCGATCCAGCCTGTGTCATGACCCTTGCTTTTGCAGAGCAGTTTGCCAGGTTATGGTCAGCGCTAGATACCGGAGACGATGTTAGCCCGCTTGATCTGTTGCCGGCCTTTGGCGAGGCCGTGGTTACCGTACTGACGGCAGAAGTCCGGCGGGCAGCCCTATGCATCTACCACTATCTGGTGGTGACGGCTGACTGGGGCGAGATCGGTGAATACCCAATTCGCCATTCTTTTTTTGAAAATGTTGCCGGTTGGGAAAACGTATTGCCCATGGGAGCCGAAACATTTTTGCGTGACGCAATAACCCGCTATCCCTTTGCGGACTGGGGCAAGGACCAACTGGCTGCGGCCTTGGCGGATTGGACGTTGGTGGTGGGGGATACGGTAATTACCATCCACCAGGCCGAAAAAATAAATCGGTTATTGCGTGCGATTCATTCCACCCATCGTTTGCAGGCTGGCTATCACGGAAAAGTCCTGGAGATGATTTGGGGACGGACGTCGGAGGAAAAAATCGGCCCTTATTGGGCCATGACGTTTACCTCAGAAGAGGCCCGTACACCGCATGTCGTCGGTTCGATGGCAGCTGTGATCGGGAATGGCGAAATTTTTGTCCGGGATGAAGCACTGCGGTATGTTTTTGATATCAAATGGCAGCCTTATTTTGACCACCGTTCCACCTTTGTTCCCCCGGACCTGACCCACCAGGCCTCTCACCGGGTCAAACAGGCGGTGGCGTTGTCGTATCTGGAGGCCTATGGCGCTTCTAATGCCCAACGGTATTTTTTGGGTGACCTGGCCCAAACCGTGTTGTATCACGAGGTCGGCCACGGCATCACCCAGGACCATTTTTTGGAGGCCGAATGGTCCGGTTTCGCCGAAGCCACACGCGTATTCGGTGAAAATATTTATACCGTTCTTCACGAATTTCTGGCCGATTTTGTCCCCGATGTACCGCATCTGCACAGTGCCTTGACCAACATCCTTGCCATTGCCTGTCAAAATCCCGAGCGGGCCTTTCGCATGTATGCGATGTATATATCGGATACGTGGTTTTTTGATACGCCTGATGCCTATATGTACCTGTATTCGGATCTGACCAGTTTTTTGCTCTCGGTTTATTTGACGGGTCCTGCTACGGTGGATTTTGATCGACTGGCTACTGATATCGGTCCGGATGTTGCCCATCCGGGGCCTTTGCTGGCCTTGGTCAAAACCCGTTTTCATGCGGCCTTGGCGTCTTTGCAAAAACAGGTTGCGCAGTGCGAGGTTTGTTTTGAGGGCCGTCGTGTCGCCTTGGCTGACATTCGCAACCAACTCCTGTCCGAATGCCATGTCGGGGCACACCAGGGCAGCATCTGGGCCCAATACTGGGCCAAAGTCCTGGGTGAGCTGCTGTATCCCGACGACGCGGCTGTCATTCAAGCGCAGCTCCACCGTGATTGCCAGGACATCATGAACCACATTTTGGGGTACTTCGAGCCCGGCCTGACCTACGATCCGGATACCCTGCGCCATACAGTGGCCAAGCGCTTGTTGGCGGTCTTTTAACCCGTGTTTAGAGGCTTCTATTTCGGATGCCTTATGCTAGAATGAACGAAATTTGACGCTTTTTATCAGGTAGGAGACGCGCGTTGCAACGTCCCGATTCTCACAAAGACGAACTTGAATTCAATGACGGCATGGGCGATATGCTACGCGAGAAAGAAACCCTGCGTTTTAGTTGGGCCAAGACCGTCGCGGTCGCGGCTGGTATTGTGGCCATCGTTATCATGGTGTTTTCGCTGGGTTTTCAGCTGGCCAAGCGCCAATTTTCGGCCAATTCCAAGGACTTGCTAAAGCCTGTGGCCATTATTAACCAAAGCGCTGGTATTTCAACTGCCTCCGTTCAGCAATTGGTTACAACTGCTGCCGTTCCCACAGTTGCGTCCACTGCCCCCGCGCCGACGGTGCGACCCGCTAGGGTTACCGTGGCCGTATACCCTTACCGCATTATTGTGGGCTCTTTTAAAAGTATGACCCGGGCCAATGCCTGTATTCGTGACCTCAAGGCCATCGGGGTTGATGCGTTTGCCTCCCGCGTGGATATGGGGTCTCGCGGCATCTTTTTTCGGGTTCAAGCCGGCGCCTACCAAACTGCTGCCGAGGCCCAACGCGCGGTCGCGTTTTTGACTCGCCATGGCTACGCGCCTTTTATTCTGGACTAATATGCTAGGCCAATTTTTAGATTCTTTTAGAAAAGATATCGGTATCGATTTGGGTACGGCCAACACGGTTGTGTATGTGCGCGGTGAAGGCATTGTGCTGAGGGAGCCGTCCGTTGTGGCCATGGATCGCCGCACCAACCAAGTGCTGGCTGTTGGCGAGGAAGCTCGGGATATGGTCGGCCGGACGCCGGGCAGCATTATTGCCGTTCGTCCGATGAAAGACGGGGTTATTGCCGACTTCGAAATGACGGAAATGATGATTCGGACGTTCATCGAAAAAATTATGGCTGGCCGGCGGCAACTGCTCAAACCCCGGATTGTGGTGGGCATTCCCTGGGGGATTACGGGTGTTGAAAAGCGCGCGGTTCTGGATGCGGCCTACCATGCCGGCGCCAAGGAGACGTATCTGATCGAAGAGCCTCTTGCGGCTGCCATTGGTGCGGGCATTGACGTTGCAGCTCCTCGCGGTAATTTGATTGTCGACATTGGCGGCGGAACGACGGAAGTGGCCGTTATTTCTCTGGGCGGTATTGTGGAATGCCAGTCCATTCGCATTGCAGGTGATGAGTTTGACGACGCCATTGTGGCCCATTGCCGAAAAAATTACAGTTTGCTCATCGGAGAGCGCATGGCCGAGCATGTCAAAATGGAAATCGGGTCTGCCTATCCCTTCGACGAGGAGTTAACGATGACGGTAAAGGGGCGCGATTTGGTCACTGGACTGCCTCGAAACTTCACTCTCTCTTCTGTAGAAATTCGCGACGCGCTGTCAGAGCCCGTGACGACCATTGTCGACGCCGTACGCATGACGCTGGAAAAAACACCCCCCGAGCTGTCTGCCGACATTATGGAACACGGTGTCGTGTTAACCGGCGGCGGTGCGCTGCTGCACGGACTCGGAAAACGGTTTAATGACGAAACTCAGATCCCCGTTCAGGTCGCGCCGGATCCGTTGTCCTGCGTGGCGCTGGGGACGGGAGCCATTTTGGAAGAATTAAAATATTTAATGCCAGCGGTCGGTTCGACGATTTCGCGATTAAGTCTGGCTTAAGGGAGATAGGGATGCAATATGAACTGGCGATTCAAAACGGAGCGACGATAAAAGAAGAGGGGACCTTTTTTAAGGCGGCACCCTTTCAGATCGAAACGGCTGGCAAAACGTATCATGTGGCATTCACACGCCAGGACCACAAGGTCGTGTATGTGGTCACTACAGGCGGCCACATGGTTGCCCAGCTACACCATCCGGACTATCTTCCTGAAGAAGACCCCGCAACGGTAAATGCCGGGCTGGAATCCGTTTTTGCGGCCTTGGTCCGGCTGGAAATCGCCAAGGGCCCCCATGCGGCGTACTATCGTTCGGCCGACATTACCCCGAAACTCAACTACACGGTTAAACAAGAACAGTTTTTGTAGGACGACGCGATAATTTGTATTACGCTGCGCTAACGCTCCGCGGTCGCTGCCGTGCAGCTCCAAGTTGCGTCCATATCTCCGAGCGAAGCGAGGCAAGGCCCAAGGGGCCGGAGAGGGGGTGAGGAGCGTACCCGCGACGGAACCGCAGTACTGAGGTGACTAAATGTCACGTCAGTACAAGGCTGCCCGGCTGGCTCGAAGAGCCAAGAAGGGGCCACTCGAATTCACTTCGAGTGAGGGGGCGACGCGATAATTTGTATTACGCTGCGCTAACGCTCCGCGGTCGCTGCCGTGCAGCTCCAAGTTGCGTCCATATCTCCGAGCGAAGCGAGGCAA
>CAYINU010000007.1:20910-38258 GCA_964364855.1 uncultured Candidatus Marinamargulisbacteria bacterium | reverse complement strand
TCCCGCATAGGAAAAAGTGTACCATCTATCCCTATTTCAGTCATCAGGATAGCACGCATCCCCCCCTCGCCGACGCACGCTGGAAGGCGAGAAATTCTAGAGATCTCGGTGTCCCTTTCCAAAGCCGAAGTTCACTGGAGGGACTTCTTTAAAGACCTTCTCGATCGTTTCCTCCAAACCTGGCACCCCAGGAAGATTTCTGCAGTATCTGCTCTCGTACTGTGGTGTCTGAAATGTAGCGAGCAGTGTCGGCAGCAGCTTGGTAATGTCTATCCTCCAAAGCAGCTTGGGCGATTCTTTCGAGCAACCGATTTTGTAATGTGGGGTCTGAAATGCAGCGAGCAGCGTAGGTAGCAACTTGGTACTCTTTAGCCCTCAAAGCAGGCTCGACGATTTTTCTGCTCCGCTGATCCCGTAATGTGGTGTCTGAAATGTAGCGAGCAGTGTCAATAGCAAGTTGGTACTGTTCAGCCTCCAAAGCAGCTTTGGCGATGCTTTCGAGCAACCGATTTTCTAATGTGGGGTCTGAAATGCAGCGAGCAGCGTCAAGAGCAGCTTGGTGAGCTTCCCCCTCCAAAGCAGCTTTAGCGATGCTTTCGAGCCTCCCATTTTGTAATCTGGTGTCTGAAATGTGGCGAGCAGCGGAGGCAGCAGCTTGATAAGCTCTAGCCCCGAGAGCAGGCTCGACGATTTCTCTGCACAACCGCTCTTCTAATCGGAGGTCTGAAGTGATGCAGCAAGCAGCCTTAACAGCAACTTGGTACTGTTCAGCCTCCAAAGCTGCTCTGGAGATGCTTTCGAGACACCGATTTCGCAATGTGAGGTCTGAAATAAAGCGAGCAGTGTCAATAGCAACTTGGTAATGTCTATCCTCCAAAGCAGCTTTGGCGATGCTTTCGAGCAACCGCTTTTGTAATGTGGGGTCTGAAATGCAGCGAGCAGCGTCAACAGCAGCTGGATAATCTTTAGCCTCCAAAACAGCTCGGGCGGTGCTTTCGTATAACTGCTCTCGTAATGGGAGGTCTGAAATGTAGCGAGCAAAGTAAACAGCAGTTTGATAATCTTTAGCCCCGAAAGCAGTCTCGACGATTTTTCTGCACAACTGCTCTCGTAATTGGAGGTCTGAAATGCAGAGAGTAGCGGAGGCAGCAGCGTAATACTCTCTAGCCTCGAAAGCAGTCTTGACGATTTTTCTGCCCCACTCATCCCGTGATTGAAGGTCTGAAATGCGGAGAGCAGCCTCAACAGCAACTTGGTAATGTTCAGCCTTGAAAGCAGGCTCGACGATTTTTCTGCCCCACTGATCCCGTAATGTGGGGTCTGGAATGCGGCGAGCAGCGTCAACAGCAGCTTGGTAATGTCTATCCTCCAAAGCAGCTTGAGCGATGCTTTCGAGCAACCGATTTTCTAATGTGGGGTCTGAAATGCAGCGAGCAGCGTAGGTAGCGGCTTGATACGCTTTAGTCCTCAAAGCAGGCTCGACGATTTTTCTGCCCCACTGATCTTGTAATTGGCAGTCTGAAATGTAGAGAGCAGTCTTGACAGCTGCTTGATAATCTTTAGCCTCGAAGGCCGTCCATGGGACATTGAAATTATTCCAATTGGGCTGAGTTGCCAAGTTGGCCTGGGCCGGGTCGGATAAATAGGGTCTAAGCGTAACAAAGCGGTCGAGGTTTTTGTTGAGAACTGCGCTTTTCACCCACCCCTCTATCAGCGGAAGCAAAACAGTGGGCAACTGGGTTGGGTCTGGGTAATCTGCAGCGAGGGTTGCACAAAAATCATCATCCGCTTGGGCCAAAAGAAAATCGGTGGCATGTTGCTGTAAGGCTGGCACTTGGGCAAAATCGGCCAAAAAAAGCAGGGCTAAGGCTGTTTCGGGTGTGGAGGCAGGCAGCTCGCCGGTTCGAGAAAACGCCACCAGTGCCGCTATAGCTTCGGGGTTTTGGTCTAGCAGGGCGATGGTGTTTTGGGTGGCTTCGCGAAAGTTACCGGTTATCATGGCCTCAAAATAAGGGCTGATTTTCATTAATGCTGCGCGATTGGCAGGTACATACACGGGGGGTTGGTGGGCTTGGCATACAATCAGCGTGAGGTCGCAGGGGTTAGCGGCCAGCAACGCTTGGGTGCGTGTTGTAGTGCGTGTTGTAGGGCTGGCAATGGCTTCGGCCAGTGTGATGGCCAAGTGGGGGTTTTGTGCGAGCATGGCTTCACTTAAGCTTTTAAGAGAGTCATCACGCCACGAACAGTCTGGCGAGATGGACAACGCGGCAGCTTCAACGGTGGGCCAAGCCTGGGCTTGGGTTGCATAACGCGCTATGTGGTCGAACGCGTGGGCCTTGGCTTCGGCATCATCGATGATGGCGCAGGCGTTATCCATGGCGTCATCCCAGCGTTGGTCTAGGGTGGCTTGGGTGGCCAATAAGCGATGCCACACGTCGCTGGTATGGCCGTGGTGTTGGCCAACATAGGCATAAGCATCATCGGTTGTTAGGCGCGTTAATTGAGGGGTTTTTAACACCAAGTGCTGAAGGGCATAGTTTAATAAACCCGCATCTGTCAGCGCGCGAGCGGGCAGAGGTAAGCTATCCAGTAAGTTAAAGAGCATATAAACCCATTGCGGGTGGGTTAAAAAATCGGCGCTTTGATTAGCCAGGTCGAATTCGCGAAATATATCCGGTCGATATTTTTGTAAGCGCTGTGCCCAAGCCGGTTCGGGGCCCGTGCCTGTCGACACCTCTTTTGTGTGGGCCAGTAGCCATTCCAAGAAAGCGCGGTTTTGGCCCAGGTCGGGGGTGGTGTCGAGGTGGCGTTCGACGGCCTGATGAACAGCCTCTGGCAAGGTGGGGGTGTCGAACAGGGCGAGCCAAACGTCGATGGGGGTGTGGGCCAATATAGGGCCGATGACGGCAGGCCATGCGCTTACCAATCGGGCGCACAAGGCAGCCTGCCCGGATACGCCAGAGGCGGCATCTAGCCAAACCCTTAGCCAAGCACATGCTGCACTTTCGCACAGGGGCGTGACAAGAGGCGATGCGCCCTTAAATGTTTCGTGAAAGGCAATCAACGATGGTGGGTTTTTAAAATGGGGCACAAGCCATGGCACCAGCGTGGCTAAATTTTGAGCGTGAATGGCAAAGCGGGTTAAACAGGTCGTCGGGTCGGGTTGGGTTAACACACGGTGGGCCAGCGCAACCAGATGGGGTGAGGATAGTTGGCGGCTAAACAACACGGCCCAACAGCGACTGTCTGTGCTGGCGAGATAGGCATGGGTGAGGTCGTCTTGAAGGCTGGCGAGCAGGGGTTGGGGCAACTGCTGCAACCGCTGAAACGCATCTAAAACCGCAAAAGGGTGCGCATAATCGCCATCGTGGGGTGTGCGTTCTTTTTCGCGTGTTTTAAGGGCCAGCAAGGCCTCGACAAATGTATCTACCCTTTTGCGTTGAGGCTTATCAACTTGGGCATAAAGGGCGGCTTTTAAGGCTTTGGCCAAGCCCATGCGCACGTTGGGTGTCTTGCTAACTGAGGCCTCTACAAGTGCAGCTACCTGCGGATGGCTAGGCCTGTGCGCAACGTGTGGAGGCAAAGGCACGAAGGCAACAGCATTGACTTGATGATTGAGAGAGATGTTTAGAAAACAAAGCGCACCCGCTAACGCAAAAAATGTAGAGTAGTTATCGTGTAATGCCCCCAGTTAAATCAAGCTAAACTAGGCTGTCATCCCCGCGAAGGTGTGAAGGGAGGATGCAGGTCTTAAGGATGCCCGGCTGTCCCTAGGCCATGAATGGGATCCAGGAGCCTAAAGGAACTGGACCCCCGTCTTCACGGGGGTGACCTTTTTTAGCGGGGTGGGGAAATGAATATCCTCAGGACCTAGGGCCTGTCCTCATTTGCATCTGCGGCGTTAAGTGTCAGTCAAAAAAATCCTCATTTACGACAAGTAAACTCCGGTTTTTTCGCTGCCACTTGCCTTGCATCTATCAAATGGGGACACGCCCTAGAGAGAATTCATTTAATGTTTCTTTCTAAATGAGAGGACATATTTTGCCACCTCTGAACGGTCTTTTTCTGAGAGATAGCCGTAACCGCTCATCAATGTTCCTGGCAATCCGTTTTTAATGCTTTTTTTGACACTCTCTAGGTCTGATCCGTTCTTAAATGGGTCACTGATAAAATTGCGGGGTTTCGGTTTAAGAGTGGCGCCCACAACACCGTTTCCGTCGCCTTTGTCGCCGTGGCAAGAGGCGCAACTTGTTGTGTATATTTTTTTGCCGACTTCTTGTGGGGATGCTTTTGCGGCTGTTTTGGAAGCACCTTCTAGTGAAGAGGCGCCTATTGTGATCATGATGAGGGTTAAAAATAAAGCTGACATACCCTTTTTATCTATATTTTTCTCTCTCTTTCTTTCCATTTTCCCAAACTCCTTCTCTCTATTTAAGATATCCTTGTCTTAAATTTAACATTCTTTGCGCTTTCCTCCAATAAGTGGACTGACTTGCTGCTTTCCGAAAGGGAATTTGCAGTGGTGAGGGGTGCCCTTTTCTTTTAACAAGTCTGCGATTGTTAATTTTTGAAGCTCGGATTCGATCATGTCCGCAGTCCTATTGATGAATGAATGTAGGGCACATAAGTCGCCGTTGTGATGCACGTTGATGGGGCAACATTCGATTCTGCGGACGGGGTCTACGACATTGACAATGTCATAGAGGGTGATGGCTTTGGGGTTTTTGGAAAAAGTAAAACCGCCGTTTGGACCTTTTTTAGATTCTAAAATGCCTTTTTTCCCTAAAATTTGCAAAACTTTGGCCAGATATCCCGGTGGCATCTTGGTGAATTTGGCGACTTCTTTGGCGACAAAGGCATTTTCGGGAAATCGTGCCAAATAAACAACGGCTCTTAATGCATATTCTGAAGATTGTGAGAGCATATTGGATTCTCTTTATCGACTCATTTAAATATAAAAGTATGGAGCGACGGATTCCACCATACCACGTGACGGTCTGATGAGGTAATCTGAAACACCTGATTTAATGCACCAAGAGTTATGGATTGTGAGGGAGAATATTCGAATAATTCGATCTTTAAACGGTGAGTGCCGGGGGGTAAAAATCGCGTTAATGCGAAGGCTGTGTACTCTTTTTTTTCTGGAGATATCAGGTGAATTTCCTCTGCTTGATCATCCATTTTGATCACGAGTTGAAACTGTTTTGCTCTGCGATTTTGACCTGAACGACTGAGTGTCGATTGGGTGATTTCTCCTGCTTGGGTATAGGCAAAGCCTCGCAACATCAGTCCGATATCCAGTTGTCCTAATGTTCGATTTTCGAAAGTATTCCTATCCTTTAGATATAAAAGTCCGTCATAAAAGGGGTTCCATGTGATGGGAGTATATCGATATGGATTGGCTGGCTTGCCTGGAGATATCGGCATGCCAAATGCCAATAGCACCACGGTAATACCCACGATCCACATGACCGGTTTTGAAGGCAGCCATCTCGCACGTGGGATCGAAAAAGTATGAATCCATATACCAACCAAGATCCCCAAGGGCAGTGCCGCATGCAAAAATAACACGGAGAAAAAGAAGGCATACCCATAGGCGTCCGGTCGCAGTGTCATGACGGATAATGTGTCATGAAAGATCGGAATTGTGGTCAAGATCGATATCCATTTGTTCAGTACGCCATACCCATGGGTGTTCCAGGGCAATATCTCTCCCGTCCAGCCCATGATATGCCAGCCTATCGTTAAGATGACACCGCTGATCCATGCCCGCGTTTTGGTGATCTTGTTTAGGATATGAATGATGAGAAAAAGGATAGACATATCGGCGCAGTAGCGGTGGATGGATCGGATACTCATTCCCAATCTACCGAATTCGAGCGATTGAAAAGGGGCTTGTGTGTCATATCTGATGATCAAAATTGCCCCTGAAATTGCGAGTAGGCAGAGTAAAAAAATGAGGACTCTTCCGCTTTGGATAAAGGGATTGAATTTGGGGGGGATTGTCATTTTTTTCATTTGGAAATTTTCGGAGACACTTTCTTTAAAGCTTCTATAATCCATTCGGGTTCTATGTGGGTGAATTGAGCCCTTATTTTGCCTTGGGGATCTATGATGACCCATTGGCTTTGATGCGAGATTTCGCCGGTTTTAGGGTCTCTGATAAAGGTGACGTTGTAGTGTTTTAAAATCGTGGTCACTGTTTTTGGATGACCTGAAAGCAATGCGATATTGGGAGCGTTCAAATCCCATTTTTTGGCGATGGTGATGAGGCGTTCGGGGGTGTCTCGCCAGGGGTCCAGGGTGATTAACAGGAGTTGTGTGTGGGGGGGGATAGGGCCATGTTGAATTGTTTTCAGATTCTCAATGATTTGTGTGCAAATGGTTTTGCAGTGTGAATAGGCAAACACAATTAATACGGGATGCCCTCTCAACGTGGACAATGTGATCGCATCCCCTTGTGGATTGGTGAGGGTAAAATCAAAGGCCTGTGAGGCGCTTGTCTGTGTGGATTGAGAAGGGGAAAGGAGGGGTTGAGGAGAGGGCAGAAATTTTCGGGATATCCACGCGGCTTCATAGATTATGGCCAGGAGGAGGATTGCCACGAGACCTTTTCCGAGACGAGATTTCCATAGTTTGGGTAGGGCTGTCGACAGCTCATGGCGGGTTAATGCCACCAGAGCTGCCAACATCGTTAACGGGGTGGCGATGAGCTGAATCCACCCTCCTGTGTTGGGTTTCCCAGATTCCATTTGGAAACAGACCGATTGTAACCACCCTATCCACTTGGAAGATGTCGTCGCGACTGGATAAAAGGCAACTCCCCAAAATCCTGCCGCAACGATGATCCAGAATATCAGCAATCCCAGTGCGAGCTTTTCCCTTCTATGCAATCCGCTAGCCCACTTTCCAAATGAAAGACAACATTTTCAGATTCAAGAAAAAGTAGCCTATAAAACATGCCAGAAATACAAAGACCAATACCAGAGTTCCTCGGGCCCCGATTCTATGAACGTTGGCGACTTCTGCGCCTGTATATACTTGTTTTTGAAAATTCAGTACGCCTTGTGGAAGGCCGGTTGGATCTTCATTCCACTTGTTTTCTAATTTTTTTCCAAAGAAAACAGTGGCCACTGCAATCAAAATAAAACTCAATAATCCTATTATTGCGATCACTCCCCCTATTCCGACAAAGGCTTGAAGAATGGATACGATGGGATTGAAGTCGACTTGAAAGGGGCTTTGACTAAATCCCCAGTGGCGTCGTGGGACTCCCATCACTCCCATAAAGGTCATTGCCATCGACATGACGACAATCCCTATACCGAAGAGATAAGGTTGTATTTCGGCCAATTTCCAAAACCGGATTCTTCTGCGAAAAATTAACGGTAATAGATAATACGTCACTGCCATAAAGGCCAATGCAGTGCCGCCGACGACGGTGGTGTGAAAGTGCCCCGGAATTCTCAAGGTGTTGTGAGCGATCATATTGATCTGCTCAGTCCCGATGATTACGCCCGTGATACCGCCTAAAAATCCGAAAATAATGATCGACAATACCATTCCTGAAAATCCAGGATCTCTCCAGGGCGCTTTTCTCAGCCATTCAAAGAGTCCGTTGTTAAACCCTTTTAATCTTTGGCCCATTTCGATTCCGGCTGGCACCGTAAATCCGTGGACCATGCTCGCTAACACGGCCAAATACATGGCATAGCTCGTATTCCAAATTTTCCATCCCGAGCCCATCCCTGGGTCTACTAAAAGATGGTGGGCAGAGGCCAATGAAATAAACAGAATGTAGAGAAAAAACGCGATTCGACTGATCTTTTCATTCATCACCACGCCGCCGACGGTGAGTCCTGCCAACAAGTACCAAATTGCGACCATTGCGGCGACGTTAATTTGCTGAGAGGAGTGACCCAGTGCCCAAAACAGAAGACGGTAAATTTGAGGGTCCATTGGCATGATGTCTAGGGACCATAAAAAAGTGGGGATGTAGATCATTGCGCCGTGTATGAGTGTGATGACGGCGATAATCGCAGCGGTGAGTGCCCCAAATGTCACCAAGGGCATAGCCCCTTCGTAGGCCTTTTCTTTTTTTGCAACAATGAGAGAGATAAAAAAATGACTCACTCCGATCAATGCGCCGACTGCAAAAAAAATGATCCCCAGATAATACAAAGGATCTGCCTTGAGTGGTGGATAGGAGGTAAATAACACGTCTCCTTTTCCCATGAGTACAATGACATTGACCATGACTGCGCCCAGGAGCATCAGGCCGTATCCGATCCATCCTAATTTTGGGAGAGGGAGTCGGGCACTGAGTAAAACGGGGGCCGCAAAATACAGTACCGCCATTTCAAAAAAGATGATGAAAAAAATCAACATATTCAACCCGTGGAGGGTTAAAAATCGATAAAACAATTGTGCCGACAAGAGATGAATGGCCTCCCATCGGGTTAAGATCAATCCCAGAGCCGCAATCCCGCCGAATAACAAACATACGATGGCGGTGACTGCATTAAATTTGATTAATTTTTCTGCATTCAGATCTACTTTTAATCCTGTTACAGGGCATGATCGAATGCGTTCCACTAGTTTTTTTATCATGGAAACATTCCTCCTATTCGACAATGATTTTGCCGACCATCAGGTGATGGCCAGCGCCGCAAAATTCGTTACATATAATGGGGAAATCACCGGCTTTGTTGGGGGTCATTTTCAATGCATAGTCGTATCCGGGAACGACTTGAAAATTGAGATTGACGGGGTACAAACCAAATCCGTGATTGACGTCTTTGGACGAGAGATGAATCGTATAGGTGCTATCTTTTTTGAGCTTGAGGATGGGATACCATTGCCACATTTTGGCCATCAGATAGACCTCTGCACCGGCGGGGGGTTCCACCACGGGGATTCCGCTGAGTTCCCCTGTTTGATATTCGTTGATGAATGCATTGACGCGAGCCTCATAATTTTCTGGGGTTACTTTTCCCCGAATGCCTGTTGGATTTTGACCTCCTTTAAAATGCCAAAACGGCATCATGGCGAATAAAATCATGCACCAAATGAATGAGATTAGTACCCACATTTTTTCTTTCTTATCGGCAGGTGCCCACCAGCGACCTTTGGGTGATATGAGTCCTGAATGCATTTCTTGATGTGACATAGGGTGTTTTCCTTTACTAAGGGATTAAGGCAATAGCGACTGAGGAAGGCTGATCACTTCCCAAAGCCCCCATAGTGTGTAAAATCCGAACATGATGACGAGGCCTAAGATCAATAACACGAGTGGTTTTTCAAATAACTGCTGTCCCAACGGTTCTTTTTCCATAGGTATTCACCTCCTTTGATTTTGAAATGACGTTTTTGCTCTCATCAAAGAGGGTGATCCGGCTGTCTCTTTTTTGATTAATTTCATCGTTATTCACCTCTCCAGAATCGCCCAACTTCTATAAGTTTAAGATAATAAAACATTTTTATATTTTATTGAAGCAAAATGTCCCTTCGGGGGCGTAGCGTTACCGAATCTCCTGATTATAGGCCGTATAGTCCATCGGCTCCTGACCGCGAAGCATGGCCCACCAGGCTTTGAAAAACATCCATTGGGTTTGGAGGGCGCCGCCGTCTTGGTATCGGCGAAAGCTGGCTTCGACTACGATGCTGGGCCAGTACAACACCGGCCCCACTTTTTTTAGCCGCTTTCCCAGTTCGATATCCGGACTCATTTTTTTGAATTTCGGATCGTATCCTCCCACCAACTCATACGCATCACGGCGCATGACAAAATTAAAGCCGGATGTGTTGTCCAAGCCCAAAAATCGCGACAGCCACAAGAAATTCGTGTACAGCACACCGTTGAGCCAATTGCCAAACCGCGATGAATCGTGGGTCACGCAAGACCCATACACCGCCACAGCCTGCGGTATTCGGTCAAAGACCTCCACTACTTTTTCTAGCCAATCCGAGGGATAGAACGTATCCGCATCACAAAAGGTGATCAGTTCTCCGGTGGCCTTTGCCGCACCGGCGCGTACGGCATGGATATACCCCGGCTGGGTTTCCAAAATGACATTCGGCGTATAGTTTCGCGCAATCTCCCCAGTACGATCCTTGCTGTTGTTGTCTACCACAATGAGTTCAAAATTGCGGTAGGTTTGATGGGTTAAGCTATCCAATGACCGATCCAGAGCCTTTTCTTCGTTATAGGCAGGGACGATGACAGAAATGCGGGGATTGTTTGGCATGGAGAGTTCACCTTTGAATGGAAATGGGTGCGATACCGTAGACACCGCACAATAATCATTACCCAGAATACCTTATTTTTTACTTTTCTTCTTGATCTTAAATTCCGTTTGAACGGTGTCTTTTGCTTCGAAAGTTTCGTTGTCCAAATTGACGACCAGCTGACTGGCTTCCATGGTGGTTTCACCTTTTTCTTCTACCCTCACCCGCCCGCTGAGTACGGCCTCTTGGCGTTCGTCAAAATAGACCAGTTTTCGTGCAGTGATGCGTTTGTTGAGCTGGGTAATTAACACATTACCTTCCAGGACGATTTGGTGGGCCTTGTTATCAAAAACCAGGTTGTCTCCCGAAAACCAGACTGGATTTCGGATGGCTTTGATAAATTCTTCGTTTTTGAGGGTATCCCGCCTATCCGGACGCACCACCCACAGCAGGGTATCGGAGTTTACTTTCACGTTCCCTTTTACCTCAAACCGGTCTTCATTTTGGTCGTAGTATGCCCACTGTCCGCTGACCCGTTTGTCCGACGAAATGACACTGACCTGCCCTTCTGCGGTGGTAACTTGGTTGTTGTTTCCAAATTCAAAGCGCAGCTTGTCCGCCGTTAACCGCGTGGGTCGACCGCGCAGTTCGGCCTCGCGCAAGTCCATGGTTGGCGAGGGTCTGGTTGCCGTCATCACGGCGATGATGCCGCCGCTCATGTCGGCGATTTGCGGATCCACGTCGATGGTCATTTGGGGACCGGTGAGGGTCATTTCGCCACTGGTCATGGTAAACGGCGCGGTGATGTTGATTTGCTTGCGGTCGTGATTGATTTCAGCCGTTTCTGTTCGGATTTGGCCTTGCGCACCGGATATGAGAATGTTGCCGGTGTAATAGCTGGCTCTGGCCAAACTGTAGTACTTGAGTGTGTCGGCCTGCACCGAAAACGTACGCACCGTAGGATTGCCCGAGACATCCGTTCCGCGAGACAGATAGGTAGCGCCGGCATTCCCCTCCGCCATCAAGATCCGGCTTTTTGAGCGGGCCACCACATGGCCGGCATGAATGTTTTTTGCAATGACATTGCCGGATACATCATAGATTTCGCCGCCCACCACGGAGTCGGATTCCAACACATTGGCGTTTTGGCCGGTCCACATGGTTTTTACGTCGACTTTCCATTCCAGCTTTCCGTTGGCGTAGCCGCTGATATGGGTGTTCCAGACTTCGACTTGCTTATCGCTAAACAAGCCGTTTACATGCAATAAATTGTCGTTGTAAATCAGATAGCCCACATAGCCAACACCCACGATAACGATCAACGCCATTCCGAATCGGAGAAATTGCGATCCCTTTTTCATGACTTACCGCCGCAATACGGCGATTTTTCCTTTGCGTAGGACCGACCGATCACCGTTGGTGCCCTTGATCACAAAAATGTAAATGCCATTGGGCACGATGGTGCCGCCTGTGTCTCGGCCGTCCCATTCGATCTCATGGTAACCCGGCGTTTCACCAACAGCGCTGTACGTAAACACACGGGCCATGCCCAACGAATAGATGAAAACCTCGATATCGGCCTGTTGGGTGATCTGATAGGCGATGGCCGTGCTTTCATTGGCGGGGTTAAAGGGGTTGGGAACATTGACTACAGTCTCACCGCTGGCGCCGCCGAATAGGTCGAAATCAACTGAGCTGTTGGATATGTTTAAAAGCACCGACGCCGTACTGCGGTTGTCGTTTAGATCAGAGGCAGCCACGGTGAGGTTGAGGGTGGGCTCCGTCAATGAAAACGGCCTCAGATTGACGCTTAGCACCCCGCTTAAAAATTCGTAATCGGCATTGGTCAGAGTGCGTTGTTGGGTCGCGGTGCGTAGCACAACGGAAATAGAACTGGTCGCCACGGCCACATTGTCCACGATGCTAAAGGTAACGGTCTGATCGGCTGCAACATAATCACCGGTTTGCATCCATGACGTCATGGTGGGTCCGGTCACGTCGTGCAGTACGATCGTGTAGGGTGCGGAAGAACCACCCGCAGGATTGGTAAAGGTATTGGAGGGGTTGCCGTCGGAGACTTGTAGGTAATAATGGATCTCGTTGACCGCGCTATCCGAAGAGGGAATTTCCCCATAAAAAAGCGAAGAATTACCCACTCGGTTTAATTTGGCCCCAGTGTAGGTCGTAACGGAACTGCCGGTTTGGTAACGGTAAAACACGGAGGCTGAGGGGGAGTTATCCCCTTCGAAATTGTCTGTAATATTGGCGGTGATAGCGACGAATTCACCGGTATTCCGGGTTCCCGAAATCGGCGTAAAATTGAGTGTGGGCGGCGTGGGGTCCACATATCGCAACGCATTTTCCATGTTGAGCAGTCCCCAGCCGTATTGCGGATCTCGTCCCGCAGTGCCTTTGTCCGTAGCGGATTGTGCCAAGGCCGTTGCGACATTGGCAGAAGGATTGACCGCCAGAATGAGAGCGGCTGCCCCGGACACATGCGGTGCCGACATCGACGTGCCCGTTTTTGGTTCGTAATTGTTGTTGCCCGACCCAGAAGCAACAGCGGTAGATAAGATAGACAGACCCGGCGCTGCGATCCAAACCGATGCGCCGTAATTGCTCACCTCGGGAACAAAATCACCCAAATTGTCGGTCATCGAGACCGCGATGACACCGGGATATTCTGCGGGCATTTCGGTGAAGGTATCCAGATCGGCACCTTCGTTACCTGCGGCGGCGACCAACACAATACCCCGGGCTTTGGCCGCGTCCAAGGCCTCGTTCATGCATTCCAGTTGGTTGCCAGTTGGAACCTCGGTTCCAAAGCTCATATTGATGACATTGGCATTCATCAAGACGGCGTAGCTGAGCGCCGAACAGAGATCCGCCAAATTAAACTCCCCTCCATCCAACCCACTAAACCCCGCCCGAATAGCCATAATACTAATGTTAAACCCCGTTCCGGCAACGCCGAGGCTGTTGTTGGTGTCGGCCGCGGCAATACCGGCCACATGGGTGCCATGGCCTTCAAAATCCATGGGGTTATTGTCCGGCGGCCCGTAATCCTCCCCTGAGATGCCTTGGTCGGGAACGGACACAAAATCCCAGCCGAGCACATCATCTACAAATCCATTGTTATCATCGTCGATCCCGTTATCCGGAATCTCACCGGGGTTATGCCAAATTTTGTCCACCAAATCCAGATGGTCCCAATCCACGCCCGTGTCGACAACGGCGACAGTTTTGGCGGAATTACCGCGATTGAGATACCAGGCCTGTGGGCCGCGAACCCGATCCATGTTGGGTTGACTTCCGTACAACAGATCATCCGGTACGAAGCGTTGACTGTCCAAGGCCTTAAATTTGTAGTTGTAGTTGGCCCAAATCACGTTTCTGTCTTTGAGTAATGCCATGCGGGCCTGGTAGAGATCAACTTTCGGGCCAAAGGTTATTTTGTAGACGGCAGGACCAGACTGAGCTGCGGAAAGTCCATTCTTTTTTGAAGTTGCAACGTTCAGCATTTCAATCCCAGATACCGCAAACTGCCCCGTCACCGGATCTACCGACATAGGTTTTAAAGCCGTCATGGCAACTGGATTGCGCAATTTCACCAGGAGTTGCTGCGGCACGCAATCGATGGCCCAAGTCGTCACCGTCAGCAGTCCGACGCCGGCTATCCCGACGAGCCATCGGCAAGGTGAGAAGGTCTTCATTTAATAGACATCCTGATAGGCCCAATAATTGGACAGTACCCGTTTGACATAGCCTTGCGTCTCGGGATACGGAATTTGCTCAATAAATAGATCAGGATCATCCGGAGTAAAGCCATAAGTCAACCGCCAGCGTTTGACGGCACCAGGCCCGGCATTATAGGCCGCCAAAGCCAGAACGGGGGACTGGTATTGCCGCATTAACCCGGCCAAATAATAGGTGCCAAAGCGGATGTTGGTTTCGGGATGGTCCAATGTCCATTCCCCCCTTTTGAGCTTGAGCTGCCGGGCAATCTCCGCCCCTGTCGGCTGGATGATTTGCATCAGGCCCCGTGCGGCCGCCCAAGAGACGGCCTGGGGTTTGAACATGCTTTCTGCGCGAATAACGGACAAGACCAAAAACGGATCGATCGCATAGTCCGCACTATACTGACGGATGGTATCGTCAAAGGCCAAGGGATAGTAGGTTCTGCAAAACACATCATGAGTGGTGGTAATGGGAACGAGGCTTTGAATGCTGCAAATAGCCTGGTAGTAGTCCCCCTTTTGCATAAAAAGGAGTGGCAATTCTTCCAAAGCAGCTTGATCTTCGGCAAGCTTGAGGCGAGCGATGGCCTCGTCAAAATAGTTCTGACTGATCAGCCAGACAATATCCGGTCGCTCCGCACGCCGTTGTCCGGGATCCAGCGGCAGCAATTTGGCTTGGGGTGGAAATGGTCGATTTTCCGCACGGTAGCGGTAAAACGACTGCGTGTATCGGTGGATCAACTCCGCCATTTTTATTTCTGCCTCGTTGGGACGACCCAGTTTTCGCAATACGACCCCCTGCCAATACAGGTACTTGGCATTGTTAACAGAAGACCCCGAGGTATTGATGGCTGACAGATGCACCCAAGCCACATCCCAGCGCCGGCTGGTAATGGCCGGAAACGCCCGTTCCCAATGCAGCTGCACCACCTGCTCGGAGCTGGGGTGGCGGGATGTCAGATCATGCACTGTTTTACTGCGCTCCACACCGGGAGGTAAGAGCTGTAACAGCCGGGAATAGGCGCTGGGAACGAGGCTGCCGGTTCCATGGCGAGTGATGCCCTGATAGGTTTGGATGGCTGAGTTTTTGCGATGACTTAGCTCGTATGCCCGGGCCAAATAGTAGCCTGATGACAACTGGGGATTTCGGTCATAGAGGGGCTTTAATACCGCAATGCTTTTGGGATAATTTTTATTGGAAAGTAAAATCCGACCATAGAGCTCAAGTGTCTCACGATCTTTTTGCAGATGCGGATAGCGAGAAAAGGCCTGTTGCAGATACAGCAATGCATCGTTGGCCTGGCCGCGGTTATACAGGTTCCGAATAAACGTCACAAAGCTTCCTGAGGTCGGAAAAACCTGGTCCATACGCGAGATATTGGGATACCGGGTCTGGATTTTTCTAAACCCCCCTTGGGTTGTGGCGCGGAGTGGGTTTTCGGTAAACCACGGCACCACCGCTTTTTGGGTCAGGGACCAGGACCCGCTTTCGACGGCACTTTTGACGATGGCGTCTTGAACCTCAGCTATCCATACCGAGTCCATTTTGGCATTCAGCGCTTGGCGGTAATACGTATTGGCCTCGGTGGGCTGTTTTTGGGCCATATAATAATCACCCAAACGGCGAGCCAGAAAATAATGCAATTCAGGACATTCGTTGACTCTTTCGCCATGGCCAAATGCAGCGTACATTTTTTTGGCTGCCAAGACTTCCTTTGCCGCGAGATGGACCTTGAAAATTTCATAATCGGAATAACATTGGGTCACTAACATACTGCCGCTGCCCGACAGTAGTGCCGCCAGACCTCCCATTGCCACACCCATTGCCCCCAAACGGAAAATGTTCATTTAATGTTTGAAATGTCGAATCCCGGTATACACCATCGCGATCCTAGACATGTTACATACCTCGACGGATTCCGCGTCACGCTTAGAGCCACCCGGCTGGACAATGGCTTTAACCCCGCCGGCTACCAGCAATTCGACCCCGTCCTTAAACGGAAAAAAGGCATCGGATGCGGCCACGGCATCTTGGGCTTTGGCACCGGCTTTTTCCAATGCAATCCGCACCGAATCCACCCGGCTCATTTGGCCGGCGCCCGTGCCGATCAGCTGCCCCTCTTTGACCAGTACGATGGCGTTGGATTTAACATGCTTGACCAATTGAAAGGCCAGCTCCAGATCCACCGATTGTGCGGGTGTCGGTGCCGTTTTTGTGACGACTTGAAAGTCAGATCGGGTGATGATTTTATCATCTTTTTCTTGCACCAAGCACAACCCATCCAAAAATCGATAATCCAGACGCGATCGCGCTCCGGAAGCCGGAATTTCCAGCAGTCGGATAGCGGCTTTTTTAGACAAGAGCGCGGCAGCATCCGGCTCATAACCGGGAGCTACGACAACTTCAACAAAGGTCTCAGATAGCTTTTGGGCTGTTTCCAAGTCCACTTTGCGGTTTAGTCCGACAATAGACCCAAACGCCGAAACCGGGTCCGCGTCATACGCCTTTTGATAGGCTTCGTAGAGACTATTGCCGATCGCGGCACCGCAGGGATTGGTATGCTTGATCACCACTGCGGCTGGCACACCAAGCTCTGAGACGATATCCCAAGCGGCCTGGGCATCGATGAGGTTGTTAAAGGATAAGGCCTTTCCATGGTGTTGTCGGAGCTGGGAAAAGCAACCTCCGATGCTGGTTTTGTATAACGCGGCTTGTTGGTGGGGATTTTCGCCATAGCGCAACACATCGACCTGATCCAATGCCAGTACGATATGCGGCTGCAAGAGCGAGGCGTCTGGCCTAAACTGCTTAGCCAAATACGTTGAAATGATGCTGTCATAGCGGCCCGTATGCAAAAAGGCCTCTTGGGCCAGCTTTTGCCGGGTAGCGAGGCTGGTGTCACCGCTGGTACTGAGCTCTGCCAGTACATTGGCGTAGTGTTCGTGATTGACCACCACAGTCACAAAAGCCATGTTTTTCGCTGCACTGCGGATCATGGTCGGCCCACCGATGTCGATGTTTTCGATGGCCTCGTCCAGCGTGGCATCGTTTTTGGCAATGGTCCTTTCAAACGGATACAAATTCACCACGACCAAATCGATAAACCCTATGGCGTGTTGGGCACAAGCCCCAACATGATCAGATAGATCCCGCCGCGCCAAAATTCCCCCGTGAACCTTAGGGTGCAAGGTTTTGACCCGACCGTCCAACATTTCGGGGAAGCCCGTGAGCGCCTCAATTCCTAGTGCCGGAATGCCCGCCTCCGCCAACAGCCGGTGGGTCCCTCCAGTAGAAACGATTTCCACACCCAGCGCCGCTAGTCCCCTCGCGAATTCAACAATGCCTGTTTTATCCGATACACTGATTAACGCTCTCATAACGAA
>CAYINU010000007.1:0-20810 GCA_964364855.1 uncultured Candidatus Marinamargulisbacteria bacterium | reverse complement strand
TGGATCGCTTTCGGAAGAATATGGTGTTCTTCGACCAAAATTCGGTCACTTAAAGTGGCTTGGGTATCCCCCGGCAGGACAGGAACTGCCGCTTGCAACAGCACCGGTCCTCCATCCAATTCAGCGGTTACGAAATGGACCGTGCAGCCCGTCTCTTTAACGCCGGCTTCGATGGCTTGGCGCTGAGCGTGCAGGCCCTTAAATGCGGGCAGAAGAGACGGATGAATATTAATCATGCGGCCCGCAAAAGACTCAAGCATGGTCGGGCCTAACACTTTCATATATCCGGCCAGCACAACCAAATCCACTTTTGCTGCCTCCAAATGGCGGCGCATCGCAGCTTCGTAGTCGGCGATAGAGGCGTATTGCTTGGGATCTTCGACTTTGACGGAAACCCCGGCAGATTCGGCCAGCGCGATGCCGGGAGCCTGAGGATTGTTGGTGAGCGCTACTACCACTTCGGCATGAACCTCGCCGCGGGAAATGGCGTCCAGGACGGCCATCATGTTGGATCCCCGGCCCGAAAACAAGATGCCGAGCCGCAATTTAGGCGTTAAATACGACACGACCCTGCCCCGGTGTCACCACGCCGATGCGGTAGCACTGATCGCTTTCCGTCAAGACGTCCGGGGTAATCACGACCATCCCAATCCCCATGTTAAATACGCAAAACATTTCTTCTTCATCTACCTGGCCCGCTTCTTGGAGGGCCGAAAATAAGCGGGGTGTTCGAAGCGCGGACCGGGACAAGACCACCTCCACGCCGACCGGCAAGATACGTTCGATATTTTCACTCAATCCGCCACCCGTGATATGGGCCAGTCCAGTCAGCTGGGTTCCCTTTGCCTGAAGGGCGGCGATGTCTTTGACATAAATACGCGTGGGCGCGAGTAACGCTTGTGGCGAAATGCCATAACGACTGAACCAGTCCTGATTTACAATGTGGCGAACCAAGCTAAATCCGTTGGCATGTACTCCGGAAGAGGGCAATCCATACACGTTTTGGCCCGCGGAAATGCTTTTTCCGTCGATAATGCGGCTTTTTTCCACAACACCCATGGCAAAACCGGCCAAATCAAATTCACCGGGGCGGTATACATCCCGCATTTCGGCCATTTCCCCCCCGATCAACGCACAATCCGACTCCACGCAGCCACGTACCATGCCCCCAATCAAGACTTCCATTTGCTCTGGGGACAATTGATGACACGCAATATAGTCCAGAAAAAACAGGGGTTTTGCGCCCGAGCAGATCAGGTCATTTACATTCATCGCGACCAGATCCACGCCCAGATCGGCGATGCAGTCGTGAGCAATGGCCAACATCAACTTGGTTCCGACCCCATCCGTGCAAGATACCAGAACGGGGTTTTGATATCCGGCTGGCATTTCAAAAAAAGCACCAAAATGCCCCAACCCGCCTAGCACTGCTGGCGTATACGTGCGTTGCACCAAATGACGGATGCGCTGGACGGCGGTGTTCCCTGCCTCAATGTCCACACCCGCGCTTTTGTAGTCCATGGTTATTCCTTTGAGTGGCGCTGATTTTTTCGGAAATCCAGGTAGGCCTGCAACATTACGTTTGCAGCTACCGAGTCCAGACTTCCCTTTTGCTGACGGGAAGTTAATCCCAAAGCCTGCAACGACCGAGAGGCGGAGACGGTGGTTAACCGTTCATCCCAGTAAATTATTTCACAAGATAAGGTGCTTGTTAACTCTTCGCCAAAAGCCTGTACCTTGTCGGTCTGGGGGGTTTGTTCGCCCCGCAAATTACGTGGCAACCCGAGAACGACAGCCCCACAGTCATAACGGGCTACTAGCTCGGCAACTTTTTGGGCCAGATCCGGTGTGCGGGCCAAGGTCTCAACCGGGATGGAAAACCGGCCGTCGGGATCCGACACTGCAACTCCCACCCGCTTGTCCCCATAATCCAAGCCCAAAAAACGCATTATGCTGCCGCCAATTGTTCGAGGACTTGTTCGACGGCCTCGTTGACCTTGGATGCATCCAGGCCGCCGGCTTGCGCCATCTCCGGGCGTCCTCCACCTGATCCGCCCGCAATGGCGGTCAGTTTGCGGATCAGCTCAGGTGCTTTTAAACCCAATTTCGTAGCGCTACCGACCCGAACCAGAACCTGTGCCTTGTCCCCGGATGCGGTGGACAAAATAACAGCGAGTGACGGGTCCTGGTTAACCAAATTGTCTGACAGTAAGCGCAGGTAAGGAATGTCTTTATCTCGCATGTGTGCCACGCCAACATGTGCCCCAGCCGGCAAGGTCCGTGCCGTTTCCAAAATGGCCTTACATTCGGCTGACGCCACGGCGCCTTGTTCTAGGGCAACGGCTTTTTCTACCTGTTTAATGGCCGCGCTTATCTCATCAATAGCGGCTTGCAGATCGGCTTCACTCGCGTTAATAAGCTTCTCCGGAAAATACTTTTGCAATGCGGGCAAAGGTTTCCCCTTGGCCGCAGCCAGCAGGTCCCTATAGCGAAACCCCGCCAATTCCAGGCGTTTTTTGCGCATTTGGTGAGCGTGAGCCGCGATGGCGGTTTGTCCAGCCAAAGCCTCGATCCGACGGGTCCCGGCAGAGACACCCGATTCGGAAATGAGTTTAAAGACTTCGATATCAGCCGTATTTTGGACATGATTTCCGCCACACAGTTCCATAGAAAATTCACCCATTTGGATCACACGGACCTCATCTTCGTATTTTTCACCAAACAAAGCCATGGCCCCCATCTTTTTGGCTTCTTTGATGGGTTTGTAAAATGCAGATACCGGCAATCCGGCTTTGATTTTTTGATTGACCAGGGACTCTACTCTGGCAAGCTCATCCGGAGTCAGAGCCTGAAAATGCGAAAAGTCAAAGCGCAAGCGGTCGGTATCCACCAGTGACCCGGCTTGATAAACATGGGTTCCCAATACCTCCCGCAATGCGGCCTGTAGGAGATGTGTCGCCGAGTGGTGGCGGGCCATATTAAGGCGGTCCTGGGGATCCGTCACGATGCGGGCTTCTCCCCCCCGAGGTATGTCTTGGTATTGCGAGGGGTTGACGGCGACTACCCGACGGGATTGCTCGCGGCGAGCCTCAAGTAACGTTTCAAAACCGGCTATGTCGGTTGCCATCCCTTTGTCTTTGGCCATGAGTTGGGTCAGGTCTACAGGAAATCCGAAGGTGTCATATAGCTTAAATACCTCCTCACCGGACATAAAATCCCGGCCTTCGGCTTGGGCATCGGAGGCCATTTTTTCAAAGATCGCGAGGCCCGCATCCAGCGTACGCAAAAAGCTGTCTTCTTCAGCGCGAATCAGGCGCTCCACAAAGGTTTGGCGAGCAGGAAGATCCTGATGATAGTCCTTCATCACCTCGACCACACTATCGACAAGTTGATAGACCATAGGCTGTGTGACGCCCAGCTGTTTGGCAAAGCGCATGGCCCGACGCAAAATGCGCCGCAGGACATACCCTCTGCCATCGTTTGAGGGCAGTACATTGTCCGCGATGGCAAAAGTCAGCATGCGGATATGATCGGCCAGAACTTGGTGGGGAATGCGGGCCAATCCATTTTCATCCTTATAGGACACGCCGGTGAGCGCCTCAACTTTGCGAATGATGGGTTGAAACAAGTCGGTTTCATAGATCGAAAACGTCCCTTGCATGGTGGCTACCAGCCGTTCAAAACCGGCGCCGGTATCCACGTGCTTTTCTGGTAAATCGATCAGGGTGCCATCGCTCTGGCGTTCGTACTGGATAAATACCAGATTCCATAACTCGATATAGCGGCCGCAGTCGCCGTTTACCCGACACTGATGTCCTGCTACCCCCTGCCGATCACAGGCTTCGGGTCCCCGATCATAATGAATCTCCGTACACGGACCACAGGGACCAACCTCGGCCATTTCCCAAAAATTTTCTTTATTGCCAAACCATAACCGGTGCTCGGGGTTGATATCGGTTTCGCTTTTCCAGAAGTCAAAACTCTCTTGATCGGACTCGTGAACGGTCGCATACAGCTTGGCTTTTTCGAATCCAAACACAGCGGTCATCAGTTCCCAGGCCCAGGAAATCGTTTCTTTTTTGTAATAGGATCCAAACGACCAATTGCCCAGCATTTCGAACAGGGTTAGATGGTAGGTATCGACACCGACCTCTTCCAGGTCGTTGTGCTTTCCCGACACGCGAATGCAGACCTGGGAATTGACCGCCCGACGGTAGGGCCGAGTACCGATGCCCAAAAAAACATCTTTAAACTGATTCATCCCTGCATTGGTAAACAAGATACTGGGATCGTCGCTAGGCACGACGGGACTGGGTTTAACGAAGGTATGATCTTTTTTTTCGAAAAACGAAATAAAGGTGCGGCGAATTTCCTGACTGCTACGCATAGAAAGGATCGTTAGCGACGGAATTTTTTAAATAGCGAAAACCATGCGCCGACATCGGACAACATCTCGATGCGGGCGACCATCATCCGTACAGATCGCGTCGTACGAAAGACTTCAAACAAAATAAGCACCAACGCAACCAGAGCCAAAAATCCCGCCGCCGCACAACCCAACTTCAACCACTGCCACACGGTACCAAACGTTACTGCTAATTCCATCAACGATCCCCTTTCCCCACTACTTTTTGTTCGAACTCGCTGCGCTTCTCATCTACTATCTTACTCAATTTATTCAATCCTTCATCAATGGCATTTCGGGTCTTCTGGATCATTTCCTCTGTTTTTTCGGCCGGATCACCCGGAATTTCTTCACGAGAAAATTTGCGCAAGCGTTTCCGCATGGCGTCGCCGGACTCCGGCGCAAACAAGACACCCAACACCGCACCAATCGCCGCACCAAAAGCAAACAGTTTAAATCCTGATTTCGTGGTCATAATATCCTGCTCCTTTTCCGGTTGGTTTAATGGCGTGATTGTAAAGGAGTCGGCGGGATTTTGAAAGCGGTTCCAACTCCTTAAATCTGCTTGACTCTAAGAAAGACCTCTTTCTAAACCTTCCAACTCCAACACCGCCTCCGGCGAAGACGAGATAAGTTCGGGCAGGGTTTCGACTTTGTCCAGCCTGCGAGAGATCGTACGGGATTTTTGGGCCGCGGTTTCAATGGTGTTACTGGCCTCTTGGAGTTTTTTCTGGGTTTTGTCCAGGATATCGCCAAATTTCACAAACTCGGTTTTGACCGCACTCAACAGCTGCCACACTTCGCTGGACCGACGTTCGATGGCCAGGGTTCGAAAACCCATCTGCAGGCTATTCAGCAACGCGGCCAATGTTGTCGGACCGGTCACGATAACCCGATAATCCCGCTGAATCGTTTCGGTGAGCGCCGGTCGGCGCAGAACCTCTGCGTATAGACTTTCGGTGGGCAAAAAGAGAATGGCAAAATCGGTGGTGTGTGGCGGCTCAATATATTTTTCACGGATCGCTTTGGCCTCGGTTTTCATCCTGATTTCAAGCTGCTTGATCGCGGTCTCCATTGCCCCTATATCGGCAGCTTCTTGTGCATCCAAAAGGCGTTGGTAATCTTCTTGGGGGAACTTGGCATCGATGGGAAGCCACAGTGGACGCTCGTCGCGTTGACGGCCCGGAAATTTGACAGCGTACTCTACCCGCGCATTGCTACCGGGCCGGGTGGGGATGTTGTATTCATATTGCTCGGGAGTCAGAATGTCCTCGAGCAAAGCAGCCAGTTGGGTCTCTCCCCAGGTCCCTCGCGTTTTCACATTGGTCAAAACGCGCTTGAGGTCCCCTACCCCCGTTGCCAAAGACTGCATCTCACCCAAGCCCTTGTGAACTTGCTCGAGCCGTTCGCTGACCAACTGAAAAGACATCCCCAGCCGTTTTTCCAGCGTCGCATGCAGCTTTTCGTCCACGGTGACCCGCATCTCGTCTAGCTTTTTGTTGTTATCGGTTTGAATCTCTTTAAGCTTGTTCTCGACGCTCTGGCGAATGGTTTCCAGTTGACGACCCTGCAATTCGCTAATTCCGGAAACCGTATTTTTGAAGTTGTCGAACTGATGGGTCAGGGTGTTGGTAAATTCAAACAGCGATCGGGTCAAGTCGTCTCGCAAGGCCTGACTGGTTTGACGCATTTCAACCCGCAAATTCCGTTCTGTTTTCAACCAAGTCAATAATAGGACCGTTAGGATGACCACAAGAAACGCACCGAATCCGAATAATGCGAAGGTAATCATCTATGCAATATCCTAGACAACTTTCCCGCTTTAGTAAAAGCACTTCTCAAGGACACAAGAGGGGTGGCACCGGGTGGGGACCCCACACCGAGACGAGGTAGCACGAGCGAAGCGGTGGGGACTGGAGCCGCACGGCGGCGACCGCGAAGCGTAATCCAATAAAGGGGCCCCCAAAAGGTGAGTCCACCTTTTGGGGCTGTGGTGACAGGACCCCGATGGAAGCAAATGATGACTTGTGATGATGCGGTAATAGGTACGGATAGCCTAAGGTGACTAGATTCCGATTCTCAATTCTGATACAACTGGTGGGGTATGAGACAGCAACCGGCCTTTACGACTATATTAATGCTATCCGTGATGGGCGTTGTCATAGTGGATGTACTGAGCTTTGCCCTGCTTCATCATGCACTGGGCAGCACACAATATCTTGCCTTCACCGCCCTGTTTTTTGTCCTGGGTAGATCCATGTTGCGCACCCCACACGCCACCCCGTCTGCTCCTGCATCGCCTTCCCTTCCGGTTCAGACAGAGGCACCCGAACAACAGATGCCGCAAGTTGTACCGGACCCGATGGGCGGACCGTATCATGCCGTGGTTCAACCTGCCGAGGGGCAAACAACCCTTTATGTGCTGACCGGGTTGGCTGGACAAGACGCTGCACACACCCTCGAAAACGAGATACATTATCAGGCTCTGCTCCATCAGACCCTACAACACATCCGCCAGACCGGCCGTCAGCCACGCGTGATCCATTCGGAGACGGATGAAGACTATCAGCCCATTTTCGACAGACAACTCTCTCAGGTTACGGCAGACCTTCTCCAAGTACCCAGTCACGTCATTAATTACAATTAATCGCTATTTATGAGTTAAAACCCTGCCTGGTAACCGCCGATAACTGCCTATGCTACAGCAAAAAACGCTCGCCGTCTCCATTGCTCCCTTTTCACCGGCACTTCCCGACGAAAGAAATGCATTCATGGAACTGATATTCTCCTTTACTCCGGGAAAGACAGATGTGCCGATCGAGCTGTTTAGACGCTACGCTGGTTCCGGTTTTGGACAGGGTTGGATTGACTGTTTTAAGGAAGTGCTAAACGGGATGAGCGCGTTTTATCCGAGAAGTATTGATTTTGAATCGCATGTTAGTGCGTTGTCTGAAATGCTGCCCGTCTATATCGCCGCTCTTAGGCTGTCTGACTCTCAAATCAATGATTGCAGTGAGGTATTGCAAGGTGAGGTGATAGTAGGAGCTTCTAAAGTTATCGTTACCACATTGTGTTATCATCTGGAAACCAATGACACACGAGGGTTTATTAAAGGCTATTCTGCAAACTGGGATAAACTGAATTTCACAGACATCCTAGAGGTAGCGAATGTTGCCGCTAAAATGGGAAACGGATGGGCTCTTTTGTCCATGAAATTAAGGCTGGAAGCCGACCCCGCTCCCACTACACTTGTATCTGTTCTCCAACAAGCCGATCTCAATGGGCAGGAAGAAATAGCCCGTCTGCTGATGCCTTGGATTACAGATAAGTTACAAAATTTGGAAGCACGATTTAAACGCGGCACTATTCAAACCGAAGGTATCCGTCAGCAAATGGTGGAATTATACGGAGAATTAAAAACGCTATCTGATGGAAAAATTCAGCTCGACTCTATCCGCAAGTGGATTACGGAACAGTTGAGACTTAATCCCGCCGCTGGAATTTCGACAGCAGACGCAACATCTCCAGATATAGCCAGACAAGGGTAACCATCAGACCAAAGGCCAGAAACCATTCCATATATTTGGGCAATTGGTGCTGCGCCGCTTGCTCGATGCTGTCAAAATCCAACACCAGATTCAATGCTGCTACACCCACGATCAACAAGCTAATCCCGATGCTCAAAGGACCGCTCCCATTCAAAAATGTCATGGGAAACCCAAACAGTCCGGCGACCATCGAAATCAGATAAAATAATGCAATCCCACCGGTAGCTGAAACCACGCCCATGCGAAATTGGTCCGTTACTTTGATAATCCGAGATTTGTATAGCCCGATCATGCAAAATAACACGCCGATTGTCATCCCCACTGCCTGAAAAGCAATGCCAGGGTAGGATCGCTCAAACATCATTGAAATACCGCCTAAAGCCAGTCCCTCGCACAGGGCATAAACAGGTGCAAGTGTCGGCGCCCATTCCCGCTTGAATATCAACACGATCGCCGAGATCAATCCGCCGATCAAACCCAGCAGGGACAAGGCCATACCAGGCACACCCATCCACCAGGTGATGGCCGCGCCGGCCGTCAAAATAACGGCGAGGTAAAGCGTTTTTTGTACGGCACCATTGACCGTCATAGCCTCCGCACCGCTGGCATGGACATTGTAAAGCGTGTTGCTATTAATAATCGGGTTCGAGGTTCTCATTTTTGGGGTCCTCCTAATGCAAAAAAACGAATTGCCATTTCAGAGTAACGGGTTTAATAGCGTCCGGCAAGCAAAACGGTCTTTCAGACACGAGAGATTTTCGGTATACTGGCGGGACTTTATCACAGGGGAGACGCCGTGGCACAACTGTTACCGATTACCGAATTGGGCAATCCTATTTTGCGACAAAAAGCAGGGTTGATCAAAGACCCGGCAGACCCCATCATTTCGCAGCTCATCCAGGATATGATCGCTACCTGCCGTGCCTCGCGGGGAGTCGGATTGGCGGCCCCGCAAGTGGGCCATTCCGTTCAGTTGTTCATCCTCGATATGGGATATGATCACGAAAAACAAGCCGAAAACGAACCTGCCGTCTCCATTATCAACCCCCGCATTCTAAAACGCTCTCCCAAAAAAGAAAAAGACTGGGAAGGGTGTTTGAGCATCCCCGGCATTCGGGGTTTGGTGCCGCGTTCGACGCAAATTGAGGTCGCCTTTCTCAACGAAACTGGCCAGGCAATTCAAGCCACACTGGACGGGTTTTTGGCACGGGTATTTCAGCACGAGTTCGATCATTTGGAAGGTATTATTTATTTGGATCATATGAAGTCCATGCGTGACCTCGCTACCGAGTCTGAATACATCCGCCTGATGAATGCCCAGGCTGAGAAGGAAAAAACACCATGATCTTATCCGATGCCACGATTCAAAGCCTTTTGGACTCTGGGGAGCTGACCGTGGATCCGTTACATCCGCAGGGCCTTCAACCCGCCTCGATCGACTGTACGTTGGGCGATGAATACTTGGTGGTGGATGAGCACCATACCAGCCTCATCAAAATGGACAAGGAGATCCAGTATCGCGAAATGAAATCCGACCGCATTGTTATCGCCCCCCATTCTTTTTTGCTTGCGACTACCCGCGAGTACCTGCGCCTGCCAAACTATCTGACTGCCTTTGTCGAAGGTCGCAGCTCCATAGGACGCATGGGCTTGTTTATTCAGAACGCGGGGTGGGTAGACGCGGGATTTGAAGGCCGTATTACGTTGGAGCTCTACAACGCCAATGCCCTGCCCATCGAATTGGTGTCGGGACGACGCATCTGCCAACTGGTATTTTGCAAAATGGATCAAGCGACCCAAACACCGTATCGCGGCAAATACCAAGGCCAATCCCGCCCAGTAGGCAGTCGCGTTTATCAAGATGAACGAAACTAAATTTCGACTGTCTAGGCCCTGCCCCTGCTGCCGGAAGGCCGGGACCGTGGGCATTGAAAAAAACCGGCTAAGTTGTGCCTGTGGGTTCGCGTTGTACTACCAGTGCCCGGTCTGCCAAAACGACTTGGATCCTGACCGCTTTAGCCCAGATGATCATGGCGGCGTATTTTCCTGTACTTGCGGACGGCGGGTACCGGTTAAAAAGATCTTTCATATCTTGGAAAATGGCTTGCAGGTCAATTACGATATCCGCTGCAACTATTGTCATGGCCCCACGGTACATTTGCCCGGCATGAATATCGCCAACCGCTGCCTGTATTTTCCGGGCTGTTCGGGACAGGCCGATTTGTTTGGAGGTCTGCAGCGGGAAACCCTTACTTTTTTTGACTTTGAAACCACAGGTCTTGATGCCAGCAAGCACAGTATCATCGAAATCGGGGCTCTCAAAATTGATGCGGAAGGTGACGAACATCTTTTTCAAACTTTCGTCAAACCCGCTATGTCCATCAGTGCCGAAATCACGCGCCTGAATGGCATCAGCGATATCATGGTAGCCGATGCCCCGGACTTACCAACCGCACTTGCGCGCTTCACCTCTTTTTTGGGTGATTCTCGGCTGGTGGCACATAACGCCGACTTCGATCTCCCATGGTTGCTTGTGGCCCTACTGCGCACCCAGAGAGAATTTGCGCCCCGCGATGTCATTTGTACACTGAATTGGGCACGGGCCAGCCAGGAGCCACGGTGTTCGCTCACGGCCCTTACCAAAAAATATGGCATTCGCCATGCCAACGCCCACCGTGCTTTGGCCGATGCCGCCGCCACCAAGGAACTTTATTTTATTTTTGAAAATGCGAAAAAAGCCCCTCGGCCCAGCCGGTCGATCATGGATTTTTACGCCGGTGCGCAAAAACTTGTTGCGCGTAGTCCCGAATCCCAGCTCGCCACGATAAAGGAGTAACCATGGCCATCAAAACCATCGTGGTCGTCGAAGACGAAGAAGATATCTGCGAACTGTTAAATTATGTTCTCAAAAAAGAAGGTTACAACGTGATCACCGTTGACCAAGGCAATCTCGCATATCAAAAAATTGTTACGGCTCAACCCGCCTTGGTTCTACTCGATATTATGTTGCCCGAGGTAGATGGGTTTGAGGTCTGCCGCCATCTCAAAAGCGATCCGCGTACGCAACATATTCCCATTCTGATGATGACGGCCAAAAGTGAGGAAACCGACGTGGTTACCGGTCTGGAGCTGGGCGCAGACGACTACATTGTCAAACCCTTTAGCCCCAAGGTATTGGTTGCCCGCATCCGTGCTGCGCTTCGCCGAGGAAGTACCCGCGCCGCGCTACCGTCAGATAAGATGTTGGAATACGGTAATTTGCGCATTCATCCGGGACGCCACGAAGTCTTGATCGACGGCCAACCCATACTGCTCACGTCATTGGAGTTCAAGGTCCTTTACCTATTGGCCGGACGCCCCGGCTGGGTCTTTTCCCGCAACCAAATTGTGGACGCAACTCAAGGAGAGGCGCACGACGTTACAGACCGGTCCGTCGATGTGGTCATCGTGACGCTACGGCGCAAATTGGGTGAGGCCGCTCGGCTAATCGAAACGGTACGTGGCGTCGGTTACCGGTTTGCCGATGTGACATAAGGGCCTTTCTTGCCACACAAACGCCGATTGCTCTGGCAAATCTTTCCCAGCTATTTGCTGGTCACCGTCTTTTGTCTGTTCGCCGTGACTTGGTATATGAGCAAGATCGTGGGCACGATGTTTTTCAATCGTACCACCGAAATTTTGGTCAGCCGCTCAGCCCTTCTTGAGGATATTTTGACCCCACTTGTGCTCCGGTCCGATAGGGCTAGCCTGCAAGCCAGCGTGGATCGCCTGGGCAAAAAAATCAATCTCGAGGTGATCGTCATTGATGCCCAGGGGCAAGTGATGGCTGCGTCGGTCGATACCCGTCATCCCCGCTGGAAAGCATTACACTTTGCGGAGATGCGTCATGCCCTGGAAGGACGTGCCAATTACCAGGTGCACAACAGCCTATTGCAAAATACCAAAATGATTTTTTACGCCTCTCCGTTTGTGAATAGTGAGGGTAAGATCATGGGGGCGATGCGAGTAGGAATTCCGTATCGGACAGTGAAAGTACCGATGGATCAGCTCTACAGCAAACTCTTTTATGCCGGACTGGTTATTGCATTTTTGTCCGCCATTTTAAGTCTGGTTATTTCACATAACATCACCCAGCCGATTGCCTTGTTAAAAAAAGGCGCCGAACGCTTCGCGAAGGGCCACCTCGATGAAAAAATGCCCATTCCCAATACCGAAGAAATGGCCTCACTTGCCGTGGCGATGAATGAAATGGCAACACAGCTCGACAGCCGGTTGCAAACCATCGATCACCAAAACCGCGAAAAAGCTGTCATCTTAAAAAGTATGGTGGCGGGTCTGTTGCTGATCGACCCCTATAAGCACATTGCTATGGTCAACGATGCCGTCACTCACCTGCTAAACCGATCAGAAAAAGAACTATTGGGCAAATCGGTTGTAGAGGTTATTCCAAATCCGGATTTTCAACGGGTTCTCGAGGAAGCCATGCACCAAGCCGAGCCCATTGAAACCGAAATTTGTTTGGATCCGGAAAATCACATCTATTTTCAAGTCGAGACCAATCAGCTGCGTGATGCCCACCGCAACATTCAGGGAACCGTCGTCATCTTGCATGATATTTCGCGGTTAAAAGAACTGGAAAGCATTCGCAAAGAATTCGTGGCTAATGTGTCCCACGAATTGCGTACACCCATTACCTCTATTCGCGGTTTTGTCGAAACGTTGCTAGAAGGGGCCAAAGATAAACCGGAAGACTTGGAACATTTCCTGAGTATCATCCACAAGCAGTCCCTCAGATTAGAAGCCATCATCGAGGACATTTTGCGGTTGTCACGGGTCGAGCGGGATAGTGACTATGGCGCATTTGAACGAACGCTTCAGCCTCTGCAGCCGGTTATCGAGGCTGCCATCCAGGCCTGCGAAATGAAGGCCAGCGAGAAACACATTTCGTTACGGTTCCGTTGCCCCGATGGAATTGAGGTCAAAATTAATCGTCACATGATTGAACAGGCCTTGATTAACCTGATCGAAAATGCCATCAAGTACAGTCCGGAAAAGACTTCCGTTCGTGTCGAAGTGTACGCGCTACCACAAACCATTCGCATTGATGTTCTGGATCAAGGGCCCGGTATTGCGCCACAGCACCATAGCCGTCTGTTTGAGCGCTTCTACCGTGTCGATAAAGCCCGCAGCCGCCGGTTGGGGGGCACCGGCTTGGGTCTGGCCATTGTTAAACACATTATCCAGGCACACGAGGGGCAGATTACCCTCAAAAGCGCACCCGGTGAGGGGTCGCAATTCACCATTTATCTGCCCCGCGCTTAAATAAGCCGCAACTACCCTCAGTAGCCAGTCGATAAGGGTTTTGGTTGTGCATCAACTAATACTGAGACCGGAGTATCCCGTTGCGAAAACAAATGCCTATTATAGCACCGATTGACGATCTCTTATCCCAAGTTCGAAAGTCCGGCCAAAGAAATGAATTCGCACGTGCCATCATGGCGTTTGATCGTGATAGTGGAAACGTCAGCCAGCTGGCCACGTTGTTTTTGCAAATGGGTATAACGGTCGTAAGACAGCTCGGCCGTTTAAACACTACTCAAAAGTGGCCAGATACTTACGTCGCACTCTGTCACCATCTAGGCTATGCGGATGTCTTGGCTCTGGATGCCACGCAATCCACTCTCAATTGGGAGGCACTCCATTATTTGGCCAGCCATTCTCCTTCGGATCGGCAGATATTAGCCGGCGATTTTCTCCGAGGCCTCCGGGTATACAAAATGCATCTCACGGGCACCCCCGAAAGACGATTGTATGTCGTGGAAGATCCCCGAAGTACGCTTCGGTTGGTCGTCGGCCCCGAGGACGTAAAACCCAGTGAACATACGAGAGAGGCCCATGTCGCTTATCTAATGGCCCAATCAGAAGCCATTTTGAGGGCTGCCCAACAGTTGCCAAGATGCTTGCCCTCACCTGAGCCGGCTGCGCTCGTACCAGAAACGACCCATGACAGGACAGCACCTGAAGGCTTACTCCAAAAGCTGAGAATGAAAATTGAAAGACATGCACTAGAGCCGGACGTGATGACCTTATTTGAGCAGGCCATAACAGTGGAACCACCCCTTCCCACCCAAGACCTTCTGGCCCTAGTCAATCAGTTCAACGAGCACCCGAAATTATCATTTGGTGACCACCCCTTGCGGCGACCGACGTTGGCCAAATGGTTGGCCCAACATGCCAATGCAGCTTTGCAAGCGCAGCTTGTATCACGCTTCTTAAAATTAACAATCGGGGAAGATCCCGCATTGCCTGCTTTTAGGGCACTGTCATTCGATTGGCTGACACAATGTATGAACCAGCTGACCTCGTCCGAGAAAGGAAGCCCTCTGCTACGAGCAACAATCGCAATGGTAGGCCTTGCCAACAATCCCGGAATGGAAAGAAAAACGATTCTCGAATGGTCAACCATCCTTGTGGAGACGTTGCGTGAGACCGATCTGGATTCGCAACTTCAGTTCGTTATCCGGAACAGCCAGCCAGAAGCCCTATTGAATTGGGCAACTATACTAGTATCGTCACTAGTATCGTCGGAATTTCCCATTTCCATGTCAAGCGATCACGGTATTCGGCTAGTCTGTTATGTATTGGCTCGCTGCCTTTCTAAGCCGGAAGGGGTGGGCATGGTCACGCAATTTTGTTCCCGAATATCACCCCCGGATTTGCTTAAAACCAAAGAGGGACAGCGACTTTTGGTCGAGACCATTGATTACATCCGGGTCGCCAACCGGGACACCGCAGCCATAGCGGTCGCTGTATTATCATACTGTATGACCAAAGATATCTCAGACGTCTTGGATAGCCCTTCTGACACCCCCGCAGCCATACGACTCCTGCAGGCACGGTTTCCAAACCATGAATTGGCCACCTCCTGCTTTAGGGTTGTGGACGCTTATTGCAATGGAAATGTCGAGGAATTCTGTTCGATTTTTCCCGGTGAGGAAAGGGGCCTATTATTCTATTATCTAACCCCTTTCGAAAACCCGAAAATAAAGTGCTATTTTACCATCTCCGTTAAATTTCTCGTGGATTATGCCCGCGCTCAAATGACCGATCAGCCTAATGTCATTTTGATGCCAGGCCACGTGCCATGCTTTTTCCTCGAATGGACGTCGACCCCTGGGCGTTTTCCAGTCCGAGGTGCACCCGCTGATCTAGCGCAGTTTGTCACTGGTCCTACCCAAGAATTACCTTGGGCAGATCTGGCACCCAGCCTACACCCATTTGTTTCGCAACAGTTGGGATTCCTTTTAATAAACACCAACCCCCGCATAGCGCTATATTACCTAACACAGTTAGCAGCCTTATGCCGAGCGATCAATGGGCCATCGGCAACCCAAGCTGCGGTAGCTGAACGGGCCAGAGATATTCTTTCACGCAGTTATAGTCCGATAGGCACGCCAAGCAGGCCGATGTCATCATGTCCAGAACTAGAAAGATTCTTAAGTCAGTCCCAGAGCAGTAAATATCGTGTCGCCTCTTCTCCGGAAATCGCTTCTGCGGATGCCTTGGTAGCCGCTTTTCAAACCTTTTCCCTGCCTGACCGTCCCACTGAGGAAAGCATTCAGCTTGCACTAAACACATTGGCCAAATTGGGCCATTTTCATCAGAGCTTGGCAGAAGACAGAGCTGATGCGCAGATCGCTATTTTGAAGGAGGCGTATCCGGCATGCCGCACCGAAATGGCCCGATTTCTTTCGGTTTGCGAACAGCTGTTACTGGCGATCGAGCAGGCAGTTCCTGATCGCAAGCCATGGAACGATCGGGCCAGGGATATGGTGTGTGCTACTGTACTCGTACTTTCCCCAGACCATCTCGATCAGGCCGAACATCTTTTGCCGATTAGGACGGAAGGTGCCATTCCCGGGCCGATCGCAGCCCAGCTATTGATTCACGCCATCCATATGATCGGGATGATGCTCCCCCCGGAAGAAACCAGCCGGTATCTTAATCTTTTCCTACCCCTGCTCGGATTCCAATCACGAACGACTCCCAAAGACCATATTGAAGTTCGGTTGCGAACAACCTTCCAAAACTTAAAGCAGCAGGATCAACCCGAAGATTTCTGTACACTGTTTCGATTCTTAGAACTTTATGACCACTTCCGCAAGCCGGATCAGACTCAAGTTCCATCAAAGGCTGACTTCCTGCGGTTTTTGTTCCATATGGTCTTCCCCTATTTACGTGACTTCTGCCGTGCAGTCGCTTCCCACGCGGAATCAGCCGTACTTTTAAAGTTAAGTGACTTGCCGTTGTCTGATTTAATGGCGTGGATGGAGGCCTTTGAAAAGGAACTCCAACCCTCGGCCGCCGCCGCGGCACCACAACCCAAACCAGGTCGCGCAGCGCGCAGGCACAGAGGATAGAGTCAATTCCCGGCGACCAATTTCAAAAACCGCCGCTTACCGACTTTGAGGACATGTTCACCCGGGGTCAGATGTACCGTTGCTTCCATAACCGTCTCACCATTTAGGTGTATGGCATGTGCATCCAGCAGACGCCTAGCCTCGTTTTTGGATGGGGCCATATGGTGTTCGGCCATCAGGGAAATGAGATTGATACTGCCCGGTAAAACAGTGACCTTAGACATGTCATCCGGAAGTTCTCCTTTTGAAAACACGTTCTCAAACTGAGCCCGGGCCGCCGCCGCCGCTTTGGGGGAGCTAAATTGCGCCGTAATCCGCTCAGCCAAGGTCTTTTTGGCTATCATAGGATGGCCCTGCAAGAGGGTCGAAATTTCATGCTCCGTTAGCGTCGTGAGCAAGATGAAATAGCGATCCATAACCGTATCCGGAATCGACATCAACTTCCCGAACATATTCACGGGATCGTCAGTGAGGGACACATAGTTGTCCAAACTCTTCGACATTTTTTGGACACCGTCCAGCCCTTCCAAAATAGGCAGGGTCAGCACACATTGCGGCGCCATACCGGAGGCCCGTTGCAGTTCACGGCCCATCAGTAAATTAAAAGTCTGATCGGTCCCCCCGACTTCGAGGTCGGCTTCCAGCACCACCGAATCGTAACCTTGCAAAATGGGATACAGCAATTCGTGAAGAAAAATAGGGTGTTCGGACTCATAACGCTTCGAAAAATCATCGCGTTCCAATAATTGGCTCACCGTGACTTTTGCCATCAGTCCGACGATGTCATGCGCTGGGAGTTGACCCAGCCAATGGCTGTTGTAAATCATTTCGGTACGGTCGCGATCCAATATTCGAAACACTTGATCCGCGTAGGTTTTGGCGTTGGCCGTAATTTCTTCCCCATTTAATGGCGGACGTGTTTTATTGCGGCCCGTGGGATCCCCGATCATGGCCGTAAAATCGCCAATGATAAAATACACCGTATGTCCCAAGTCCTGCAGAAGCCGCAATTTATTCAAGATGACGGCGTGACCCAAATGAATATCGGGACGAGACGGGTCTGCGCCGAATTTGACCTTGAGTGGGGTTTGGGTGCGGTACGATTTTTCCAATTTCTCCAAGCATTCAGATTCGGAAATCAGAGAGGCCACACCATGTATAATAAGGGCCAATTGTTCGGCAGGTGTCTTTTGGATGCGTTGGGCCATAGTAAATTTCAGTGTAGCGGGGTAAGTTAAAGATATGCAAGAATCCCTGGCCAACTTGGGTGTGGATGCCGCCTATTTAACCGAGATTTGCGAAAAATGGCTGGTTGAAGGCCAAGTCATGGATGTCGTGGATCTTAATGACAACAATTTCGGTATTCCCGGCGCAAAAGCGCTGGCACACTATTTGCCTAAACTGCACATCAAAACCCTCAAAATCAAAAACAACAACGTGATGTCCGAAGGCGCCCAAGCGCTCTTCGCCGCCCTATCACAGAGCACGGTCCAGGAATTGGATATCACGGACAATTTTGTGGATGCAAAAGCCTTGGCCGTATTGGCCAAACACTTCCCGCAACAACTGATAGGTCTGGATGTGGGATTCAACCGGTTGAATACAGAAGCCATTTCGGCGCTGATTACCCTGACCCGTCTGCCCGAATTACGGCTCTGGCAGAACCAATTGGGACCCGGAGTCGATCTGCTGATAGCGGCATTGGAGGCCGAAAAACGATGGCCACGGCTGGATATTCGCTACAACACCTTATCAGATCAGCAAATTGAAAGGCTAAAAAAGCACTACAAAAAGGATCCGGATCTCTTGCTGGTAGAGCCCAGCGACTTGCCTCGCATTCAAAGCGTAGGCGACTTGGTCCACTACCCCTTGGAATTAACGGATATTGCCAATGTCCAGTTTGCCCAGATGCGGGTTACCAAAGAGTTGCCCGATACCCTACCCTCCTATGACCCTCTTCTGGATCGATATCCCCACATTCGTTGTTTACCCAGAACACGGCTGCCCGACCATCCTGCTTTTCGCTATCATGCCAACTATGTCGAGGTGGCCGGTCACCGTTTCATTGCGGCTCAGGGTCCCTTAAGTCATGCGGTGGGAGACTTTTTGGTCATGCTCGCCGAGCTGCAGATTCCCCTGGTTGTAGCGCTGGGTCCCGCAACCGATCCGACAGGACGTGTGAAATGGACCCCCTATTGGCCGGACAAGGGAGAATCCGTTCTGGAAGCGGTGACCCAAAACGGAGAAAAAGTCAGTGCATTCCTTGCGGGCCAAAACCCAAATGACGGTCTGATGGAAAGAGAAATTCGCATTCATCGCGCCTCAGGCGATACTACCTTTCGGCAAGTTCATTTAGAAAACTGGGCTGACCTTGCCGGCCCTGGCAATATGACCGCTTTCTCCCGACTTTTGGATCGCCTTCGCTCGGTACCTACGGCCGTAATTCATTGTAGTGCGGGTGTGGGTCGTACCGGCACCCTGCTATTTTGCCTGGACCTATCGGACCGTCTGACCCACATGTTCGCTGAAAAAAAACCGACAGATTTTCTGGCAGCTCCCTTTCCCATAACGGAGTGGTTGATTCAGCTACGCCGTCAACGGGTGCTGCTGGTACAACAGCCGGAACAGTACCTTTTTTGTTTAAAGTGGGCAAAATCCATCGCTGAAAGTTTGATTGTAATGCCCCGCGGTTAAGGCAAGCGAACGGTCATATCTCCGTCCACATCAAACTCCCGGCTCACCCATCGATCGATATTGCGTTCTGTGGCATCAAATGAAATCCCATACAACGCCATCGGCTTCTTCTTTTCCAGATACTTTTCTACATATCCCTTTTCCAAAATCTGCGCCAGCGCTTCTTCTGCCGTTCCTTGTAACTTGAATTCGAAGATATAGACCCTGCCTGTTGTCTCTACTACTGCGTCGATCCGGCCTCGATTGGTCGTAACCTCCGCTTGAATCCTCAACCCTATCAAAGTAAATATAAGGTAAAAAATCGTCTGGTAATATTTCTCGTTCTTCAGTTGAATCGTATAGGGTATTTTGGCGAAAAAGACGCGCAGCGTTTCGAAAAACGTCTCCAGATCACTTGCTTTGAGGCTGCGTTCCAAAACGGCCAAACTACTTTGAGATACCGACAGCATATTTTCAGAAAAGCCCGATAACAAAGCGTCTGAAAAAGACGCTTTTACTTCTCGATTGGGGTACCCTAACCGATACCGTCCTGTAGGCTGATCATAGGATGCGATTGTTAAATAACCTGTTTGAAATAGCAGGGCCAAAGGATCCAAATTCTCAATTTCATAGGTTGAAAATGCACTTTCATCGACCTCGAGATGGTCTACGTTGGCAATCTCAAACCCTGTTTTTTTCAACAACTCCACCAAAAACGTCGGTGTCCCGGTCTCAAACCAATGCGATTTGAATCGTTTTTGTTCGAACAGCAACAATGTTGAAAACGGATTGTAGACTTTGGTTTCTGCTTCCGAAAACCGGTAACCGTTATACCAGTGTTTGATCTTCTCAAGGGTTTCAGGCAGCGTCAGTTGCTCGGCCTCGGCCAAAGCTTCAATATGGGCTTTAAAATTAAATTCCAGCTCTTCCTGCGTATACCCCAAAAAGGGGGCATATCGCACATCCATCGTCAGATCTTGCAAGTTGTTTAGTCCCGAAAACACCGACACTTTCGAGAATTTGCTGACGCCTGTTAGCAAGACAAATCGCATATGGGCGTCCTCGGCTTTGAGGGTTGTATAAAACTCTCGAAGGACGTCTCGGTTGTCTGCTGCTTTTGGGGCATCTGTGATGTGACGGATGATGGGAGCGTCGTATTCGTCCACTAAAACCACTACTCGTTTTTGAGTCTTGGCGGCTACTTTTTGAATCAACTGTCCAAAACGCACTCCCAGCGCGAGGGTGGTGTCGATGTGCACCCCGTGTTCGGTGGCCAATTGCTCGACGCGTTTTTCAAGGCTGAAGCGCAACTGAGCGCCATCTTCCTTGCCGATATTGGACAAATCAAATCGCAATACGGGAAACGTGTCGAATGCATAGTCGGTATGTTGGGTAATCCACAACCCCTCAAACAGATCTCGCCGTCCCGAAAACAGGGCATCTAACGTCGAGATCGTCAGGCTTTTCCCGAATCGGCGGGGACGAGATAGAAAGAATTTGGGGCCAGACGCAGTCGCAGACTCAGATCCCGCAACGGCTAGATCGTAGATAAAACGCGTCTTGTCCACATATACATAGTGTCCCGTGACAATGCCTTCAAACGTCTGTGTCCCGATAGGCAGATTCTTCATGTCCCCCCACTGTACCATTTCGAATCCAATCCTCTCAAATACCAGGATGGCATTTGGAGGGCGAGTGTGATGGCCTTGACTAAGGCGTGTCCTCATTTGCATCTGCGGCGTTAAGTGTCAGTCAAAAAAATCC
>CAYINU010000006.1:32611-47510 GCA_964364855.1 uncultured Candidatus Marinamargulisbacteria bacterium | reverse complement strand
GGTTGCCGTTTTGCGTCCCGCTGTCCCCATGTCATGGACCGCTGCCGTCGGGAACCCCCCCCGTTTTATGTTGACCCCACCACCGGCCAAGAATTTACGTGCTTCCTGGCCGAAGACGCCGGCTTGCCAAGGGCCTCCTGACCTCAGTAGACTTTAAGGTATGGGATATGCAATCTACGCACTGCCGGCCGGTCTGACGGCTTTTTTGGTGACTTACCTGGTGATGCCGTATATGTCTCGGTGGGGCAAGCTGCCTGATTTTAGGATCTCCGGATTGGCTGTTTATCTGGGTATCTCTGCCGCACTGGCGTCCACGATGACGTTTTCAGATAGTTTGAAAGGGTTAATGCTGGGCGGAGGGCTGCTGGTTTTTCTGGGGTTTTCCGATCGCCGTTGGCGACTAAGGCCATTATTATTTTGGTGTGGTGTGGGTAGTGCGGCGCTGGTGTCGGTGTATTTTGGCTATGACTGGCATACCATCTCGTTGTGGGGTGGGCGTACCTTGCGGTTGGGAGAGTGGGGGTATCTTGCCGGTTCCGTTTGGATTATTGTGGCGTGTTATGTCTTTAAACGGATCCAGCTATCCATGGGCTCGGTGGCAGGCATACTGCTAACAGCCAACCTGCTGCTGGCCGCAGTTACCTTTTTTTTCGGCGAATGGTCGGCTTTGACGCTGACCCTGGCGCTATTGGGTGCTTCGTTGGCCCTCATCCGCTACTCGCGAACCCATGTGGGGTCAGCCGCGGAAAGTTCTGCCACGATTTATCTCGGATATTTACTCGCTGCGGCGCTGACATTGACCTTTTTCCACAATCCTTACGCTGCCAAATTGCCCAGTGCGATCTGGTTTGTCGGATTGTTGATTTTGGCCTTCCTTTTGGGCGGCATTTTGTGGCGGTCTCATCGCCGGCGTAACCCCATTTAACGCTCTTTATGCTTGTGCTAGAGTAGGCGTTATGAATCCTAAGCCCCGCCTCGTTTCCGGCATTCAGCCCACTGGAAAAATGCACCTCGGAAACTACTGGGGCGCCATTCACAATTGGGTCCAACTACAACAGGAGTATGACGCCTTTTTTCTCATTGTTGACCTTCACTCCTTGACCACGATTTATCAGGATAGCCGTAACTTGCGCGAGGACAAATTGGAGCTGGCGGTAGATCTGCTCGCGTCTGGGGTAGACCCCGAAAAATGCTGTCTCTTTTTCCAGTCCGATATTTTGCAGCATGGCGAATTGCATGTGGTGTTGTCTATGATTACGCCGCTGGGGTGGTTGCTGCGCGTGCCGACCTACAAAAGCAAGATTGAAAACCTCCAGGACAAAAACTTGGATACGTATGGTTTTTTGGGGTATCCCGTGCTGATGACGGCTGATATGTTGCTATACAAGGCCCAAGTCGTTCCGGTGGGCCGCGATCAATTGCCGCATTTGGAGCTGGCCCGTGAAATCACCCGCCGGTTCAACCATTTGTTTGGGGTGGTATTCTCCGAGCCCGAAGAAAAGCTGACTGAGGTGCCGGTGCTGCCGGGCTTGGATGGTCGTAAAATGTCCAAAAGCTACGGCAATACCATTCCACTGTCGGCAAGCGCTGACGACATCTCGCGGCTGATGCTGAAAATGATGACGGATCCCCAGCGCGCGAGGCGCACTGACCCTGGCCGTCCGGAAATGTGTCCCGTATATGCCTTCCATACCCTATACTCGGCGCCTGATGTCATTGCCGAGGTAAAGGTCGGTTGCGAGACGGCGGCCATCGGGTGCATTGATTGCAAACGCCGTTGTGCGGCGTCGATCAATCTGCAACTCGGGCCGTTTCGGGAGAAGCGGGACTATTGGGTCCGGCATACGGATCAGGTGGAGGATATCCTGGCCCAAGGGGCTAAACGGGCCAGCCGAGTGGCCACAGATACCATGGCGGAGGTCAAAGCCGCTGTGGGGCTTTTGTAAGATAGAAAGGAGGAACATGATGAATCCGATTTCCAATTTGAGGGTTAGTGATCCCGACCTGTATCGCGCGATGATGGCCGAGCTGGGCCGGCAACGTGGCAATATCGAGCTGATTGCGTCTGAAAATTTTACCTCTACCCATGTGATGGAGGCCCTGGGGACTTGGTTGACCAACAAATATGCAGAAGGCCTGCCAGGAAAACGGTATTACGGCGGTTGCGACTATGTGGACGAGGTTGAGGTATTGGCCATCGAGCGGGTCAAGTCTCTCTTTGGCGCCGAAGCGGCCAATGTCCAACCGCATTCCGGTGCCGATGCCAACAGTGCCGTTTTTTTAGCCTTCCTCAATCCTGGCGACAAAGTACTGGGGATGGATCTCTCTCACGGTGGCCATTTAACTCACGGGTCGCCCGTCAATTTTTCAGGTAAGTTTTTTAAGTTCGCTTCTTATGGAGTTGATCAAAAGACCGGCCGCATTAACTACGATGCTTTGGAAAAGCAAGCCAAGGACTACCAGCCCAAGCTGGTTATCGGCGGTGCGTCCGCCTATGCCCGGGTGATTGATTTTGAACGAATGGCCCATATCGCCAAGGCTGTAGGTGCTATTTTTATGGTGGATATGGCCCACATCGCCGGATTGGTGGCTGCCGGACTTCATCCCAGTCCGATCCCGCATGCCGATGTGGTGACGTCTACCACGCACAAAACCCTGCGCGGTCCGCGAGCGGGCATCATTTTATGTAAAGCCCAGCATGCTCCGGCCATTAACAAAGCCGTGTTTCCCGGACTACAAGGCGGGCCGCATATGCACGTGATCGCGGCCAAGGCCGTGGCCTTCAAGGAAGCAGCAACCCCCGAGTTTAAAACGTATCAACAGCAAATCGTGCGCAATGCATATCATTTGGCAGACTGCTTGCAAAAAGAAGGCTTTACGTTGGTATCGGGCGGAACCGACAACCATCTGATGCTCGTGGATTTGCGCAGTAAAGGTGTTACCGGAAAGGCGGCCGAAATGGCGTTGGATGAAATCGGTGTAACAGTCAATAAAAATACAGTGCCGTTTGAAACGGAAAGTCCATTCGTCACCTCTGGCATCCGTATCGGCACACCGGCAGCAACCACACGCGGTATGAAAGAAGAAGCGATGGGTGAGATCGCAGCCATTATTGCCGAACGTATTCACACCCTTTCCGATGCCGCAAACGTGGACCGTCTGCGACAGCGCGTGCACTCGCTGTGTGATCAGTATCCCCTCTATCCTGAACTGGGATGAGCGTCGGATATCTGGGCCCCGCGGGTACGTTTTCAGAGGAAGCCGTTGACTGTTATCTCAGACGGCATCCCGAGGCCCTGCCCAAACACCCGGTAGAGTCTTTTCCCGACCTGTTTTTGCAACTTCAAGGAGGCCGGATTGCCACGGCCATTATCCCGATAGAAAATTCGGTGGAGGGCATGGTGCCGGTCTGTCTGGATTTATTGGCTTCCTCACCGGGCATTTATGCCATCGAGGAAATGGTGCTGCGCGTGCGCCTTTCGCTGTTGGCCCGTCCCGATGTGACGGCGGCCCAGATCACCGATATCGTCTCTCATCCCCAGCCCCTAGCCCAGTGTCATCACTATTTGCGAAAACAGTTTCCCCGTGCGCGTCTGCATTCAGCCCTGTCCACGGCTATCGCAGCGGAACAATTGGCGGAAAACCGCTATTTGATGGGCCCGGGGTCGGAGGTGGCCGTGATCGGTCGGGCGGAGTTGGCACGCCTTTATGAACTCGACATCCTGTTACAAGATATCCAGGACTCTGCCCGAAACGCGACCCGATTTTGGGTCATTGCCCCCCGCCAGGCCGAACGGACGGGTGCCGACAAAACGAGTATCGTTTTTTCCACCCCCCGCGATGTTCCCGGCAGCTTGCATCGGGTGTTGGGCATTTTTTCTGAACGTGGCATCAACCTGACCGGTATTACATCGCGTCCGGCGAAAACCGTTTTGGGAGAATATCTTTTTTTTGTAGACTTGGACGGACATATCCAGGACGACCTGGTGGCCGAGGCACTCGAACAGGTCAAAACGGTGGTCAATTTTTACAAACTGCTTGGGTCGTATCGAAAGGATGAATCGGCATGCTAGACCCCAAATGGGTTCGCGAAACACCGGATGTGCTTCGCCAGTGTTACCGGGACCGCCGATTTCCACTGGAGCCGTTGGAAACCTACATCCAACTGGACAACCAATGGCGGGATAGCGTGCAGGCAACAGATGAGAAAAAAGCCCTCCGCAACGCCCAAACACCAAAAGGAAAACCCACCCCAGACCAACTTCAAGAATTAAAGGCCTTGTCCGATGAGGTTACCCGGCTGGATCAAGTCCGCACGGCTCTGGAGGAACAGGTGCGTGAGGCCGCGTTGCAATTGCCCAATCGGTTGGCCCCTGATGTTCCTGTTGGCGTGTCGGCCCAGGACAATCCGGTGGTCCGGACCATCGGCGAGGTACCTGTTCTTGCTTTTCCGGTCCACAGCCACGACGTTTTGGCAGAAAAGCTGGGACTCATTGATTTTGCGCGGGCCGTGAAGATTACCGGTGCCCGCTTTGCCTTGTATCAGGGACTGGGCGCACGGCTGGAGAGAGCGGTAATCGCGTTTATGCTGCGCCGCCATACCCAGGCCGGATATCTGGAGCTGTTGCCATCGGCTATCGTCAATAGCCGAGCCTTGCTGGGAACGGGCCAATTGCCCAAGTTCGGAGACGACCTCTTCAGGCTGGCAGATACGGATTATTGGCTGAGCCCCACAGCCGAAGTTCAATTGACCAACTATTACCAAAACGAGGTGCTCGAAGACGCGCAGCTTCCGGTCCGCCTCACTGCATTTACGCCCTGTTTTCGCAAAGAAGCCGGGTCTTATGGCAAAGACCTCAAAGGCCTGATTCGCTTGCATCAATTTCACAAAATCGAGCTGGTTCAATTGGTTCGTCCCGAGGCGTCTATGGCAGCGCTGGAGGCACTTTGCCAAGATGCGGAAGATATTTTGGTCCAGCTCAAATTACCTTATCGCGTCGTCAAGCTATGTTCGGGAGATATTGGTTTTGGCTCGGCCAAAACCTACGATTTGGAGATCTGGTTTCCGTCTCAAAACCAATACCGTGAAGTGTCCTCTTGTTCGAACTTTCTTGATTTTCAGGCAAGGCGGGCTATGATACGATACCGGAACGCCGATAAGCGGGTAGAGTACGTCCATACGTTGAATGGATCCGGACTGGCAGTAGGGCGTACCGTCGCAGCCATTTTGGAAAACTACCAGCAGGCGGATGGCAGCATTCGGGTTCCAGAAGTTTTGCGGCCGTTTATGGGGGTGGATATCATTGGCTAGCGTTTATCAGGATCGCGATCACTTGATCAAGTTTTTCAAGGCTCTGGCCAACGAAGAACGCCTTGAAATTGTGTATTTGCTTAAGACCAAAGGTGAGCTCTGTGCCCAGGATGTCGAAAAGCATTTTTATTTGGAACAATCCACAACTTCCCATCACCTCAACACCCTCAAACGGGCCGGTGTGACGCGGTCACGCAAGGACGGTCGCCACATTTTTTATTCGGTGGATTTTGATCGCATTGAAGCTTTGATAGCGGAGTTTAAAGACCTCATCTTAACCCGGTCCGTTTCCAATCAATGAAAAACATCGATGCATTCTACACTTACTCCGGTGCGATTCTCCTCCGAGGCCAGTTTGTAACCCCCTCCAGCAGAAAGGGCTCAAAGTACCATGGCGAAATCCGATGTTAATGTCTCTGTAGAAACCCTTCTGGGGACAGTAATGCCCCAGCTGTCCGGGGATGAAGACGCCGCCATTATTGCAGAAGTTCTGCTGGCGCTAAAGATGGAAGGTATTTTGGGTGAGCAACTCACCGCAGCTGATCATAAGCTGGTCAAAATGGTGGCGGATGCCATCCGGTGCAGCGACGATAAAAAGGAACAGGCATTGATCCTGGCTCGGGAATTTGGCAAAAAGGGGCAGCCTCATGGTCACCATTGATGGCAGGCCGATGGACTCGGAAAACAAGCTAGCGGCGCTTTTTTCCATGGTGGAGCGCAGCATTCAGCAGCACGATCCGGATTACCGTTTGGAATTGGATACCGAAAAAGCCGTCAACACCCTTACGGCTCAGCCTTCTGCCCAGCCTACTTTGCCCCCAACATCATCGCAATCGGGTATTATTGTCTAAGATCGCCTGGTCGCTCTTTTTTACTTCATTTTATGGAATTGCATAACCAAGCCCATTTTATGTCGGTGTCACGGGTCAATGGCCGGCCTGGTTTTTTGCCCCATGCAGTGCCATCCGATGCCTTTTCGCGCATGCTTCACCAAGTGGTTGGGGCTACGCCGACCTCACAACTCGCGGCGCATGCGGTCCAAGGCAGCGAAGATGTTCGCAAGCAACACATGTCCGCCAAGAAGACCCAGCACGAGCAAGTGTCTGGCACCTCCGAAGGGGAAGAGGGTTCCTTTATGCAAATGGTGAGTGCCATCGAAAACCGGCTTGTGGTTCTGGCCCTGATGGAACGCAAAGCGCGGTTGGGATTTTAAAGTAAAGTGGCCAGTGCGGCGACAAGGGCTTGATTGAGCTTGTGACCGTTTTGATATCCGATGATATGGGCCCTTAACGGGCGGTTGAGTATGGCCAGATCCCCGATCATGTCCAGGGTTTTGTGTCGGGCAATTTCATTGGCAAAACGGGGGGGATTGAGATACCCCGCTTTTCCCAAAGCCAGCGTGTTTTCATAGCTGGCTCCTTTGGCTAAGCCTTTTTGCTGTAAGGGCTTTAAGTCGGCCAATCGGCCATGGGTGCGTGCGGGGGCAATCTCGTGTTCGAAGGCACCCGGATCAGCCAGATCGATACTAAACGCCTGGGTTCCCACATAGGGTTCGGTGTAGTAGGCGATATGGGTCAGTCGGTACGTGCTGTTCGGAAAGGCTGCAATGTGGGCGGTACCGTCGCGCAATAGGATCGGTGTGTTCAGTTGCAAGGGCGCGATGGTGTGGGGAAGCACCTGGATGCCGCAGACCTTTAGCACGTGTACAAATGGCGCTGCGCTGCCATCCAATATCGGCAATTCTGGACCATCCAATTCGACGGTCAGAGCCGTGAGCCCCAGCCCTGCGCACGCCGCCAAAAAATGTTCCGGTGTCATCACTATGGCGTCCCCGTTTTTGAGCACAGTCTGCCGTTCGGCTTGGACGACGGTGGAGGGACACAAGTCCACCACAGCCCTACCTAAATCGGTGCGGCAAAATTGGATGCCCGGTGTGGGTTTGGGTATGATCCGCAACTGGACCTGAAGGCCCGAATGCACGCCAATACCGGTGAGAGATGCTGCATTTTTTATTGTCTGGTGGTGATGTGGCATCGATTTCCCAATCATATCAAGAGACACCGCGGTAAAGTCCAGGAGTTGGGGAATCCGTCGTGGACGGCCCTGAATTGTAGCGCGTATAATACAATCTCTTTTTTCAGGCGAAGCGAGGCTTAAAGAATGCGACGCATTTTTCTGGGTGCACTGCTTTTCACTTGGGTCTTGTCGGCAACGATGGCCACTGCATTGACGCTGCGGGTGGGGTATCCGCAAAACGAGCCTTTGATCTTTCGGTCGAATTCCGGACGGATCCAAGGGATATATCCGGATATCTTAGAGGCTATTGCCCGCAAAGAATCTTGGGGTATTGCGTATCAGCAGTGTACGTGGGAAGACTGTCTGCAAGCCCTTGAAAACGGGCAAATCGATATTCTGGTCGATGTGGCCTATACGCCTGAACGGGCGGAGATATTTCAATTTACATCTCAGTCGGTGATCTCGAACTGGGGCGAATTGTTCGCCCATTCCGGCAAAGATATGTCGGGATTTTTAGCGCTTCAAGGCCGTACGGTGGTGGGCATGGGCCGGGATGTTTATTTCGAGGCCTTCAAGAAATTGGCGGAAAGTTTTGGCGTGAGTTGCAATTACGTCGAGGCGGATTCTTACGAAGCGGTTTTAGAGAAGGTGTCCCGCCAAGTAGGGGACGTGGGGGTGGTTAGTCGCATCTATGGCACGGCGCATTATCCCGAATTTGGGCTTCACCGAACCAATATTGTGTTCAGCCCTATCGAGCTTCGATTTGCCGCGCCCAGGTCTGCCAACTCCGAGACCCTGCGGACCATCGACCATGCTTTGGCCCAAATGAAGCAAAGTCCCAATTCGGTGTACTATCAGAGCCTTTCGACTTGGCTAGCTCCGATCACTGTTGGCCTGTTGCCTCGGTGGATGGTGTGGACGTTGGGGATTGCATTGGCGATCACGGCCATCATGATTTCATGGGTTCTGGTCAACCGCCGCAAAATTGCGGACCAGCAACGCCAGTTGGATACCTTACATCAGTTGGATCGTGTGTTAAGACGAGCCTATGACGCGGTACAGAAAGCCAGCCAGAGCAAAACCGATTTTTTGGCCCGACTCAGCCACGATATGCGGACTCCGCTATCAACCATTTCCGGATATGCGGATATACTGGCCGAGCGGGCCCCCGATGATGGCCAAAAATCCAGAGCCCAAGCGATTGCCGCTGCAGCGGAGCAGCTGACCAAGACCATTACGGATCTATTGGACATGTCCCGAATTGAGTTGGGTCAGCTGACATTGCATGAGGAGCCGTTTCTGACCGACGAGTGGGTAACCGTGCTTCGCGGCCATGCGGAGGCGGAGAGCAAAGACAAGGTGGCCGTAGAGGTTATTGTAAAAGGCAAGTTGCCGGCTATTCTGGTAGGAGACCGCAGCCGCCTGGACCAAGTGGTTTTGACCATTATTACATATGCGATCCAGCATGCGCTGGGGGGCACGGTGGCAATCAGTGTCGAATATGAACGCGAGACCCTAAAAATCACGGTTCGGGATACGGGGTCTGGCATGACCAAAGAGGAATTAGCGACCTTATTTGACCAGACCGACTATGACAAAAAAGGGTTGGGATTATCGGTGTGTAAACGGCTTTTGGATTTGATGGGTGGGAAACTGTATTGCGAAAGTATCCTGGGGCAGGGGTCGGTTTTCGAAATTCATGTTCCCTTTCTGGCCCCAGTGACACCTTCCGGCCTATGAGAACACGTCCCGTTATCTTGGTGGTGGACGACAGCTTGGAAAACCGGCAGCTGCTGGGCTACATTTTTGAGTCCAGCGGAGTGTACCAAGTCAAATATGCCAGTGGTGGTGCTGAGGCATTCGAGATGCTGACCACGGGGCCCGGTATCGCGGCTGACCTGATCGTATCGGATGTGTTTATGCCAGGCATGGATGGACTAGAATTGACTCGCCGACTACGGCAGCATCCGCAGACCCAGTTTTTACCCCTGGTACTGATTACAGGTACGGATCGGGATGGGAGCCGTGAAAATGGCATTGCTGCCGGGTGTGATGACTTTGTTTTAAAGCCATTTGCAAAAGAGGAGGTTCTGACCCGAGTGCGGCATCTGGTCGAGCTGGGTTCTTATCGGCGCCAGGCTCTGCAACATACGTTGGCTGTTCATGCCTACGAAACGGCGTTTTATGGGCTGATTATGGCAGATGCATCCGGATTGGTTCTCTCGTGGAATCCGATGGCAGAACGGTTTTCACCGGGCTGGGCGGCGGGTGTGCCGCTGTATGAGCAGCTGGCCCAGAGCTACCGTTTTTCTGCTGCGCCTTCGGCGTTTACCTTGGCCGGGGCACCCCGGTCTCCCTATTATTTTTTGCTCACGCCCAAAGGGGAACGGCGCCACCTCTATGCCTGCCTATCGCCTTATTTTTATTCGAAGGTGCTGGCCTCAGAGCTGGGCGGCTTTGTGCTGAGCATTCAGGATTTTTCGCCGGTGCAGCGATTTTTGTCTCCGCTGGACCGACTGTTGTTTACCGCTACGCCGGCTACTTTGGTTACAGCAAGAGCGTACCTGGCTTGCCTAAAAAGCTTGGGTACCACCGAGTCCGTCCTTGTCCGGCCACTGGTCGCCGAAATTTGCGACCAGCTCACCCAGGTGTACCCTCAAAAAAAGGTCGATTGGCGCATAGATATTGCCGAAAGCGTGATCTGGCAAGGACCTCGTTCGGTGCTGCGGATGATCGTTGCCCAATTGGCCGACAATGCGGTACGGTATTGTGGCGATGAACCGCGTATTTTGATCGAAGGCCATACCGACGGAGCTGAGTTCGTCATGGTGATCAAAGACAACGGAGCCGGCGTGACAGACCAGCAATTCAACCGCGGGTCGGGATTCCAGATCGTGAGACAATTGGTTCTCGCCGTCGACGGCATGGTCTCTTTACTCAATCCCGGTGACCCCGGTGCGACATTTATGATTCGCATTTAAACCCATGTCAAAAAAAGTAGATTATGTCATTGTCGGGGCAGGGCTATTCGGGGCAACTTTTGCCCGTTTGATGAGGGAAGCTGGCCGGACCGTTCATCTGCTGGATCAACGGCCCCATATCGCGGGGAACTGTTATACCCAGTCTATGGAAGGCATCCAAGTTCATACCTATGGTCCCCACATTTTTCATACCAGTAACAAGACGGTGTGGGAATTTGTAAACCGGTTTGCCACGTTCAATCATTTCGTGAACCGGCCCAAGGTACATTATAAAGACAAGCTCTATTCTTTTCCTATTAATTTGATGACCCTGTACCAATTGTGGGGGGTGACCACGCCTGCCCAGGCCGAAGTCAAACTGGCATCAGTCCGTATTCCAAACGACCATCCGAAAAATTTGGAAGAATGGATTTTGTCCCAAGTCGGTCCTGAAATTTATGAGACCTTTATTAAGGGCTATACCATCAAACAATGGCAACGCGACCCCAAAGACCTTCCGGCGCTGATTATCCGTCGCCTACCCATCCGACTGACGTTTGATGACAATTATTTTAACGATCCGTACCAAGGCATCCCCATTGGCGGCTATACCCAGATGATTGCGAATATGCTAGGGGATGCGCCCGTGTCGCTGGATACGGACTATTTTACGGACCGGGCTTACTGGACTGAAATGGCGTCTAAAAAAGTCGTGTACACCGGCAAAATCGATGCCTATTTTGACTATCGACTGGGTGAGCTTGAATACCGGACCTTGCGATTTGAGAACAAGGTCATGGATATCCCTGATTATCAGGGCAACGCCGTAATCAATTACACCGATGCGGCCGTGCCCTACACACGTGTAGCGGAACACAAACATTTTGAGATGTCGACCGGCCCCAAAACAGTAGTGACTTGGGAATATCCGGATGACTGGCAGCGTGACAAAGTCCCGTATTACCCGATCAATGATGAAAAAAACACGGTGCTGTACAACCGCTACCGAGAGTTGGCCTTGGCCGAAAAAAACGTGATTTTCGGTGGGCGGCTGGCCCAATACAAATATTACGACATGCACCAGGTGATCGAAGTCGCCATGGCGGCAGCTAAGAAAGAGCTGCAAGCGTGAATGAAAAGGCACCCATGGACCGGGAGTCTGCGGAAGTCCTCGCGCAAAAGATCATCCGCACGATGAGCAAATATGCCAATTTTCGTGCCTATTGGCGCCACACCCAACGCCAGGATGTTGTCCTGGCCAATATCTCCAAAACCATTTCGGACCACTTCGAAACCCTCGAGTCCGGCCTGAAGTGGGAAGAGTAGGCTTTACCAGTTAAGTGGCCTGACTGAGACCATTTTCTGTTTCAGGTTTCCCCATTGCAGTTCTGCCAATGTTTGATCATTCCACCCGGCGGATAGTACAAAAATGTTGTCGCTGCAGTGGCCTGACACGGTGCAGGATGTACAGGCACCGGCTGTTTTGCAAGCAGCCTCTTTTCTGTCAGTTTCTGTGCTGTCGGCTTCCTGAGACTCTGATTCTGCCTTCAAAACCGATGTCTGATGAACTTCCAGCATCTCTATACTGAGTTGGCTAGCGAGTCGCTGCAGGCTGACGGCGGCGATTGGTTTGGCTTCAAGCAAGTCCCATTGAATGGCACGGCTTAACACATTGGCCAGAGAATCAGCCTGGCCAAAGTGAGCATCTTTTTTTGGACTCAGTTCCTTGATCAGGTAATCAACGAATTCCGCAGGGGACATCTTACCCTTGACTTGTATGTCAGACGTGGGAACTGTGGGTAAATCTGGCTCAGCGGTAAACATTCGGGCTACCATCTCAGAGGTTTTGCTGCTTCCGGCGATATCGATGACATACATGGCAAGGAGAACCTCAGCTTTAATTCCAACCGTCCGGATTAAAAATGGTTCTATAATTGCTACGTCTTTCACGCGGGGTACTCTTGATTGTAAGGCTTGTTTTTTTTCTGCCAATTGTTGAGTGCTGATGGCGTATCGGGTGGCACGGGCATACATGTCTTGCATAGTCGGGGTCCTCACTTCTTCCATTTTCGGAAACGAATTTATCGGCTCGCCATCATAGCGAAGATGCAATATAAAATCCATACTTGATACTTAGTATCAGTATCATATAACATGAAAAATGCGACTAAGTCTCAATTTTGAGGCATCGTTTTGAATTCACATTGGGGGAGCGGCATGAAAAAAGCATCGGCGACTTTGGAACGACTTAAAAAAATCCAGGACGAGCTGAAAATGATCGGCAAATTTACCCAAGATCAGCAGATCGATATTTCCAACCGCAGCCAACGTATCGATGCGCAAATTTTGATCAGCAATAAAAAAGCCGAAGCGTATAGACGTCTGAGCGAGCGACACGATGCCAAAATAGAGAGAACCGAATTGGCTTTGGATATCCTCTTCGACAATACGCGTGTACTCAATGACAAATTCAAAGTTACTCAGTTGTTTATTGAGGATTTGTACAAGCGCATTGAGCAGTTGGGAGGCCATGTCTTGCGTTTGGTGCAGATTGAAGAGAAACGTGAGGCCGAAAAGGAATCCGGGGAGGCTGCTCATGTTTAGTACTCCGTCTGTTTCTTCTCCACCCCCTCCACCCCCTCCACCCCCTCCACCCCCTCCACCCCCGAAGGGGAAATGTAACGGGCCTTGTAACACCTGTGGAGAGTGCAGCACGGAAAAGCGCTTGAGCGACACGATGGGAAGTGAGACGGCCAAGGGGTTTTTGGATCAATTCGATCGGGCGGTTGCGCTGCTTCGGCCTGATGATCTGGTCTCGGTGTTGGGGAAAGATATTCCTGACCTCTCTCAGGGAGTAGGGAAACTGGGACTCAAAGATTTTTTGAAAGTATTGGATGTTTTACTAACAAAGGAGGAGTTTGCGGCTTTTTTGGAGGCCAATGAAGGGTTTGCAGATACGCTGGGTTTGGTTGTCTCGATTGCACAAGACGAAGTAAATAATATAGACCAATATGAGCCTCTCATCGTGGAGCAACTCCCACGAACCAAAGAGATCCAAGACGACCCACAAGCCCGTGCAGCCTATATTGCACAAGCCGTGCAAGCTGAGGAAAGTGCTCAGTCTACCGGCTTGGGTTTGGGAGGAACGTCGGCGGCGGCGGCAGAAGCGGAAGCCGGTAAGCCGGCCAGTGCGGCAGCAGAAACAAAACCATTGCCGACAGCGGTGTTGGGTCATGACACGACATCAAGTCCGATTGCACAGCGCATCGGTATTGAATTAGGTCTGCCTGCTCCTACGGAGGCACATGCTACGGATACTGCCGTTCCTTCTCAAAAGCTGGCTGCCGCGGCTGCAAAACCTACCGAAGCAGCCGTGCCAAATGCCATAGCGGCATCGGACAAAGGACCTGTGACCCTTCAACTGGTCATGGGAGAGGCTCGGCTGACCGTCACACTACCGCATATCTCAGATCTCCTGCCCGCAGGTGTGCAAAAACCACTGCCCGCTCCCCAACCCAATGGGACTATCGCGACCGATTCCTCGTCATCTTATACGGCAGTGGTACCGACGCCAGCCGCGCCACCTGTTTCCAGCAGGCAGCCCATCCAAACAGTAGGAACACATTCGTCTTCTTCAGCGCTGGCCCCCGCCGTAACAACCGCACCCGTTGCATTGGGTGACCAGCTTCTGCCTGTTGTGTCTGTAACCGCTGTTCCCACTGACCCCATGGCAATCCCGGCTCTTGTCGCGACACCCGTGCCTATCCAGCAGCCAGCTGCGGCCACGTCGCCCGCAGTGGCAACTGCATCCCGCACACAGCCTTCTTCTGTGCCGATGGTCGCGAGCTTGACACCTCACGTCGCATCCGTTGTGCGGTCTGGCTCGCCTCTATCCTCGCCTCTATCTGTTGTTCCGGTTCCTGTGGCTGCTGTTCCAGCAGACCCCATGGCAACCCCGGTTCTCGCAGCGACAAGCGTCCCTGTCCGGCAGCCAGGTGTGGCCGCATTATCCGCAGTGGTAGCCGAATCTCGCCCACAACCTATTGCGCCGATGGCCGCAAGCCCGTTGTTTTCGTCTGTTCAGACTCCGAATGTGACGGTGGCGTTGAATCAGTTGGTCACCCAGTTACCGACAGAGACAGCAGTAGCGTTGATAGGCGCCATGGAAACGTTACCCCCCATGACCCAAGGGACGGTTGCCGGGGCATTGGCCTCGTTACCGGCCACAGTCCAAGCGAAGGTGGTCGTGGCGCTGACACAATTGAGTAGCCATCCGCTTGCCAAGGAGGTAATGCCGATGGTGATACAGTTGGCGACCGCGGTCCAGAAAGACCAGTTACCTGTCATGCAAATGGCCAAGGCCATGGTGGTATTAAATCACTTGGTCACCCAGCTGCCAGCACAGACGGCAGTAGCGTTGATAGGCGCCATGAAAACGTTGCCCCCCATGACCCAAGTGGAGGGTGTCGGTACATTGGCCAAACTTCCGGTGCAGACGCTGGTAACTTTGATGGAGGCGCTGAAACCCCTACCAGGTGTGACGCAAATGAAAGTGGCTGTGGCGCTGGCACAACTGAGCAGCCATCCGGTCGCCAAAGAGGTGGTGCCTGTT
>CAYINU010000006.1:0-32511 GCA_964364855.1 uncultured Candidatus Marinamargulisbacteria bacterium | reverse complement strand
CTAGCCACGCAACTGCCGGCGAAGACGGTTGCGGTCATGATGGAGGTCATCCAGACGCTGCCGCCGGTAACCCAGGCGAAGGTGGTTGTGGCGCTGGCACAACTGAGCAGCCATCCGGTCGCCAAAGAGGTGGTGCCTGTTGTGGTACAACTGGCGTCTGCGGTACAGACGGGGCAACTACCTGCGGCACAATTTGCCAGAGCCGTGGTGGCGTTGAACCAGCTAGCCACGCAACTGCCGGCGAAGACGGTTGCGGTCATGATGGAGGTCATCCAGATGCTGCCACCGGTAACCCAGGCAAAGGTGGTCGTGGCAATGGCCCAGCTGAGTAGCCATCCGGAGGTTGCGAAGGTATTGGTTCCGATGATGGCCGTCTTTTCCCAGGCCCTGCAGTCCGGTCAGCTCCAACCGGTATCGGTAGCGAGAACCCTCATCGGGCTGCAACAGATTGTGGTGAACTTGGGAGCGGCCACCGTGGTTGCAGTTGTAAAGGCCGTACAGACCCTGCCGCCCGCGGTCCAAGCGCGCATCATCCAGACGGTGGCCGCTTTGTCCGCTCAACTGAGTCAGTTGCCTCCTGCCCAACTACCAAAGGTCCTACAGGCCCTACAGCATATTTTCATATCTATCAGGCCCGTGACGGCAGATGCGCTCTTGCAACGGTTGGTGGCCCTATCGCCAGACCGGCTATCACAGGTGTTGATGCTGCTATCCCGGATTCCGGTGGACCGCTTGCCGGATGCGCTGACGGCAATTTTAGAACAGATGGGTCACATGGGCCCGGCAGAAGAAGGTATTGCTGGCGCCTCTCCGAAAATGCAGTGGGATGCCACATCTCGCCATGGAACCATGACCATGCGGATGGGCGATGTCATTGCCGTGCCGACAAAAAACCAGGGCACCAGCGTGGTTTTGGAAGCGGTGGCTGGCAGTCTCGCGGAGTCCGATGAACAACAACGCAAATGGCTCAAGCTGCATCGTCAGAGCGTCAATGGCATGATTGCGCAACTCAAAAAAGACGATGCCCTGTCCCAAATCCTGATGCTGTTGATGGGCACCCATGATCTGCTTTGGGAAGAAACTCTCCCCTCTTAACCATACTCCATATTATCCCGGATTATATGGAGTGTAGTCAAGGGTTTGAGCTCCATAAATCCACGATATCACCTTGGTAAGGTGCTATAATAATAAGTCATAAAAGGGATCCCTGTTCCGGTTCGGTGCGTTAATCCGGTCTTTAAGGTGGGAAGACAGATGTCTGGCGTAAATTATTTTTTTCGGACAAACTGGTAACGAACTCTATGCAATGTCGACCTCCAACACCGTTACGCTGGTTTTTTTTCGTATTACCTAACCCAGAAGAAAGCATGAGACTCTATGTTTTTTGAGAGTCTGATTTTTCATTTGCTGTTCTCAGTTGGGTTGGCCATGATGGGGTTTCATTTTTTGTCTGCAGGGACTCAAAAAGCCTTGACCCCGCCTGTGCGATCATTTTTAAAAGACCGCATTTCACATCCATTACCGAGCTCGGCCTTTGGATTTTCTTTGGGGGGAATTCTTCAGGAATCCTTTTTTCCCCTTATCGCTGAGCTGTTAGAGGTGAAGGGCATTTCCCGCTTATATGCAGCCCTTAGTTTGGCGTGGGCCAACGCTGGAATGACCGTTATCCTGTTTGTGTTAGTGTTTGAGTCTTCGGATTTGATGATGGGGGTTACCGGCCTGTTGAGCGTGGCTTATGTGGTCGTGAAGAATCCCAAATACCGTCCTTGGGTGACGGTTTTGATGGGATTGTCATGGATCATTTATGGGTTGACGGTTTTGGATGGTGTTCTCACATCGGCTGCCGTATATCATCATATTTCTCATTTTTTACCCACAGCGTCTGCCTCTTGGCTGATCTATTTTTTGGTAGGGGCAGCTTCGGCTTTTTTTCAATTGGAAATTATCTTTGTGATGATGGCCATTTCCCTTTTGAAAAGTCAGTTTCATGATCTACCACTCGTTTTTGTTCTATTGATTGGAATGGCAGTGGGACAGTGTGGATTTTATTATGTGGCTGCCATCCCGTTATCACATGCCTTTGCTTGGGTCATGCGGTTCGAATCCGGGTTTTGTTTAAATGGCGGGGTGATGATGAGCCTGCTTTTTGCACTTACAAGTTTTTTTCCAGGCATGGTTCCTATCGTGTTGTCTGCCGAAACAAAAGTCATCGGCATTGTAATTTTAGCCATTGTTGCTAATGCCATTGTCGTTACGTTAGGAACTCTTTTTTTGAGGCATCTCAAAAGGAAAAGGTAAAAGAGAAGCTATGCCCTTGATATTGGCCAATCGATATACCCTATCCCAACATGGCTTGTCGGTGGCGGACATGGCGGCGATGATGATCCGACTCGATCAAGAGACCATGCCCATGCTTTCTCCTTCGGAGATTGGCAATGCCAACCAATGGGCTCCGCTTTTAGAAACTCCCTTTTCTTTGTGGGGAGCAGTCCTCAATGAGAAGCACCTTCTGGGGTATTTCCATTTTCTTTTACCTAATCCCACGGCGATTTCCGATTTGATTTCAGGTGGGCTAAAAGAAGGAGAGCTGACAACAGCTCATTTGAATTCCGACTTGGTCGGAACTCACGATTTATATCTAACACAGATCACGTTATTAAGGAATTCCCAATCGTTTCCGATGATGGTGGCGGATTTGTCGGAGCAAGTGTATAAACATGCGCAACAGTCCACTTTTTTTAACACGATATGGCTTCGTGTCTGTTCCGCAGCAGGTTTACGATTTAGCAATCGTCTTGGCTTTAAGGAGTATCCACTCGATACATCCAGGCTTATGGCTCGGAACGCTCCCATGTTAGAACTGCTGAACCGCTTATCGGCCCCGCGATACTTAGAAATCAGTAAATTGTATTTGGCTAACCGTGGGTGCCCATGATCTGCTTTGGCCATTCAAGACCCTCAGCTCAATGGGCACCCGAGACTGGGAAGAAGTCGCGGCGTAGGGATTGGCCATGGCCTAGGGATTCACGGGGGATGACAATTTCAAGAGATATCTCTAAGCGAAGCCCAAGGGGCCGGAGAGGAAATCCAGGCGCATGGCTAGATTTGGCAGATACGGTGTTTTCTCGCGGAGGGAATTTATCGAGGAGCCGGAGCGAAGCGAAGGCGGTATAAATGACCGGAGCGAAAATCGTCGATAATGCCAAATTTTTGGAGCGGGAAACGAGTCTCGAACTCGCGACCTTCAGCTTGGGAAGCTGACGCTCTACCAACTGAGCTATTCCCGCGTCAGACAAGCCAAAGTTTACCCCGCGGTGCGGGACGTGTCTACATCGCGGCCGGGTGGGGGCGGTCGTCTGACTGGTTTGGGACGCCCGAGGGGGGGGGCGGTTTTCTCCGGGTGGCGGGGGGGGGAGAGTTTGTTACCGAGTTGCTGTAGCTGGCCTCCCAATGCGGCCAACGCCGCTTCGCACTCTTCTGCCAATGCTGCTGCTGTGCTGACGTGTTTTTTCATGACACTTCCTTCAAGGTGATGACGTACCCTTCCAATTGACTCCAGGCACCGTCTCGGTAGTGAAGCTGTTCGGCGGACTGGACCCCCGTAACCAAAAAACGTGTATTGGGAAGGAATAAAACCTCCCGTTCCGTTTGAGAACGAGCCACGGCCGAGACATCTTTTCCCGAAGAACATCGGATTACATAAGTTACCATGCCGGAAAAAACGCGGGATAACCTCATCGAGGTGCTCGTAAATCCCCGTTCGCACACCGTCTCTCCCACCACGTAGTCCTCCATGAATTCTGGATCAAAAGGACAGCCACGAAAGACATAGGTGCGTGCCCCCATGCGTGGAAAGGCGGGCAGGCGGTTAAGGCTGTCACAAGCCGAATGGATGAGCCACAACGTATCGGTCAAAAACCGGTGCCGATCACTGGGAGAGGGGTTTGACCCAGCTTTTTCCCAGAATGCCGCATAACCGATCTCACCGCCTCGAAGTAACGTATTCATCACCTGATAACCGAAATGGGTGTAGGCATGCAGTCCACGCATTGCAAGGGGAACATTGCGGCACTCTTGCATGAGGCGGGTGATAAAGTCGCTGTGGCGCTCATGATCCATATGCTGTTCGAACTGATCTTGCTCAAATGCCGTCATCCGTATCCGGTTAAAATCGGTATGCCGAAAAATGGCGGATAACGAAAGACTGCGATGGGCCGCTTCCTCGGTAATGATGCTGGGCAACAAAAGGCGGGGGTATCGTGTGCCGATAAATTGCGGATCCGTGTAATACTCGCCATCAGGCAACCCATGGATCAAGTTATAAAACGTGGCCGGAAGGCCGCGTTGGTACAACTGTGTGGCCTCTACCAGCCGCGCCAATTGTTCGGCCAGAAAAGCCAGCCGTCCGGTCGTGAAGGTCCTCAATGCGGTGCTATAGCGGCTTGCCGTTTCATAACGCCGGCATGCCTGTCCGTAGGAATAGGTCACATTCTTTTCTAAAATAGGGTCATAGTGACGGGAAGTGACTTGGACGGCGCGTAACTGGAGAGCACTTTTTATAAACTGCTTTTCCACCCACTTGCAGATGGCATACAAGTTGTGTAATGCGAGATCGATATCTTGCCGCGCTGCATAAATAAACTGCATCACCGTACCGATCAACAAAGACCGTTTACCCACTCTGCCTTTGTCCGCATCTCGCTGAGAAACGCCGGCTTGCAAATTCTCGTGGCATTGTTTAATGCAATAAAGGGCTTCACCGGGGCCCAATTCACCACCTGCGGCGGCAAGACACAAGCGTTGGAATCTCTCAAAACACCGTGCAACTGTCCCATCCAATGCCCGGGTGGCTTTGGAGCGAGGATATAAAAAGCCGAGAGCAGTCTGCCGCAAATACGACTGAAAATCAAAAATAGCAGCCCGATCACTCAGCACCTGGATCATGCGGGTGGTTTCTGCGTGGTCCCAGACGGGTTGCGACTGTGGAAGGGACAGCCGGGGCGGGGCAGAGCTTGGGCGCGGAGAGGAGACGGTTTTGTGGTGCATGAAGGTCCCCTTATGTGTGATTGCAAAGTTCAACAAAAACCGGCAAATCCGACACGGCACAAACAGCGGACGGAGAATACCATTTTCCAATACCCAAAACCAAGTGATGAAAATGGATGCGTTTTTCCGAAATGGGGACTGTTTCTCATGCGATAAATCTGTTAGCAAACCATTAGAAAAGGGTTATCAATGAACAAGCATGTATCGTTTTCATCGGTTCAGGCCACCAGCAGTGCGGACATGGCGTGCATTTCATTTTCAAAGGCGGTTTTGGGATTGTGGAAGCAGCTCCAAGGATTGATGGAACAGCATCAACCCGATAATGCAATGGAGACCAACTTTATTGAGAACTTTGCCGAAGTTGCTCCAAACCTGCATCTTTCGCTGCTGTTTTTAGTAGCGCCGTTATATTGGCGGCGTTTCGGTAGACAGAATTCCAGACATGCTGCAACCCCAAAGTCCGGACTCTGATTCCCCGTCGCGTTGACAGTGGCTTTAGTCTGATCCTACTCTTACGCTATGGCGTTTCAGCAGGTCTGGGATGTGGTGGTCGTCGGTGCCGGTCCGGCGGGGTCGATGGCGGCCGCAGCTCTGGCCCGACAAAGTCTGCGGGTCTTGTTGCTGGACCGGGTCGATTTTCCCCGCGACAAGGTTTGCGGCGACGGTCTGATTCCGGATTCGCTTAACGTCCTCGAGCGCGCTGGATTATATCAACAGGTTTTGGGCATCGGCCAGCCGGCATCGGTGTTACGGGTCTACACCCCAAGCATGAATGCCATGGATATCGAAAGCCCCTTTGTCATCGCCAAGCGGCGGGACTTGGACCAGCTATTGCTTGACCATGCCCGCGAAAACGGCGCGGTATTTGAACAAGGGTTGGTGCAATCCATCGACAATACCGTGGATGGCGCCAAAGTCCGAACCGAAACGGCTGTGTATGACACCAAAGTGGTGGTCGTGGCGACGGGGGCCAATGTGGGTCTACTGCACCGGTTGGGTATGGTGGACCGAATGGTTGCAACCGCGGTGGCAATCCGGGGATATGTGCGCTCGACGCTGCGTATTCCCGAAGTCATCATCCAACTCATTCCCGCTACGGATGTCCATCCCGCGGGGTATGGGTGGATTTTCCCCCTGCCTGGCGGCCAATACAATGTCGGTTGTGGGGTGTCTTATAGCCAAACGGATGCCCATCCGGATCTCAAAAAACTCCTCAAAATCTGGGTAGACACCTTTCCCGTGGCCCGCGATCTGTTGGCCGGCGGAGAGTGGATAGAGGAGCCGAGGGCGGCGATGCTGCGTACGGGCCTTACCGGGGCGCATGCTGTACGGAACCGTGTGGTGGCCGTAGGCGAGACCATCGGTACCACGTTTCCCTTGACGGGAGAGGGGATCGGCAAGGCCATGGAGTCGGGATTGCTGGCTGCCGAGATCATTGCAGAAGCCGTGAAAACCGACAATTTTGAATACCTGCATCATTATCCGGACCGGCTTCAAAGTCTGTTGGCACCCCAATACAAATGGTATAAGTTGGCTGAAAAATGGGCTTATCGGCCGTGGTTTTTTGAGTTCTTGGTGCGGTATGCTGGCCGCTCGGCCAAAGTCAGGAAAACCTTGGCCGGGATTCTGGAAGAAAAATTGGATTTTAAAAAGACCCTGACTCCGCTGCGCGTCCTGCGGTTTTTGACCTTGAATTTTCTGTTTTGGAGGTCGTAATCAGTTTACCTGTTGTTGGCTTGCTCACCGGCGTGGCATTTGCCGCGGGATTTATCGATAGTATTGCCGGTGGCGGGGGCCTGCTGATGATCCCGGCCTATTTGTTGGCCGGTATTCCGCCGACGCTGGCCCTGGCGACCAACAAGCTGGTGTCAACCATGGGAACATCGGTGGCAACGGCTAATTTTTATCGCAAAGGAAAAATTTCCCTCAAAGTGGTGGCCTACGGTGCGTTGTTAACTTGGGTGGGGGCCGCGTTGGGCTCCAAGTGCCTCCTGCTGGTTCCACAAGACATGGTCGCAAAAGTGGTGATGATACTGCTGCCCGTTGCTGCTGTGGCCGTGCTCTACCCGAAAAAATCGCTAAAAAGCTTGGACGCACTGCGCAAACGGGATTATGGGATCATCATCCCGCTCATCGGCCTGGTGATCGGGTTTTATGACGGGTTTTTTGGTCCCGGGTCTGGGAGTTTCTTGGTGATCGCCTTTCACGTGTTATTGGGCATGTCGCTCATCGCGTCTTCGGCCAATGCCAAGGCGTTCAACCTGGTTTCCAATGTGGGTGCGCTGATTGTATTTATGGTGAATGGCAAAATTTTATATATGCTGGGCATTCCCTTGGCCCTTGGGTCCATGGCCGGAAATTTTGCTGGCAGTCATTTGGCCATGAAAAAAGGAGATGGCCTCGTGCGCTTGGTTCTCATATTGGCGCTGGTTGGATTATTGGCCAGTTTGGCCGTGAAAACTATTTTTTAGACTGCTCACAGAGCACCTCACCGTATCCTCATTTAGGGAAGCGGGGCAATACGTTCGGTTTGGAGACGCATTGTCTTAAAGTGGGAGGAAGAGCTGCTACAATCAGGGTGTAACCCATGAATGCCTTTTCCTACACCATTGGACAGCTACTTTTTTTAAAGGGGTTTGCCCTTTTAAGCATCATTGCCTTTTGGTCGCTGTGGAACCAAGTACTGGGATTATATGGGTCCCGTGGTATCTTGCCCATATCGCGGACGATCGCGGCGTATCGTAGCGCGTGGGGTACGGCGGCCTATCGAAAACGGCCCACCCTATTTTGGGTTGCCCATTCCGATGGCATGTTGTGTGGTGTTTGCGGACTGGGAATGGCGCTATCGGCGCTGTGGTTTTTCTTTCCCTTGGCATGGGTCATCCCGCTCATCCTGGCTGTCTTATACACCTCTTTTTTGGCAGTGGGGGAAACGTTTACCGCCTTGCAATGGGATGCACTGCTGGTGGAAGTGTTGGTCCTCTGTACGGCCATGTCCGCTGGGGGATTGGCGCATACATGGGTGCTGATGTGGGGATGGGTGTTGGTCTTTCGCTTCTATTTTTCCAATGGCGTCGTCAAGTGGCTCAGCCGCGACCCCGCCTGGCGGGACGGGAGTGCGCTCAAAGCCCATTACATGACCCAGCCGTTACCGGGACCGCTGTCCTGGTTTGCCTATCATCTGCCCATGGGGGTTCATAAGGTGTCTACTTATGCGACCTTGATTATGGAGTGCGTATTGCCCTTTTGCGTGTTTATCCCCGTGTTGCGCGCCGAGACGGCATGGGTGTTTATTGCTTTTCAAGTGCTGATCTTACTTACTGGAAATTTTGCCTCGTTTAACTGGGCGGGGATTGCCTTGGCGTTGCTGTGGATACCCGATTCATTTTGGGGTGGGACGGTAGGGTATTACACCAGCCCCTTCTGGGGGAGTGTGGTATTGGCCGTGGTGGCCATGGCCGGTATTTTTGTGAATCTCTTGCATATGGTGGGTCTGTTTACCAAACTGCCCCGTCCGCTTGCGCGTTGTGCCGAATGGTGCGTTCGAGTCTGTATCTGCAATCCTTACGGGGCCTTTGCTGTGATGACTACCGAGCGGTTTGAATGGATTTTGGAGGCGAGCCTGGACGAACAGACGTGGGAATCCATTTCATTCAAATGGAAGCCAGGGGACATTTACCGATGGCCCCGCCAAGTTGCGCCCTTTATGCCGCGAGTGGACTGGCACATGTGGTTTGCTGCGCTGGAATCCAAGCAGCTGCCCTTTTGGGTGACCAACATGATCAAACGGTTTGCCGATCCGGATGCGGTGGCCATGCGAGGTTTGTTTGAGCGAGTGCCGTTTGATGGTAAGCCCATTCCTTACATCCGTGTGGCCTATTACCGCTATCAGTTTACGGACTGGAAAACGTGGAGAGCGACAGGTGCGGTGTGGGAACGGGAGCGTCTATTTACGGCGATGCTTCCCAAGTCCAGCCAAACCGTTTAATGAGTTTCAAAAAAAGAAGTGCCTTAGCAGCATGCCGGCAATACTGGTGCAGACTTTTGTTGGCCAAATAGGGCTGTATATAACTGTTGTAACTTGATGACGTTTTGCAAAGTTGTATCCTGAATGTTAACGAACGGGGTGGTCGTCGAGCCTGTGCGGGTCAAAATTTCAAGGACGTGCAATGGGTTGTAGCTCATTGTCCTCTCATCGAAGGTGCCCTTGAGCGTGTCAGTAACGCCGAGGGTAGTGAATGGAGGCTCGGGTTTGGTGAGGGCTTCCATGAGCTCAGATAACATAGTGGCGGTCTGATGGGTGATCAGCTGGCAATAGGCGTTTTGCGATGCGCTTGTGTACACGCGATCGGTATCTTCGTGATCGGTTCCCGGCACCTGGTAAAGGACAGCGTCATCGTCGACAGCCGGAATACCGAGCCAAGTTAATAAGAGATTGTTTAAAAAAGGCACCATGTGTGCGGGCTGCTTAAGATTGATATAAATGATTTCGTATTGCTCTCGTAGATACTTGGATCTCCGTTCCTGGGCAGTGTGTGTGTTTGTCAGTTTTTCTTTGTAGGCGATTAGCGGAGTATACGCGTCTTCGGTGGATGGCATAGACTTCAGGAGTCGATCTGCGGCAGCAATCTGCTCTTGTAATTGGGTAAGACTGTCTATTCGCGTCTTTAAATCCGCTTGGATGAGGGCCATGAACTGGTTATAGGTACAGAGTCTCCATTCCGGAGTATCAATCTTGGCAGTCAGATATTGGTGAACCCACGCCCATAATTGATGTTGGAATGTCTCTTCGACCGGTCCACGCGTCGAAGTATGGCGTTGCAGCGCATCCGTCCAGCCTGTGCCACAGGCCACTTTCCCTTGAATAGCCAGCTCTGATAGGACGTTTCTCAGTGCAAGGCCTCTTTCTGCGGGGTCCGACATTTGGGAGGCTGACAGTGTGTAGACCAAAAACCTCATGCGGTTCTCGATATCCTTGTACCATGCCTCAAAGGCAGGTCTTTTGTTTTCGGCGCTGGGTGCGCCCCGATAAGGGGTGCGGTTTTGGGTATACTGCACCATCCGCAGAAGTCCCGTTCGTGGGTAGAGTTGCTGGTACAGCTGGTCTAGCCTGGTCAACCAGGCATCGACAAAGGTTTTAAATGTGTCCAAGTCTGCTTGTGGCTGGTCTGATCGGAATTGGTTTAATTCTTCACGCAAAGCCTCGTATCCTTCCTTAATGGCAGTTTCAACACGGGCGATGGTGGTATTCACCCATTCGGAACCAAGAGCGGGAACCTGACTGGCCATATCGGTTTTCCAACGGCTAAGCATCGCTAGATTTTCGTCGGCGCGCTCGGCCGGATCTGCTAAATCGGTTACCGTTACTTCGGCAAAAAGGTGATGATTTTCAGTTGCGGCCCGATGGATCGCGTTAACGAGTTCTGGGGTAACTTGTGTGGCCTTCTTTAGCTCCGCTCGTGCCAGCTGTAAAGGCCGGCAACAGTCCGGTAAAAATACAGGGCCATTTGGGATGTCCGGGTAAGCCTCTTCAAAGTACTTCAATAAGTCTGCGAAGTTGGCCGTTTGCCATGGCCCTGGGGGCAGCGTTTCTACCGCACAGCGGAACTGCTCGCCGTTGAGGGCCTCCAGATGAAGGTTCATCCGGGAAAAGATCTGCCGCTGGAGAAAGGCCTTAAATTCGGTGGCCATACAAGGGAATGCAGGCAGTCTGCTGTATAGGTCTTTTAGCTCGTCTGCCGATGCAGCATTAAGTGCGGTCCACGCCGGCAAGTGGTCCGAGGTCCAGGAGGCGGTTTGTAGGGCTACTAAGGTGACCGTAGCCAGGAACTCTGTTGGGACATTCTGCAAGGGAATCCGCTTAAACCAGTCACTTAAATGCTGGGATAAAGGTAAGTCAGGTTGGCCTGCTGCGCGCTCAAGGATGCTGGTCAATTGCTCGCGCAACCAGGAGCCGAGCAACCAATCCAACATGGGCTGGTTATCGGGGTGGGTTAGAAATTGGATTTGCTGCTCCCTATTTGTGCCAGCACGGTTCAATAGGCTATCCAGTGCATTCACACCGCCAAACTCATTTCTGAGTTGCAGGGGCGGTCTGAGGAGCCGGATTTGCATAGCCAATTCCTCCGGTACGTTAGCGGCCCCGGATCTCGCGATCGCATGCAGGAGACGACGACTCAAATCCACCCGGATATTTAGCGGTATCTCGACGTCTTTCGAGAGTATGAGTTGCAGCAAATTTGCCAAGGGCGTGCTGGCGGCCAAATAGTGAGGGAGCTCGGACTCAATCGTTTCGATGAAGTCCCTCAATTTCTTAATAAGAGGCGAGTTCTCCATTTTTAGATACCCTATATCTGTCTTTTTGGCATACAGCATGATCTCCAGCGCAATCACTGCCCTGGCTTGTTGCGAAACGGATGGCAAAGCGGCAAACCAGTCTTGGGCGACAGCAAAGACGACAACAGGCGGCGATACCGCAAGCGGCGACACCCCAAACTTTCGACGATTCTCCAGCTCCGTTTCGTGCAGAAAGATGCGGGTGAGTATTCCTGCCTCTTCTGCGGAGTCGGCTGCATCTATCCAATCGCGCATCAATTCTCGAATCGGTGTTGCTCGGGGAGGCCTGGTTTTAATATAGTCCGAAAAAATTTGGGCAGTTTCCTTCGGGCCCACGACCGCGTTTAAGATCCGAAGGGCATGACGAACGGGTTTGTGGGCATCTTTTCCCGTGGGAAACATGCGTTTTCCCAAGTTATAAGCCTCTTTTTGGCAAGTTGCGTTAAGGAGGGTACGGAACCGCTCAGCGTTGCTGTCGGCTCGTTGGGAATGGGTGAGCACCCAATCGAGATGGATTGACATCACCTCAGCGGAAGAAAGGGGGATTTCGTTGACCAGTAGGTCCAAGTTGTCAATTCGCATCCCTCTGATGTCGCGCACTCTGATGGCGCACAGCCCACCGATGATCGGAGTGTGCAATCCGGGAATGGCTTGCAATAGCCAGTTGCACGTCGCCCATTTCCCGTCGGTCAATGCAGCGCTTAGAAGATTTGTTAAAAGTGTTTCCTGCTGTCCGCCCCACCCCGTACACACCAGCTTGCGTGTGGTGTCTGCCCAGAGGGCCATGGCCGTTGCATCTCCTGGGAAAGGTTGCCAAAACCCTTCTGTTCTCAGCCTAACGGTATAAGGCATCGGGAAAGCGTCTTGTCCCGGCGCATTCAAAATGGCAACCACCTTGCGGTACAACGGTAAGTGGGGAATGGAAAAAGGTCCATTATGAAACGCAAAAAGACATTCGGATGCCAAGAAACCGTTCCACTCGGACGCGGTGTCAGTAAAGGCAGCTGCCAGCCCTTGGCAGGCTGCTTCTGGGGAGGGATCCTCCTGTAGCTTCCATACCAGGTTTTTGGCGGCCAACAGTTTATCTGCTGTAGGCAAATCATTGAACCACTTTTTGCTCTCGCCTAGTCGATGGGGCCGATCTGGGGATAAGCAGTCCATAAGGGCGGAGAATGGGACCGCTGCTGGACCCTCTTGCGCGAGTAAAAGTTTCAGATGAGTATTCGGAGAAGTGCAGGGTGCTTTTGGACGGGGAGGTGTTGCAGCGTCGTCATCCAGGCCTCGCTTGCCCCCCACAATTGACGGCGAAGATCCTCTGGAATCGCTACTGGAACCGCTAGAAGAAATCGTTTTTTTCGGCATGCAGCGCACTCCTTATGAAGCAGTGAGAAAACAAAGTCAAATTGATAGTTCTCGGTAATGGACAATCGTTGTTGCAAAATGCAGCAAAAGCCCGGTCGCTAAAAAAAAAATGGGATACCCCTGAAAATGGGCTATGATAAAAACGTATGTTCTCCCCCAAACGCATGGTGTTGTTGGTTGGTTTGGCTGCAATGTTGGGTCTGGCGGCATGCACGACGCGCAGCAGCAGCAGCGGATCGACGTTCGCAGTCAGTGGACAGCTGGGGAGTTTTTCCTCTAGTGGGATTCATTCTCTGGTCACCATCAACGGAAAAACCATCACCGACGTGATTGCGGTCAATACGCAAACTCACGAACAGCGGTTGGGTACGATTTCCGGCACCTCCTTTTCGGTGGATATTACCCCGGATGTTCCTTGGATCATCATCTTTGCGGATCGCAATCAGACTGGGCCGGACATGATCGTGGCCCATTTTCAGTCCAGCGTGCTGGAGGCGCTGCGACCCAGCGATCCGGGGAGTGCCAATCTGGGGACGGTTTCTTTTACAGATGTGTTATCCAGCGGAAACATTGCCGCAAGTCCGTCCATTTCTTTTGCCGAGCTGCTGGAGGCCATTGGAATGTCGTCTGGCGATGCGTCCTTTTTCGGCGAATTGGATGGGGTGGCGTTGCGCTATACCAATCCGGATGTGAACAACAATGGGGCTTTGGATGTGGTTGAAGATCTCTATGAGCTGCGCCTGGATTTCCATAACCGCTACACACCCCGTGTCGCTGGCGTGGTGGCCACGATGAGCAACGTCGGAAATGCGTTTTTGCCTGACAACACGGATTTTCGATATGACAGTACCGGTGTCATATTTGAAGTAGCTAAAACGGCCTTTTCGGCTCCGTCTTCGTTTCAATACCAATTTTCAGCGTCTGCTACTCTGGTCGGAGGGGCCACCGTACCAGCAAATACGTATCAAACACAGTCGTTTTCAGACAATCCATTGTACGAGCGCTACCAGTTTGATGTTGAGACCATTCAACCGCCGTCGGGCCAATACGATTTTCGCATTGGCAGCAACACGTATACTTTTTCTGATATCACGGTTCCAAATCTGTCTTTGCGCGAGGGGTTTATCTTGCCCTTTGTGCGCTTCAATGTCCGTGATGACAACACCGTTTCCGGCATCAGTTGGAAATGGATGAAAAAAACGTCTGGTGGTTGGACCCAAGCCAGTGCCGCCGAAATCGCGTTGGTGGTGGTCCAGACCGGCACGGTGAGTGTCTACATTGATGGCGACAACCTCACTTCCAACAAGAACATTCAATGGTCGTTGGCGCAAGATCCCACAGGAACGGTGTCGATGGGCTCGGCCCAATTATCCAACCTCACGGCTAGTGAATCGGCAGCTGTGGTCTATAGCCGTTTTGGCCATTTGGGTATCAGCTACGACGATGCGTTCGGGATGCGCTATTTCGCATTCTGATAGGCTGTGATGCGCTGGTTGATATTTTCGCGGATATCCAAATAAAACAAATTGAAATCGGATTCGTGATAATCACCGCTCTCATTGGCGTATCCGGATTTCGGATTGGAGATACGCAATAGACCGTTTTGGCATTGGGCGGAAATCATTTGTTCATCGACCCGGTTAAAAGCCTCCGGGATACCGCCCCGATGCTGGGATTTGGTGGCCAGCACCCCGTCCATTTTCCATGTGATGGGATTGACGCATACCGGGGTTCCGATGGCATTTCCCTCTCCGGTCAGCAACTGAGGGGTGGCGCCGGTGAGCACGCTGGCCCAAGTGACAAAACATCCGATCTGGGTCGGACTGGTGCAAGGTGGGATGGTTTGGAATTGCTGGTTCCCGATCACTTCGCCCACGATATAGGCGGCCACCAGACGGTCTGCAATCGGTGTGTTGTCGATTTGACGGGTGATGAGGCGAATAGCCATGGCACTGCCTTGGCTGTGGCTCACGATGACAAAGGGGCGTCCGTGGTTGAGAGTGGCAATATAATACGCAAATGCTGCCGCGACATCTTCATAGGCCAGATCGATGGCATTTTCGAGGGTTGCAGCGCTACCAAAATAGGCCATCACTGATGCTTGTCGGTAATAGGGGGCATAGATCAATGTTGATCCATTGAAAATACCGACCTGAAGGGGGAGATATTGGGCCAGGCCTGCATTGACTTCACTGTTGGGTATCGGTGCATTGAGCGGGTTTTCACCGGAGTACAGCGTAGGGTAGATATAAAAGGTATCGACCAAGGCCGTTTCTTGACCATCCTCAAAAAGGTAAGACCCGATAGGATAGGGTCCATCGGCCGCGCTCACGACGCCGGGATAAGCAGCCCAGGAACTGGTGTTCACATAACTGGGCGATGCGAGCGAATCAGAGGACATCGGCGAACATGCGGTCAACGTGGCCAGACAGAGCAACAGACTGCGTTTGGGCATGGGCAAAAAATAACACAAAATTCCACTGGACGACACGGTGTAAGTTTGGCAGAATGCGCGGTTGTACCCTTGAAAGGAGCACGATACCGTGCAAGTAATAAATCCTTCCCCAATTCACTGGAATCGTGGTCATGTTGAAGGATCGACTATCAAAGGCCAAACGACCCAAAATGTTGAACGCTTTTTTCGGGAAAACTTAACTGCTAAAATTGCTGACCTTCGCTCCGAGGGCCGCACGCCCGAGGCCATTGTGGCCTGGGTGGCCCAGCATGCCACAGCGTTGCGAGGCCCGGTAGCAACTGACGGTTCGCAACGGCGTGACGAAATAGGCAAGAGCCCGGAGGAGATTCGCAAAATAAGAGAAGCTCGCCGCGCCGAACGGGCGAATCGTATCTTTGGGGATATTCTACGTGAGCAAGCACAGCAAGTTTCCGTAGCGCCGACCACGACTACTTCGCCGGTTCCCATGCCGATTAACTGTGAATTGCGATTGAACCGTGCAGAGGTTGTGGCCTTTGCGCGGGTGATTTATTCTCCCGATCGGCCTACGGAATTTGGTGTCGCGCAGTTGCGCGCTCAAATCCTGTCGGACGACGTAAAGGCCGGTGCGCCGTTGTTGGCGATTCAGTATCGCAGCGAACCGACCGATTTTTTGGATAGCGCGTATGAATTGAAACGGCGCCTCGGAGACCGGTTTTTGAGTTGGATCCAAGCCTTGGGTCTTGATCCAAGGTCGCACTATTTTCGGGCCCTTGATCTTGTGGGAAGGCATGAACGAAAGCCCATGCCGGAAGCGGCACGACAAGCTGAACTTGAAAAGGAAATCGCTGCTATGAAAAGACAATTAGATAAATCAACACAGGCCTTACGGCACCAGGTTGATGTATTACAGCCTGCTGCCCGCCAACTTTTGGCTGCTCGATAAAAAACACATCGCTTTTTTCGGCATATTTTATGCCAACGTAATGAAAGGAATTTATTGAAATGACGGCTTTTTATAAAAAAATTTCGGCTTTTTTATCACCTCAGGTGGTGCGGTTAAGGGAACAGGAAGCACCTTCCCCGAGTTCGCCGTTTTTTCAGAAACTTCAGGCACTGGTAGGCGCCTCTCCTGTTCGTGTCCCGCAGACGCCGTCGGATACCGGACAATTGATTGCAGACAGTGAAACGTGGCTAGACCGACTGGGTGAAGCAATGAATGCCTACCAGCGGAGTGTGAGTGCTGAACAGTCTACGATTGTAGATGAACGGGATGGCCTTCGACAGACATTGGCTGACTTACAGGAGGAAGTCAGTGCGCTGCGAGAGCGCGTCGGGGCATTACATACAGAAAATGGTGATCTGGTTGCCAAAGTCGAGTTGATAGAGGCGCAATTGCGTGGTACCAGCGAATTAAACGAACGGTTAAAAGAAGAGTTGAGGAATTTCGAGCGCGTGCAAGCAGAACAAGCTCAAGAGTTGGATGTGCTAAAAAGAGAGCTGCATGCCTCCGCCCAGGCGCTGGTTGAGCAAAGAGAAGATCATGCGCAAAAAACAGACGTATTGGCACAAACCATCAAGAGCCTTGAGGCCGACACCCTCGCCGTTGTAGAAGAAAAGGGCAGGGTGGAGACAGAGAAAGCACAGCTTTTAGAGGCAAAACAAGCTGCAGAAGCGCAGCATGTCTTGGCAATGAAAAAACTGTCAACAAAATATGCCGAGATAGATGCACAGCTCACCCAACAAACATCATTGGCAGAAAGCAGAGACGCGCATATTTTGCAGCTTCAGAGCACAAGGCAGAGAGAAGTTGCCGAGCTGGAAACCCAGTTTGCTGTGCTTAGGACCGAAAATGAGCGTAAAATTAGAGAAAATCAGATACAGCTGGACACGGTTGTTCAAAGATCAGACCAATTGTCAGCAGATCTGGAAGACCAAAAAGGGGCAATGAAAGACTTGAGGGATCAGTTGCAGGAAAAAGAGGTCGCCAACACCAAGTTGCTGGAAAAAGTGAAGCGGCGCGAAGCAGCTATCGAGGCTGCAACGAAGGCGGCGGAAACCCTCCGGAAAAAGTTAGATAGCGAACGCAGTCGATCTGCTACCCTGGAGAAAGAGCTCGCTGCACTCCAAGCTCAGCTGAAGAGGGTAGGCATCGCGCTGACGGATCAAACGGCGGCCTTGGTGGCCAAAGCGGAACGGCTGACACGTACAGAGGCTCCAGATACGGCATTGTTGTCACGGGGGACTGCCACGATCTCATCGGATCAGCCCCCAACCATTGCGCTAACGGCACCACTGCCCCCAGCGGTACAAGCGTTGACTCTTTTCCCGCCAACCGTAGCCAAATTGCTGGCTGGAGATGAGGCAATTTTGGCGGTCACGTTGATATCGGCTTTGCGAAAGCAGGCAAAGGATGTCACTAGTTTGGCGGCGAAATCGATATTCGATCAAAAAGAGATGGCATGGCTTCAAAAGAATTTGGGTAAGTTGATTGCTTACGATCTTGCCGCTACCGCCATTAGCACATTGTGGACGGGCGGGCAATCCCGCGCGACAGATCAAGCAGGTGCCCAACGCATTTTGGGAGAGACTGTCTGTGCCCGGTACCTTGATGGATTAAGACAGCTTATCGACGCCGAAGCGTTGTCCGGAAATTTTGATGCTCAGAAAGCCAAGGCAGCCCTTGCCTGGTTGGTCGCCAGCTCTCGCGTTAAGCAATAAGGAGACGGCCGAATGAAAAAGTGGTTGTCAGGTTCTGAGTTTGTGTCTCCGGACCGGCGCAGCTGGGTGAGCCAGGCGACGCACCATACGGCAGGAACTGCTGTTAGTGCGGCCTTAGGTAGTCTTGCCATCGCGATGGGCGTATCCGGAGGAAATTTAGGAAAAGTGGCGGCATTTTACACCGATTCTCTGGCCAAAATGACACAACTTCTGGCTAGAGCCTCTGATGATGCCCAGGAAAAATCAGCCCAAGCGGCTGAACTTCAGGCTGAACTTGCAAGACTTACAAAATACAACGAACAACAAGCCAAGCAATCGTTTGATCAAGTCACTCAGCAAGCAGAGTCCTTACGGAAATTATCAGCCCAAATGACTGAATTTTTGGCCAACCAAGACCGATTTAACGACGCGTTACGTGAGTTACTCGCAGAAGTCAAAGCGGCAGTCCGCGATGCCAAGCAACGCGCGGGTATCGCCGAACCCCAAACGACAGAAGCGGCTGTTTATCAAACTGCCGAGAGTGCGGTGACGGATGGGGATTTGTCTTTGGGGTCGATTGGGTCCATTAACGTAGAGGATCTCGTCATGCAAGGCCGTGAGGAAACCGATCGCTTGCTCAAAGAAATGGGTACCACACTCGCGGAATTGATGAGTTGTACACTCAGTTACTGCGCGAAATTGGAGTCCGAGAAACGTACTGTGGAAGAGGTCGTTGTGACAGCGATTACTGAAAATTTTGAGCAGCAGAAACGAATGCTTGGACAAGCTGTACATCAGGCGGAGATTTTTCGGGATCAGGCCGCAAGATATAAATCCGAAAATACAGTATGGAAGGCAAGACTTGTAGCCGTGCAAAGGGAATTGGAGGCGCAAAGAGCGCGGGCGGATCGGCTCCAGCTAGACGCGGATACCCGTTCAATGACGGGTGAACTGATGGGGAATCTGTCTCCGGTCGGTAGTCCAGATCGCGAAGCTCCTGCTGCCCATCGGCGAACCTCAACCGGCGATGGCGTGGAAATGGGAGCAGATGAATGGCGACGGGCACTCCAGGAAGAAAATACACGGCTTAAGGTCGACCTACAACTGGCGACCCAGCGTCTTGCCGCAGCGCAGGAGCGGCGCGAGAGGGAGCAAGATCCACTTCATGCGAAAATTTTGGAACTTCAGGAACAATTAGCGGCGGCACAACAGGCTGCACAACAAAGAGTCGTGACCAAGCCTGCCGTGCCACCGAGTCAGCCAGCGGGCCGTGGAACGCAACGGCCAGCTACTGCAGTAGCTGGCCGCCGGACTGGGCAGGTGTTGCGAGGACGGAGTCAACTGCCTCAGTAAGTTGCTTGGCTAGAACGGAATCACCATCCGCAATGCCGGGTGGACTTCCACCGCAAATGACCCGGAACCGACGAGCATCGGGGCCAATTCGAACATAAAGTCAGGTCCTTCGGCGAATTGATACACCAGGCCGATCGGAATGCCGGCGCCGATCCGAACAGGGTTGTTAAACGCGACAAAGGCTTCTAAGCCGTAGAACCAATAGAAGCCATGGACGGCGTTGGAATCTTGGTTTAAAAAGTGAAAGGTGCGTGTCCATTCGGCGGACATCGCAAAGGCATTGTTGCTCACGCCAATGGTGGCGCCCCAGAACCCTTCGTGGTTGATGGGACTGGCAACAGTGGCGCCGCTGAGGGTGCCCAGTTGAATCCCGAACATGGTACGCACGGGTACCGGCGATGCGGTGTCGGCAGACACAAACACGGATCCCATCAATACGGCGGCACCACATACGATTCCCATTACGACTTTTTTTACGTCGCTCATGAGCAGACCTCCTGGGGTGAATTGGTCCCCTATTATACACAAATCAGAAAAAAATAATTTTTTAGTTCAAAAGTCACCCATTACTACCTCATCGGTTCTGTTGATTATTGATGACAACCTGTTTTTTAGGCCCGGTAAGTTATAAAATAGGGTCATGATAGATATTCGCCGCAATGAAAATTTTCTCATCCCGCCACTTTATGAGAAAATTTCTGGGTTTCAGCTAGGACTAACACCGAAAGGTGAACTCGGCAACGAAGGCGAATTAAATAAAGCGATTATCGAGCCTTTGGCTAAGGTGAAGATGTGAGCGGTAAAACCACCTTTTATAGCGAATTACTTGAGGTAGTGCAAACAAAGATTCGGCTTGCTCAACAACAAGCGGCGCTTTCTGTTAACAGAGAATTAATTTTGCTGTATTGGGAAATTGGAAACCTTATTGACCAAAAGCAAAAACAGGAGGGATGGGGCGCGGGAATTATTCCAAAACTGAGCCAAGATATCCAAAACCTACTGCCCGAGGTCAAAGGATTTTCTGCACGAAATATCGGACGCATGATCGCCTTTTATCGTGAATACCCAAATGCGACTCCCTTTTTGCCACAAGCTGTGGCCAGAAGTCGCCCACATGAAAATTTGCCACAGGCTGTGGCAAAAATTGAAACTCTGATATTTGTCTTACCTTGGGGGCACAATATTTTGTTGATGGAAAAAGTTAAAAACCACCAACACCGATTATTTTATATGCAGCAGGCCATCCAAAATGGGTGGAGCCGGGCTATTTTGGAAATGATGTGGGACAGCCAATTGCATCAACGCGACGGGGCTAAGCTTTCCAACTTCAAGGCATTGCTCCCCCCAGGCCAGTCGGATATGGCTCAACAAACTCTAAAAGACCCCTATATTTTTGACTTCCTGACGCTATCCGAGCCGTATCATGAGCGTGAGTTGGAACTAGCGCTGCTCACCCATGTCGAAAAATTTTTGCTTGAACTTGGGGTTGGTTTTTCGTTTGTCGGAAGGCAGTACCCTCTCCGCATCGGCGCGGACGAATTTTATATCGATTTACTCTTCTACCATCTCAAATTACGCTGTTTTGTGGTCATCGAACTGAAGAAAGGCAAATTTAAGCCAGAATATGCGGGCAAGCTAAATTTTTATTGCAATGTGGTCGACGACACCCTCAAACACAAAGACGACCACTCCACCATTGGCTTGATTTTATGTCAGGACAAAGACGAGTTGATTGCCGAGTATGCGTTAAAAGGGATCGAAAAACCCATCGGGATCAGTGAATATCAGCTAACCAAACTTCTGCCGAAAGAACTTAAATCTTCGCTGCCGAGTATTGAGGAGATTGAGGCGGAGTTGGGGAGTTATGATGAGTAACTCGACGGAGAATAATTGGCCCGAATACAAATTAAACGAAGTTTTTACGTTCTCTTCAGGACTTTCAAAAAGTAGAGGTAGGGTCGGGTCGTGAAAATCAAATCTCTCAAGCTAGAAAATATTAAATGTTTTGACTCGCTTGAGTTGAAAGATTTAGACAGTAAAAATCTCATCATTTTTGCGGGAGAAAATGGCTCTGGAAAATCTTCGATCTTTGACGTGTTCAATCTGGTATTTGCATATATTGCGATAGGAAGCTGGTCTTACGGCGCAAACGATTTGCTTCAAAATGGAAAAAACGAAGGGTCTATAGAAGCTCATTTAGTGCTAAATGAAGACGAAAGAAGCGCCGCTGCTTTTAACGAAGGAGATATTACGAAACATCTTCAAATAAAGCTGAAACGCAATGAAAGCCTTTCACTTGCTTCCGAGGATTGGTTTTCAAGTGTTCGAGAAAACCTGGTAAACAAAAGATACAACCGAGATGCGTTTGAATCGGAACAAAATATAAGAAATATTGGTGTTTACATTCATCGATCTCCTTATCGATATGAAGACGTTGGAGACATAAAGGAGCTCAATAGAGGTATCTTGAAATCTGAAGAAGACAAAAATCGTCTAAAAATCCAAGCTCAAGAACAATCAAGTCGGTGGCAAATTATTTTGAGTTATTTGCTGCAACTAGATCGAATCAAAAACAAAAAAGGTTGCGAGGTGCATGAAAATGTCGCTGGGGCTAAAGCCGCCTATTCTGAAGCGAAGATGAAAATAGAATCACTTACGGACGACTTTAATTTTCTGTTGGAAGGCAAGAAATTCGATAAAATTTCTGAAGATACAAACGCTGGGAGAACCTGTTTTTGGATAAAAAACATGTCAACTGATCAACGGATCGAGCTCAAGCAATTGAGTTCGGGGGAGAAAGAAGCGCTTTTCCTTTTGTCCGACATTCGAAGACAAGAACCTTCCCATAGCGTCATTGCGGTTGATGAACCTGAATTACATCTTCACTACTCACTGCAAAAAAAACTTGTAGAAAGATTTTCTGCCTTGGGTGCAGAAAATCAGGTCTTTTTAACAACTCACTCATTGGCGATTGTGAGGAGCGCAATGTCGGAAAAAAATTCAACAATTTACTATTTTGACTCGGCGTCAAATTATAAGGAAGTCAAAACAAAAAGTGATTTTATGGATCTTTATAAAGTCTTAGCCGATGACTTGGCAGGGGTTTTGGCAAATGAGGTTGTTGTTTTTGTTGAAGGGGAAAATTCGGAGAAAGACGCTTTGACATATGGAGCCTTATTTGACGATCCAAAAGTGAATTTCATTTCAGCTAAGAATCGCGATCTTGTTTCATCGGCCGCTTGGCTGGCACTACATTTGGTTACACGCCAGACCAGCCCACAAAGGTTGTTTGCTATTGTCGATGGAGATGGTCGAAGCACCGCCGAACGGGAGAAAAGACAAGTCGATTTCGAAGGGCATCTATTCGTGTTACCAGCTTATTCATTGGAGAGTCTCTTTTTCGATTTCGAACTTTGGGAGGCGGTTGATGCCTCTAAAAAACGTAACAATTTTAGGGGCATGCGTTCCTCCGACTTGAAGTCCTTTGTGAAAGGAAAACTTGAAACCAACGAGTCGATAAAAAAAGCTGCGCACAAAATTTTTGAATCTAGAAAAAGAATAAGACCAACGTTGGATGAAAAAACTGAAAGCCAAATAGAGTCTGATCTCAAGTCAACATTGCATGATGGATCATTCGTTGAAAAGTTTCCGATGAAGGAATTTATGGGCGAACTTGCTGAAGCTGTTTTCAGCTTTGGAAATATTGAAGATTTTAAGGTGGAATTGATCGGGTTGATGAAGGCCAAGAGTAAAATTTCTCGGGAACTGTCTGAGTTTATTGATAGGGCTAAATCGTGACCAAACTCTCGGTAGTGTCTCAGTTTGATTGATTATCCGTCAAAGCCGCAATTTCTTCCAATGACCAAATGTGATCGGTAATGCCAGCGGCGATAGCCGGAGTGGTCTTTAGCGTCTTATGCTTCCGGCCAAAGTTGTAGTACATAAAATGAATAGCTACCGCATGGGCATGATTCTCCACCTTCTTTGAGAAGGCATTGGTTAGGCGGGTAAACCGGCGCATACTCATCCGCATGGTTAGATTCTGACGTTCCGCAAAGCTGGTACTGATATGATCCGGGTCCGGCTGCCCATTCATTCGCTTACGAACGCACCCAATACACTCAGCCGGGCTATATCGCTTCTGCCCGTCTTGGGGTGTGCCATACATCTTAACCAGCATGGCATAGTCCGCATCCGGTCCAAAGGCTTCTTCAACCGCTTCTATATATGGCTTGTGTCCGTCACTGGTAAGTTGAATCCGATGCTTAACCCGCCCTGCCAGATCAGAGATAAACATCCGGGCGGATTCCGCATCACGGGTTCCCACTAGCCAAGAAGGCACAAGCTTAGTGTCCGCACATATCGCCGTCCAAGTCCAAATATCTCCGTAGCCAAATTCATCCTTTTTATTCTCCGGTACATTCTTCTGCTTGGAATAGCAGAAGGACCATATCTCATCTACTTGGATGCGCTTGCAGGTTAGGTTACGGAGGGCTTTGTATTGATACTCAGTTACCGCGCACCCAACGTCTACTAGAAGCTTAGTAACCGTATTGATAGAGCATTCGGCCATCCGGCTTGTAGATCGTAGGCTGTTGCCTTCTACTAGCATTCCGAGTATTTGAGCGCGTTTGGATAAAGAGAGCTTGTTCATATAATCATGATAGAAGATGATGCATACTCAGTCAAGCATAAAGTTCATTTTAAGATGGACAATTACTTGATTCTGGGATATGTTAAGAATGTAATTAAAAAGACGCTCCGGCAGCGTTAACCGCCGGAGCCGTAGCTACCACGGGCTAAGACAGATCGGCAAAAATCTATGTCTTAGCCCTTTTTGTTATCGGTCCGCGTACGGGTATCTGTCGAACGGGACCTATATCTCTTCTTTTCATTTTTTCCTCCTTAATAAACAAATACTAACCATTTATTGAAATAATATCAATGCCATTTCTCCCATTTCGGTATAATTTCAAGAAATAGAATTGACGGCCATTTCGGGCAGTGTTATTTTTAAAAAAAAAGAAACGGAGGTTTTTATGGAAGAGCCCAAGGTAATGCCAAAATCAAAGTATAATCGCCCTAAAGGTGCTCAACGCTTCCCTTTTATATCTTTACCACGAGCATTGGAACGGGTCAGGGCGCTATATAAAATTGCAAGTGTTCATGACATTCCTATTAGCGCAGCAGTTACTGCTTGGGGCTATACCGAAAAAAGTAGCGGTGGGAACTTGACGCTGGCAGCATTAAAATCATTTGGTTTAATTGAATATGTAGGTAACAATGAAGCTCGAAAGGTAAAACTAACGGAATGCGCACTAAAAATCATTCGCGATCCCAGAGAAATATCTCCGGAGCGAGATGAGCTGATCAGGAAAGCGGCTTTATCGCCCATCATTCATCGAGAGATTATTGATAAATACAAGGGCATGCCGCCCTCTGACGAAGCGTTCAAGGCTTATTTACTGCTTGAGCGCGATTTTAAAGATGGCTCAGTGAATGACTTTTTAAAAGAGTTTGCTGCGACAGCAGCCTATGCAAAACTTGCGGATTCTGCTAATATTCAAGAAATAGAAAGTAACGAAATTCCGTTAGAAAGCAGCTCTATGTCAGTAACCGCTTCAACCCATCCTCACAATCTACCTGTTGTCACTAATCTACAACAAAGCACTGACCTTAATGATATTAAGGTACTATTAGATGGTGGTAAATTGAGGGTGGCTGCATTTGTCGATTTCAAGGGATTAAAGCGGCTAAAAAAAATATTGGACGCTAATTCTCCTCTTTTAGAATTAGAAGAGGAAGGGAATTAAGTCCGCTTTAATTTCCCCCACCGCTTCTGAGCGGCCTTCCTAGCAATCTCCTGCCGCTGTTCTGGCGTAAGCTTCGCTGCTCGCGCCTTACCACCCTTAAGCCCACCTAACCGCCCTAGTTCAACAGCTGCTTTATTCTTCCCCGTTGGCTTATTCTCCGGCAACTCCTCAGCGCCTACCGCAACATCGGTAATGAACTTCGCTAGTTGGTTTGTGTCTCTCGGTCTCTTTGGTTTTTGTGCCATATATAAAGTATGGCCGTCTGTTCCTTAGCGGTCAAGCACAGAAGCAACGGTATCTTTCGATGCTTCAAACTGAGACACTACCAAACTCTCGAGCTAATGGAAAAACTCCGAGCAACTATCGACCAGTACACACGTTGACAGGAGCTCAGTCCGTACATCGACAGAATCGAGGGACATCTCGAAATCGACTTCAGCATTTTGGTTGAGAACGCCAAAGCTTTGCTAGAAACCATCGGAAAAGAAATTTGCGAGCCTTTGAATCGGCAAAGAACCGATGAGGTAGTAATGGGTGACTTTTGATTTCGGAATTCGGCATGACATCTGTGTTACTATTACCAAAGTCAACCTATTTCCCCCAATGGAGGTCAATTATGAATGAGTCGCAAGGGCAATCTGGCGAAAATTGTTGCGCGGAAGGCAAACGCTGTGGCTGTGTCTGTCACCGCACCATTGGTGTGTTGGTCGCCTTGGTCGGTCTCACATTTTTACTGCGTGAACTGGGTACCATTTCGACGCACCTGGCCAATATGATTTGGCCCATTTTGATCATCGGAATAGGACTGAAAAAGTCATTTCGTGGCATGTGCCGCTGCTGCCCCAAAAGCTAGCGGAACCAGAATTCCGCTTTTCCGTTCACCAGTTTCAGGCCGGCATCGAAGGGCTTACCGATCTTAGAACTAAATCCGGTGAGCACTTCGGTCTGGCCGCTGGTGAGCAGGGTCTGCGCTTCCGCAAGTGTAATGGTCCGATTGGCCATCGATTTCCAAATCGCAAATCCACATCCGGTTACCCGCCACTGATCGCATGAATAGGCCTTGGCAGTCTCCACGACGCTGGCCGTACATAGGGGGCAGGTGCCGATGGCGTCTCGGTGAAAGTTAAATTGCACGTCGCCATCGACGAGCTTCAGGGCTGCCTCGAATGGATTCCCAGCCTTGTTTTTGAAGCCCTTGATGACGGGAGTAAGTCCTTTTTTGAGCAAGGTTTCCACTTGATTTTCGGTAAGCGCCTTTCCGGACATCTCTTTCCAAATGACAAATTTGCAGCCGGCGCTTTTCCACTGGGTGCAGCCGTAGGCCTTGGGTGTTTCGATAATTTTGCCTATCTGACATTTGGGGCAGTCGCCATACACTTTTTGATCGGCACGTAGGGTATAGGCTGTGCTTTGGACCACATTGGCTACCACAGATTCGGTAAAGGACTTGATGTCGTTCATGTAGATCACTCTTTCAAATTTGGATTGGGCGATGTCGTTGAGCTTTTTCTCCCAGGTGCCGGTGAGCTCGGCGGAGAGCAACACGGGATCTATGATGGCGTCGATGAGGTATTCACCCTTTGGCGTCGGCAGGAGTTTGTTTTTGTCCCGAACGATGTAAGTCACATGGATGAGTTTTTCCAAGATCTGCGCGCGAGTGGCCGGTGTGCCCAGCCCGCAATTTTTCATGGCCTGGCGCAGTTCCTCGTCCTCGATGCTGCGGCCAGCTGTTTCCATGGCGGCAAGTAAGGTCGCCTCCGTGTGCAGGGGTGGGGCCTTTGTCTGGCCTTTTTTGAGTTCGGTTTTCGCATTTTTAACCGGATCGTTTGCGGCAACCTTGGGCAGCAGGGGTTTGGATTCCTTTCCCAGGTCGTCATCTTGGGCATAAAGCTGGCGCCACCCGAGTTGTGTGATCACGGTGCCCGTGGCCTTGAAGCGGTGCTCACCGAATGTGGCGATAATTTCAGTATGGTGTTTGAGGCACTCCGGCATAAACGCAGCCAAAAAGCGACGGATGACCATGTCGTAAATGGCCCGATGATCCGCGGGCAACTCCGAGGGGTTTGGTTTTTTGTCCGTCGGGATAATGGCGTGGTGATCGGTGACTTTGTCATTGTCGATCAGGCGGTCGGCTATTGTCCGTTTATTCGCTAAAATATCTTGGACAAAGGCGTAGTCCGGGATATCTGCCAGGTTTTGCAGACGATTGGGCAGCTGGGGTACGATATCGGTGCCAAGATAACTTGACGAGGTTCGCGGATAGGTCAAGAGTTTATATTTCTCATAGAGGTCTTGCATCAATTTCAAGGTCTGGTCAGCGGAGAATTTGAATTTTTGATTGGCTTCTTTTTGCAACTCTGTGAGGTCATACAACAGGGGTTGTTTTTCGACCTTTTCTTTTTCCGTTAGCAATGCAATGGTCCCGGAGGGAATGGCCTTGATGGCGTCAGCCAGTGCGGTGGCCGTGTCTTTGTCAAACAGCCTATCATCCTCACCGCCCATCCACTTGGCGCGGAAGGTGCCGTTGGTATGGGCGAGGTCGACGAAAATTTCGTAGAATGTCCTGGAGTCAAATCGGGTGTGTTCGCGGTACCGGTCCACGATCATTTTTAGGACGGGAGTCTGTACCCGGCCTACGCTCATCACGCCGCGGCCTCGAGAGAATTTGATGGAGTAGGCGCGGGTGGCATTGATTCCCACCAGCCAGTCTGCCTCGGCACGGCTCAGGGCGGAGTCGTATAGCGGCTGGTAGTCGGAGCCGGGTTTTAGCTGCGCAAAGCCTTCTTTGATGGCGGCATCGGTTTGGGAGGAAATCCACAGCCTGCGGATGGGTGCCATACAGCCAGTTTCTTGATAAATGGTTCGAAAAATAAGCTCTCCTTCACGTCCGGCGTCCGTGGCGCAGATTATTTCGGTCAGGTCTTGGCGCTGGCAAAGGGATTTGACCACGTCGTATTGTGCGGCGGAGCTGTCGATGACTTTCTTTTTGAAGGTTTCCGGGATAATGGGTAGGGTATCAAACGTCCACCGGTGGAACTGCTCGCCGTAGTCATCCGGCTGGCAAAATTCGATCAGGTGACCCAATGCCCAGGTCACAACACAGCCTTTTCCCTCGATATAGCCCTCGTGGCGGTGGGTGATACCCAACACCCGGGCAATGTCCCGCGCCACGGAGGGCTTTTCAGATAAGATCAGTTTCATATTGTTAACTCGGTGATTACTCCCATCGGGGTCCTGTCACCGATTCCAACTCCCCACAGTCTCGCTCGGAGTACCTTCGTCTCGATGTGGGGACCCCAATCGGCGCCACCCCTCTTGTGTCTGGCATGTAACTGATGAGGTAGCAACCGCAGTGAGATTCTAGAAGTTTCCGAATTACTCCTCAGATTCTTGTTTCGCGACGTTCAGCTCGCCTTCCAACCTGGAGATGACGGCGGTAGCGACGGCATTGCCCATGACGTTGGTGCCGGAGCGGCCCATATCCAGGATCTGATCCACGCCCAAAATCAAGGCCAAGCCTTCGACTGGAATGTTAAAGGACGCTAGCATTCCGGCAATGACAATCAGCGATGCACGAGGGACGCCAGCCATCCCCTTGCTGGTAATCATAAACGTTAGCATCATTACGATTTCTTGCTGGAAGCTCAAATCGATTCCATACAACTGCGCGATAAAGATCGTCGCAAATGTCATGTACATAATCGAGCCATCCAAGTTAAACGAATAACCCAGGGGCAACACAAAGCTGGTAATGCGTTCGCTACAGCCGAATTTTTCCAGTCGTTCCATCAATTTCGGAAACGCCACCTCGGAGCTGGCCGTGCTAAATGCCAGCAGGGCCGGTTCACGAACGTAGGAGACCAACTTGAAAAAGGGGATGCGAAATAGGGTACAGATTAAAAAGAGAATGACAAAGATAAAAAAGAGCAGTCCGCCCAAAAAACAGGCCAACAGATACAGATATCCGCTCAAGATACCGATGCCATATTTGCCCAACACCGCCGCCAACGCACCAAATGCGCCAAACGGTGCAAAGGCCATCACATAATTTGTGACCTTAAACATCAAATGAGAAAAGGCCTCCATGGAACGCATAATGACTTTGCCGTGGTCCCCGATGGCGTGAATGGCCACACCTAAAAACAGGGAAAATACGACGATCTGCAGGATTTCGTTGGTCGCCATGGACTCGAAAATACTCGCCGGAATAAGGTGTTCCACGAATCCCTTGGGACCCTGAATGGCCTTGGATTCAATACCGGTTTGGGTACCGATGGCGGGCGGCGTGATGTTGAGACGTTTGCCGGGTTCAAACGTATTGACCAATATCAGACCTGTGAGCAAGGCCAAAATGGTGGCGACTTGGAAATAGATAATGGTCTTGATTCCGATACGGCCGACAGTAGAAAAACTGCCCAATTTGGCAATGCCAACCACCAATGTGGTCAGAACCAGAGGTGCGATGACCATCTTGATGAGGCGCAAGAAAATAAAACTGAGAATATCCAAGTGATGAGCGGAAGGTCCGACCACCAGTCCGACAATCAACCCCAAGAGCATGCCCAGGAAAATTTGTGTGGTAAGTTTAGGGGCTTTAAAGCGCATGATACGATTCCTCCTTCGATTTTTGGGCAGCAATTTGGGATTGGAAATAGACTTGATAGTCTTGCATGGCACATCGAATCACGTCGTGTGCCTCGTCCCGCCCATAGATATGGGAGATGACACAGGGCTGTTCTTTGTTGGGCTCGGGGATGCTTTTGTAGGTCACAAAGTAATGCCGGAGTCGGTCGATAATCTGTTCGGGGACCTGGGGCAGTTCGGTGAATTTGCCATAGAGAGGATCGTTGACCAGAACGGCAATGATCTTGTCGTCAGCCTCTCCACCATCAAATAACCGAAAACCGCCGATGGGCCTGGCATGGACAATGATGGTCCCGTGATTGACGGGGCGTTCACTGAGCACACAAATATCAATGGGATCGTTGTCGCCCTCTACATCGGTACGGCCGGTGCGCTTCCGAGAATAGGCCGCCACATTTTCCCGACAAATGGTTTGGGGGATAAACCCATACATGCTGGGGCAGTAGTTGGAGAATTTTTGCGGGCGGTCGATCATGAGATGACCGGATTCCTTGTCGATTTCGTATTTGACGCTATCAGTAGGGACGATTTCGATAAATGCGTTGACGGTGGTCGGGGCATCGTCGCCGCACGAAATGCCGTGCCACGGATGCCGTACGCGTAGTGAGTAATGGTGCATCCTTAATGGTTCCTTTCTTAACCTATCAGCCCTGAGCCGAGGGAGTCCGAATTTATTTCGGGCGACCGGGCGAGTGCTCGTGAGCTGCTGCGAGCAGCCAAATAAAAGCGAAGTTTGGCGCATTGTATCCAACATCTTCGACCACGACAACCCTAGGGCATGTCCTCATTTGCATCTGCGGCGTTAAGTGTCAGTCAAAAAAATCCTCATTTACGACAAGTAAACTCCGGTTTTTTTGCTGCCACTTGCCTTGCATCTATCAAATGGCGCCCTAGAAGCCCTCTCATAAATGCCCCATGCGGCGTTATTCCTCGCATTTCTGAGACGGCTTCCTTATTTATGAGACCAGCTCTAGGTAGTGTCATCACGAGATATTAACCAGTGGCGTCAGCAACGCCAGCTTCACACAGAACCGAGTTTCTGTTCAAGAAAGGCCACTAAAGGAGGGATGTGCGTTTGGATAATTTCCCAAATCTCTTCGTGGTCAATACCCAGGTAGTTATGTGCGATCAAATTCCTAAAATCTTTCACTTGTTGCCAGTCAATATGAGAAGGTTCTTGCTTAAGAGAAGGGGAAAGCTTGTCGACCATTTCGCCAATGACAACAAAATTCATCATCGCTGCATCGAAGGAAATCCAATCATCAAAAAAAGCTTGGGAATCAGAAAAGCGTGAGGCGCAAAGCCGAATCTTTTGGATCGCGTCGCGTATTACCGCCAGAGCCAACTTATCTTTTTCAATTAACATATAGCGTGTCATTTAGGATCGCATTTCGAACAGACTTATTAATGTGATTTACTCTAACGACATCAACAGGTCGCCCGAGCTGGGATTCTAGGTACCTGCGAAAGCCTGTTTTCTTCTCGTAAATATGGGAGGGGGTTCCTAGTTCGATGAGAACATCAATATCACTGTTTAATGTTTGTTCATTTCGAGCAAACGATCCAAAAAGGCCGACTTGCCGGATATCAAACTTCTGATGAAGCTCTTCCAGATGTGCTTTCAGGAAAGATAAAACATCGTGCTGGGTCAGCATTTTTGGGGCCATGATGCTTTAAAAGCATAACATTTCGGATAAGGAACCGCCATCCGTATAGTCCTCCTTTGCGCCTTGTCCATCATTTTAACCACGTCAACAACCCAGCTCAGATATGATAAAATGCCCTCTCGATGGAAACGCGAGGCAGTAAAATGAGGCGGGAGAGGTGGACGCGGTTGGCAGGAGTAGCAGCGCTAGCGGCGTTCGTACTGGTGGTGGGCATGATGCCGCTACTCCCCGGATGCGGACGCGCGACCCCGTCATCGTCCGGCGGCGGCGGATCCACAACCCCGACCTACGACCTGACCCTGACGATCACGACGGTGGATGGGACAGTGAATACGTATCACCTGGAATGGGGTCCGTCGGTGAATGTGGGGCCGTATACGGATATTCGGATCGGGGCGCGGTACGGAGGGGGGTGGATCGCAGACGCGATGACAGCGCGGCAGACCTCGGTGAATATCGTCCTGGATGTGAATACGACGTATTCGATGCATGTGCGGAGTGAAATCACGTCGACGCGGGACAACCGGTCGGCAAGTATGCAATTATCCGTGCCGCTGCCGGACGACTATCCACGACCGGTGAGTTTGAGTGTGGCCAGTGTGGAGACGTTGAGTCCGGAAGGGCGAACGACGAATATTGTATTGACGTGGACACAGAGCACGTTGCCGTCATCGGAATTTGGGCAGTATGAGGTGTGGGATATTACAAACAATACGATGGGATATTATCAAGCCAGGTTTCCATCTACTGGTACGTTTGATGCCAGTCGTCTGATCCTCTCCGAGGATCAGGATTTAGATATTTGGTATATGTTGTGGACACCCAAGGCCGCCGAACACCGTCGAACTATATTGAGATTTTGTTTTTTGACGACTATCCGGCATCGGCAGGAGACGCCTCGATCCGCACCGGCAAAGTCTCGATCATCAACAACGGTGAGGAAAGTCAGATGACGATCGGGACGTTTGTGCCGATACCGGATTTTCCGATCAATGGGTGATTTTTTGGCCAGAGTGTGAGGCAAAAGAAGCGCTTTACATACCCGTTACCAACCGATAAAGTAATTGAAATTCTAACGTTTTTAGAGATGTAAAAATGCATAGTGGTAGCGAGGCGTAATACAAGATGAAAACGTGGCGGTATCGACGGGCGCTGG